>CAYFXM010000019.1:696-21651 GCA_964346965.1 uncultured Actibacterium sp. | reverse complement strand
GGCCGCGTTCGATGACCCGGTGCGAAAGATAGGTCGCGATGCCGACGATCAAGACAGCGATGATACCAAGCGCTGCTCCCGGACCTCTGCCGGCGGCTGTCTGCATGAACACATACAGTCCATACGCCAATGGCGCATCGGACTCTGCCGACACTAGCATAATGGTCGCCGATAGCTCGACCGCAGCGGTGGCAAAGCTGGTAACAAAGCCGGCCAGAATGCCGCCCACCATCAATGGCACCACGATACGGCGCACCGTCTTGAGCTTGCCCGCGCCCAGATTCTCGGCTGCTTCCTCGAGCGCCACGCTGAGCTGTTGCAGTGCCGCCGTGCAGGCACGCAAGGCATAGGGCAATCGTCGTACCGAAAGTGCGATGACTAGCATTACCCACCAGCTGGCCAGTGGTTGATCGCTCCATGGCAGTTGCACGCCGAAGAACGTCCGCAAATAGCCGATGCCGAGCACGACACCTGGTACCGCCAGCGCTGCCATCGCCACGTAGTCGAGCCACTCGCGCCCCACGATTTTCGTGCGCAGCACGAGGTAGGCGATCGCCGTGCCGATAGTCACATCGATAAGCGCCGCCAAGGAGGCGTATAGCACGGTGTTGGTCACAAACTGCGGCGACTGTTCGAAGACCTCCAGGTAATGGTTGGTCGTGTACCCATCCGGCAACACACTGAATGACCAGATGGTGCCGAAAGAAAGCAGTGTCAGGCCGATGTGCGGCGAAAGCACGAGCAATAGAATCAGGACAATGACAGTGTAAGACAACACGCTTTCCCAGGGCCGCATCTGCCGTTTGGCCAGCCCCCCTCCCCCACGTTGCTCGGTCGCGTAGTCCTTGCCGCGCAACGCGAGTGCCGCCACCCACATGGCAAACAGCGAGAAGCCCACGAGGATCACCGAGATCACGTAGCCCATCGGGTCGGTAATGCCAATCGAGGAGATCCTGAGATACGCCTGCGGCGCGAGCAGGTTGTTAACATTGAGCAGCAAAGGCGTGCCGAGATCGTCGAAAACCTTGATAAAGACCAGCGAGGCACCGGCCACGTATCCAGGCATCGCCAGCGGAAAGACGATGCGGCGGAACAAGCGCAGGCCGGAGGCGCCCAGATTCTGTGCCGACTCTTCCATGGCGCGGTCGATATTGTTAAGACTGGCTGAGAGATTAATAAGAATAAAAGGGAAGTAATGAATGCTTTCTACGAAGATGACACCATTCAACCCCTCCATGAACGGTATGTTGATTCCAAACCACTCGTCCAAGAGCAGGTTTACGCTGCCATTGCTGCCAAACAGCAATTGCATCGCCACCGCACCGACAAAAGGCGGCATGATCAACGGGATGATCCCCAGCGTCTGCACTATGATCGCGCCGCGGAACTCGAAGCGGGTCGTGAAGTAGGCGAGCGGCATGGCGAACACTGTAGCGACGAGCACCGACATGGCGGCCACGTAGAGCGAGTTCCAAAAGGCTTCGCGGAAAAGCGAAGTGTTGAAGAAATCCTGAAAATTGACGAGCGTAAACGCGCCCGTACCCGGCGCCTGAAAGGCGACGAAGATCACCTGAACGATAGGGACAACGAGAAACAGGAACAGGAACGCCGCGATCAGTAACGCAACGGCCCTCTGCCCCCAATGCGCATTCATCGAGACTTTCCGCAGCGTAAAAACAATAAACGGGTCCGGGTCGCCCCGGACCCGTCCAGGAGGAGAACTACCGCGCCATCAACAGCGCCTGCTCAGCCTTCGCCAGCGCTTGTGCATAGTTCTTTCTGACGAATGCATCCCACTGTTCTTCCACTTCGGCCTGGCGCTGCGGTAACACATCGGCCTTCTTCTTGCGCTTCTTCTTGAAGATGCCGGCATACGCGGGATCAGAAGCCTGCGCCTCAGTCACGGGCACGGCCGCCACTAGTGCACGCGCCTCGCTGACCAGCGCGGCGACCTTATCGTCACCCGGTCTATTTGCCGCCGCCGCTTGCGCCTTCTGGATCGCGCGCGTCACCGCCTGCAAGTCACCGAGCCGATAGGTAATCATGACATCGAACATAGAGTTGACGACATTGTAGCGACGCTTCGACAGATCCACGTCAAACTTCACGGCCGCACCGATCGACTTATCCTTGAAGGGGTTGGGAAAACCGGGAGGTGCCTTCGCGTAGGTCGCCGGGTTCACCGGCAAACGGCGGATCTTCGGATCGAGCAACGTCTCCTGGCCTTCCGGCGAAAGCAAGAACTCGATGAAGGCAGCGGCCGCTTGCGGGTGCGGTGCATTCTTAAGCATGGCGATGTTGGCCGGCACCAACGTGGTCACGGTCGGATAAACAAACTCTACCGGGAAGCCCGAGCCCTGCGATGACAGGCCAAAGAAGTCGATCACGATACCGAGACCGAAATCGCCACTGTTCACGCCGTCGGGCACACCGAAGCTACGCTCGGTGACGGTCTTAAAGTTGCCAGCAATCTCCTTCCAGAGCGCCCAGCCCTTCTCCCAACCTTCGCCTTGCAGCACAGTCTCAACCGTCAAGTGTGTTGTGCCAGAACGTGACGGCGCCGACATACCGACGTGGCCGTGATACTCGGGTCTGGCCAGCTCTGCCCATTCTTTGGCCGGTTGCAGCTTCTTCGCCTTGAGGTAGCGGGTGTTCCACATGATGCCGTAGCCGGCTGCGGCGAAACCGATGTAAAAACCATCGGGATCGTTGATCGGATAGGCGCCCACCTTTTCCGGGATTCCCTCGGCTTTAGGCGCGTACTTTTGCAGCAGACCGTCTCCCTTCAACACCTCGAAGGCATCCGGGGCCGAAGCCCAGAAAACATCGGAGGTGTTGTTGCCGGCTGTTTCCTGGACATATTTGATGCCGGCCGTAGTCTTTTTGCTCAAGATCTCCACTTTCACAGCGGGATTGCGCTTCTCGAATTCAGACTTGAACTTCCCGGTGAGGTCCTTAGGGAACGAGGTCACGACCACGAGCTTGTCCTCGAGCGCTTGCGCCTGCGTCGGCAAACCGACCAGGCCCGATGCGATAGCGAGAAACAGAACCGCTCGCAGCAACATACGCGAGGTATTCATGATGATTATCCTCCAGACAGTGGTTATTGCCGGATCACCTACGGCCCGCTTGGATTACAAGAAACCCGCAGGTGAACCTGGGTTTGATGGTACGCGCTCTCTGAATCCGGCTCAAGCGAACCGGCAAATAAGCGAAATTCTTGTCAAATCTGGAGACACAGTGCCAGAATGATCCGACCACAACACCCACCACATACCCGTCCGCTCGACGGGGGTTTTCTGAGGAGGATCGGCCAGTGCTGAAAATACTCGGGAGAAAAAACTCATCAAACGTGCAGAAGGTTCTCTGGTGCTGTGACGAGCTGGGCCTCGCCTACGAGCGGGAAGACGTGGGTGGTTCCTTCGGGAAAAACCGTGACCCTGAGTACCTTGCGCTTAATCCGAATGGCCTCGTACCCACCATTATCGATGACGGCTTCGTCCTCTGGGAGTCCAACAGCATCATCCGTTATCTGGCTGCCAAGCATGGCCGGGGGGCGCTTTACCCCGAGGATTTACACGCAAGGGCACTCGCCGAGCGCTGGATGGACTGGCAGCTCAGCATGCTCGGCCCGGCGATTGGTCCCGTCTTTTGGGGATTGATTCGGACGCCGCCGGAGAAACGAGACCAGGCGGCGATCGCCGCAGCCCGGGACAAGACTGCGCAGGCATTGAAGATTCTCGACGATTACCTGGCTCGCACCGATTTCGTCGCGGGCGCCGCATTGTCGGTGGGCGATATTCCGGTGGGAATCATGGCGTACCGATGGTACACCTTTGACATCGAGCACGAGAATCTGGCCAATCTGAAGCGCTGGTACGACCGCCTGACCGAGCGGCCGGCATTCAAAAAGAACGTGATGATTGGATTAACTTAACGCCGAGTGGGAACTTGCAAGTGTGAAATAGGAAGGTGCTTGTTACTTGCTACTTGTTACTTGCATCATATTTTTTCCTGCCCCTTTTCACGCATGTGCTCGCGGATATATTCCAACGCCTTCTGTGCAGGCAGATAATCCGGTTCGTAGGATAACGCGCGCTCAAACTCACCCCTCGCCTCTGTCAGCCGGCCCTGCATCACCAGAATGCGCCCCATGTTGAAGTGCGGGTACTGGTAGCAACAGTAGCGTTTGGCGCCCATCGCTTGCTTAAGCCAAGGGATCGCTTCGTCGGTCTGCCCGAGATCGATCAGATAGACGCCGATGTCGTTATACGGATTGCCGTAGTCGGGATCCAACGCAATCGCACGCTTACACTCGGCAATGGCCTCGTTGAGCCGTCCCACCATGCTGAGCGACCAGCCACGAAAGGTGTGCGCTTCAGCGGTGGGATGTGCCGCAATCGACTGGCTAAATACCTCGATTGCCTTGTCGTAATGACCCAGCAAGTGCAGCAGATAGCCCTCTTGCCACAGGAGGTACGCCTTGTCCTGAGGCTGCGCAGTTTCAGGCCCCTCTGCGGACAGCGGCAAGGCGGTACCGAGACACAACAGGATCAGCAGCAAAAAAGAATGAACGGCGCGGCCGAGAGGCCGTTGGCGGCAGCGGCAGGTTCTCAGTAGGCGTTCGAAGAGGTTAGACATCTGGTCGTTATTCTACGCCCCTGCCGAGGCCTTAGCACCATCTGGCACGATTACATCGTGAGTCGCGCTCTGCTTGTCAGGGTCAAATGCGCCATGCCAGAATCGACCTCGAACGCAAGCGAAGAAGTTTTCCAGCACATTACATCTGCAAGCGGCATGAAGTATCACGTCATTTCTGCTGATGGCCACATCGACCTGATTTGGTTACTGCCCGACCTGTTCATCGCCGATGCGGCCGCGGTGATGCGGGACCGCATGGCGTATGTGCGCAACGGCGAGAAAGGTCCGCAATGGATGAGTCACGGCGGCGCCAGCTTCGGGCTTGTCAACGGCATGGCGTCGGCGGGGCGCGAGTACATCCTGGGACAGACAGATCCATCGCTGCGATCGCATGGCCGAAACCGGGCTCCACGAGGACGGGAACAAGGGCATCCCGTGGCGTCTCCGACCCCGAGCTGCGAGCTCGGAACGTCGTCAGTAAAATGGAGATCGGATGAAGGATCAGAAAACTGACGTAATCGTAGTCGGCGCCGGTAATGCCGGCTTTTGCGCAGCCGTGGCCGCGCGCGAGCACGGTGCGAACGTGATCGTGCTCGAGTGCGCGCCGCAGGCCGAGCGCGGGGGCAACTCGCGCTTTACGGCCGGGGCCTTCCGGTTCGTCTACAACGGCACCGAAGATCTGCGCCAGTTGATGCCCGATCTCACCGAGCAGGAGATCGCCAACTCCGACTTCGGAACCTACACCGAGGAGGATTTCTTCGACGACCTGGGACGGGTGACGGATTACCGTGTCGACCCGGACATGGCCGAGCTCCTCATAAGGCGCAGCAAGGAGACACTGCTATGGATGCGTTCCAAAGGCATTAGGTTTATTCCCATGTGGGGCCGGCAGGCGTTCAAGATCGACGGCAAGTTCAAGTTCTGGGGTGGACTCGTCGCCGAGAGCTGGGGTGGCGGACCCGGATTGTCAGACATGTGGTTTGAGGCCGCCGAGCGCGAAGGCATAAAGGTCATGTATGAGGCACGCGCTGTAGATCTCCTATATAACGACGCCGTGCAGGGCGTGCGCGTCCGGCACAAGGGAAAGACGGTCGAGATAGAGAGCCGTGCTGTGGTGCTGGCAAGTGGCGGTTTCGAGGCCAATGCCGAGTGGCGTGCACGCTATCTCGGCCCAACATGGGATGTCGCCAAGGTGCGCGGCACGCGGTTCAACACCGGGGACGGCATCCGCATGGCACTGGCGATTGGTGCTATGCCTTGGGGCCACTGGTCCGGTTGTCACGCGGTTGGCTGGGAGCGCAATGCGCCGCCGTTCGGCGACCTTGCCGTGGGGGACAACTTCCAAAAGCACAGTTACCCCTTGGGTCTCATGCTCAACGCGCGCGGTGAGCGTTTTGTCGACGAAGGCGCGGATCTGCGTAATTACACCTATGCAAAGTATGGCCGACTCATTCTCGAACAACCGGCACAGTTCGCGTGGCAGATCTTCGATAACAAAGTGATTCCGCTACTTCGTGACGAGTACCGCATCCGTCAAGTAACGAAAGTAAAAACCAACACACTCGAGGAGCTTGTTGGCAAGCTCGAGGATGTCGATGCGGAGCGCGCGCTTCAAACCATCAAGGAATACAACGCCGCCGTGCGCACAGACATCCCCTTCAACCCTGCCATCAAGGATGGACGGCGCACCGAAGGGTTGACGATTCCGAAGTCGAACTGGGCCAATACCATCGATGAGCCGCCGTTTGAGGCTTACGCCGTGACCTGTGGCATTACCTTCACCTTTGGCGGGTTGCGCGTCAACGAGAATGCGCAGGTTATCGACACAGACGGTAACCCGATAGCGGGCTTATACGCCGCCGGCGAATTAGTAGGAGGTTTGTTCTACTTCAATTATCCCGGTGGCTCAGGTCTGATGGCGGGGTCGGTCTTCGGCCGCATCGCCGGGACTGCTGCGAGCAAAGTCGCGAGCGGCAAGACGCAATAACAACGTGCTTATCCAACCCGCTGCTTTGCACTCGGCTGCTCGAAGCTAACCCCGTGACTACTTGACACTGGGCACGTGCTACTCGGGTTTCTAATCAGGATAAACGATTTCGAGAAGGATACGGTAGATAGCCTCGTCGAGATTGTCGAAGGCGAGCCCGGCCCCATTTTTTGTGAGGCGCACGACCTTGGCCGGGACGCGACAGTGCGTGAGTTTGTTTCCCCTGCGAATCTTCAGCACGAGGTCGGCATCGGCGCCTTTCCGTAGATCGAGGTCGCCGGTCTCGATCAACGCCCCGTCGATACCGATCTCCACGAGCTTGCATTTCGTGAGGCCGACGCTGTGGTGCGCCACCATGGCTTTGACGCTAGTCACACGACGCGGACTCAAGCGACGGTCAGCAGGAAGGGACTTACTGCTCATGCTCGGTCTCCCATGTCTCGCGAGTACGCGCTCACTCTATACGAGTATAGTCGACGCCGTTTCAAAGCTGACAAATGCCACTCTTTATCCGCGTCTAGACCCAGCACGTTCACTCGGTGTCGGAAGGCCGTTGGGCATCCGCCGCGCTGCCCAGACGGTGCCTGGTCTTAAAGATCAGCGGCGCGCCGATCACGATCATGGCGATGCGAGCCACGTGGTGGGTAGCGACGAATGCGGTTTCGATACCAAGCGACAGCGCGATCACGCTCATCTCGGCGAGCCCGCCCGGAGCGAAAGCGAGGACGATCGGCGTCCATTGCATTCCGGTCAAAGGCGCCAGTACGAGTGCAGCCACCAGGGTGAACAGTAGCATCAGTGCCGTCGAACCCGCCGAGGCGGCGATGGTCCGAAACACGCGCTCCAACGGAACATCGGTAAATCTGGCGCCGATTGAGGAGCCGACGATCACCTGGGCGATAAATACGAGCTCAAAGGGTGGATTGGCAGCCGTGACACCGCCGATGTGAATCGCAGCCGAGGCAAGCATCGGTCCGACAATGCGATAGGCCGGCAAACGAAGAAGACGGCCGACGCCCGCCCCGACGAGGGCGCACAGGGTCAAAATGCCAAGGTCAGACAGACCGATTTCCAACAAGGACGGGCCGCGAAACGATACACCGGCACCGATATCCTCGGTGAAGCGGAACCAGAACGGTATGATCAGTACGACCAGCAACACGCGGGAGCCGTGCACCAATGCGATGGTGCGGTCATCGCCACGAAAGGCCGCGCCGACGATGACCATCTCGTTGAGGCCCCCCGGTGTCGCCGAGAAATAGGCCGTAACCGGGTCATAGCCCAGTACTTTGCGAAAGTACGCATAGAGAGCACCCGTCACCGCCACCAGATAGACCGCGAGCCCACTTAAGGTAATCGGCCAACGGGAGGCTTGCTCCATGACTTCTGGCGTGAACGCGCTACCGAGGAGCACCCCCAGTACCGTCACCATCGTCGCCCGCAGTGACGACGGCACATACAGTCGCTTGCCGGCCATGGACATCACAGTCGTGGCGACCATCGCCCCCATCATCCAGGCGAGCGGCATCTTGAAGTAATAGAACACCGCGCCGCCCACAGCGCCGTAGGCGAGCGTGCGCGCCATGCGGGCGAACTCGGGGCGCCGGAGCAACGCTCGCGCCTTCTCTTTCACTGCCATGTCACGCGGACGCTAGGAAGAAAAAACAGGATCGACGTCTCTGCCTTGGTTATTCGAACCAGCTGTGACGGTACCGATGCGTACGCCGGCACCGCACGCCTGCGCAATAATGCCATACAAGGATGGGCTGCGGAATGACGAGCCTTACAAGGCTAAAGCTTACTTGATGGCGCCGACGGTGAAGCCGGCGATGAAGCGATCGACGAAGAGATTGTAGATAATCGCAATCGGTACACTTGCGATCAGGCACGCCCCCATCAGCGAGCCCCAGAAGTAGACATCACCGCGCACCAAGAATGTCGGCACGCCTACGCTCACCGTCAGTTGGCTGGACGAAGTAATAAAGGTCAAGGCGTAAACAAACTCTTGTGACACCAGCGTGAAAGCGAAAATAACAACCGTCAAAATTCCGGCGATCGACACCGGCATGACCACCTTGAAAAAAGCACCGAAACGGCTGAGGCCATCGATCATGGCCGCCTCCTCCATGTCGCGCGGGATGGCCTTGAAGAACGCCATCAACAGCCAGGTGCAAAATGGCACCGTGAAGCTGGGATAGACCAGCACCAAAGACCACAATGAATCCTGCAGTCCAAAGTCGGCAATCACACGCGAGAATGGAATGAACAGGATGGTCGGCGGCACGAGATAGGTGAGAAAAATCCCAATCGCCAGATGCTGGGTCCACCGACCCGGGAGCCGCGCAAGGCTGTAGCCCGCGGGCACGGCGAGCACCAGCGTGATAATCACCACCGCCACACCGACGACGGCCGTGTTTATGAGCCACTGCGCATACAGCGTCTCTGTAAACAACACCTCGAGGTGCTCGAGTGTAGGCGGATCGTTGTACACCCAGGGGTTGTTCTCGGTGTTCAGGAGGTCGCGGGTCTCCTTGAAGGTGGTGATCAACATCCAGTAGAACGGAAAGGCCGCAAAGCCCACAAACGCTGCAAGGATGCCGAAGTGTCCGCCGCGGCCAACCCATCGCTTCAGCGGCATCGTTTGCGTATTCATTTCACGTCACCTCGGTGCGCCGTGCAAGGCGCAGGAATAGGATTGCCACGACGGCCAAGAGAGGAAACAGGAACAGCGAGATTGCCGCCCCCTCTGCAAGATCGCCGCCGTCGATACCGGTGAAGTAGGCGAGGCTAGCCAGGACCTGTGTGCTGTCGTAAGGACCGCCGCGCGTCAGCACAAACACTACGATCATGTCGGTAAAAGCGAATACAATGCCGAACAGCAGCGCCACCAGCAGTATGGGCAGCAACAGCGGCATCGTTATTTGGAACAAGGTGCGCCAGAAACCGGCGCCGTCCACGGCGGCGGCGTCAAGAATGTCCTGTGGAATCGATGTGAGACCTGCGAGAATGATAACGGTTGCAAGCGGCAACAGGCGCCAGACGTGTACCGTGATAATAGACGCCATCGCCAGGTCCGGCTGACCTAGCCAGATCGGCCACGTGTTGGGCCCAAATAGCCCGATCGCGCGCGCCGTCCAGTTGATGACGCTGTAAATAGAATCGAAGATCCACAGCCAGCCGATGCTGCCGAGCGATATCGCCGCCACCCAGGGCAGCAGGATCATCAGGCGCACCAGCCACTTGCCGCGAAAATCCTTCAGCAAGGACATCGCCAGGATCTTGGCCAGGACAACCACGACGATCTGAGAGACGAGCGCGAAGATGAACGTATTCCTAAGGGACACCCAAAACGTTGGATTGCTGACAACGCCACGAAAGTTATCCAGGCCTACAAAGCGCATGTCCTGGCTACCGACCGTGACGTTGGTCAGGCTATAGGCGAGCGCAAGAAAAAACGGAAAGCCCACCAATAAGACGATATACATAATGGCCGGGGCGACCATCATCCGGCCGAGCCAGAGCTCGCTATCGAGAAACCGGGACAGCCGCCATCCCTTCGCTCCTGCCACTGTCATGACCCGAGCCTCAGGCGTCGCCATCACGACCCCCCGATGCGATGGCCGGTCGCCTTGTCGAAACGGTTGACATTGGACGACTTGACGAAGAACTCATACGGTTGCCCCGGTTCGATGGGAACAGTCACCATCGACGGTAGCTCGGCGATCACCTTTACTTCTGGAAAAGGCGTTTCCAACACACCGTAGAGCAACCTATCAGCGCCGAGATATTCGATGCGCGTCACGCGGAAGGGGAAACGGGTTAGATCCTCGCTGCCGTCTAAGACGTCGCGCGGCATGAAGTGCTCCGGCCGAAAACCGAGGATGGTGCCGTCTTGCTCGACCAGGTTCATGGGCGGCGAACCGATAAACGTCGCCACGAACGTATCGGCGGGCCGATGGTAGACCTCTTGCGGCGTGCCGATCTGGTGAATCTTACCGGCATTCAGCACGGCGATCCGATCGCCAAGTCCCATGGCCTCGATCTGGTCGTGGGTAACATAGATGGTAGTCGTACCGATGCGTCGCTGCAGCTGCTGAAGCTCGTCCCGGGCCGAGTTCCTGAGCTTCGCGTCGAGGTTTGACAAAGGCTCATCGAGCAGAAACACGACCGGCTCGCGAACGAGCGCGCGGGCGAGCGCAACACGCTGACGCTCACCCCCGGATAGCTGGCGGGGCTTACGGTCGAGCAAATGGCCGATTTTAAACATGCCCGCCGCCCATTCCACCTTCTTACGAGTAGTGTCCTTCTCCAGCCCCTGTGCGCGCAGCGGAAAGGCAATATTCTTGAACACGGTAAGATGCGGATAAAGCGCGTAGCTTTGAAAGACCATGGCGATGTTGCGCGCCCGCGGTGGCAGCGCTGTCACGACTTCTCCGCCGATGAGTACATCGCCACTTGTCGGCTCCTCAAGGCCCGCGATCATGCGCATCAACGTCGTCTTTCCGCAGCCCGAAGGCCCCAGCAGCACGATGAACTCCCCTTCGCGTGCGAGCAGGTCGATGCCATCGACTGCCCGCACATCGCCAAAGAGCTTCGTGATGCTTCGTGTCTCTACAGTACTCATCGGTGAGAGTCTACACCTCGTTTTGAATTTTGTGGTGGAAACACGGACAACTGCTTGCCTGCTGCCAACGCTGACAAGAGAAGGGCTCCGGCTTCACGGAGCCCTTCTCCGGCGTTGGATACCGGCTAGAACCCGCTATGCTCACACCGGCGGGTCAGTCGGCTATCAGATCATCTTCTTCTCTTGCCACTTGGCCCAGATGCGTTTACAAGCAGCCTCCGCTGCCTTGATCGCATCCTCAGGCTTCTCGGCGCCCGTGGCGGCTTTGGCAAACATAGTGTTCACGACCCAGGTGCTGAATACCTCGTCGATTGCGGCATTGGCGTAACCCGGATAGCCGACATTGGTCGCCCAACCGAGCACATCCTCGAGCACCTTGTACTTGGTGGGCGGTTTGGCCTTGGGATCGTGGCTGACCAGCTTCTGGAGATCAGGCACCCGGTTGGGGAAGCACGGGAAATTGTAGAACTCGCTGGCCATGAATCCCTGCTTGAAGTTGCCGATGTAGTCCACCAGGAACTGCTTGGCACCGTCGATGTTTTCCGCGAACTTCCAGATCACATAGACATCCATCACGTGCTCGAGCCCGATGCGCCGGACCGGTCCGGCCGCCGCCTTGGCCAGCCAGATGTCGTCGGCGACCGGAATCTTCTTGTTCTCCCCCGTGCGCGTAATCGAGATCGCGTTCAGCGCAAGCGATCCCTTGCCTGCCAGCATAAAGCGGTTGTTCGACGAGGCATCCCAGGCGAGAACCTCGGGCGTCATCGTCTCCTCGAACAGCGCCTTGACGAACTTGACCGCCTCGAGCGTTTCCTTGGAGTTCAGCACCAGGTTGCCATTGGCGTCCTGCACCGAGGAACCGAACGAGTACATGATCGCCCGCATCGCCATGCCCGTGTCGATCTCGGCGGACAGCCCGATACCGACCGGGATGTTGTGCTTCTGCTTGATCTTGCGCCCGCCGTTGCGGATGTCGTCCCACGTGTCCGGCTTCATGCCGACATCGTCCCACAGATCCTTGCGATAATTCACCGGATCGGGAACATAGCTGTCGGAGAAACCGTAGTACTTCTTGGTCTTCGGGTTGTACGTGCTCTTGATTGCCAGATCGATCGGCTTGCCGTACTTGCGTTCGCACTCTTGATAGATCTCAGCGTGGTCGATCACCTGATCTTCGAAAACCGGCGGTGGCCACAGGAACATGAAAAGATCGTGGCCCTTTTGCGCCGATACCTCAGCGGCGGCACGCGAGTTCAGGGTCGCGAGGCCGACGTTGTCGACGATCACCTCGGTGTCATTCTTCGCGCCCCATTCCTTGATGTAGGTCTCGTTGAACCACTTGTCATAACCGGGAACAAAGTGATTCCACTGGACGATCTTGAGGGTCTTTTTCGCCGCCCGCCCGGGGATGATGATGGCCGGCCCTAATGTTGTCGCAAGGGCGCCAGCCCCGGCTGCCTTGATGAAGGTTCGGCGAGAGACCGCACTGCGCTTCTTATCCGCCATGGGTATATCCTCCTCAGTGGATGGCAACTTACGGGCGGGTTGGTTCTTTCAGATTGCCCGTCGCGCCGTGATGCCTTCGTAATGACTACCTACACCAGACGCGCGCTCCGAAACTGCTGTCCAGCGGGCACTGGGGCAACACGCCGAATAATTTTCTACCTGGACCTTGGGAATAGCAAGCGCAGCGGAGACTCTGCAAAAGGGACCAGACGACCGCGGCGACGGGCGCCATCGCGCGCGGCGCCAAATTGAGGCATTCTCAAGCGCGAACCGCTTCCGGCCTAGGCTATTTGGAGAGTGTGTAATACACGTCGCGACCACTATGTGCACCCACGTTACCGCATGTTGCGGTGCAAAAAGCGCTAAGGCTCGCCCAGAGGCAGGTAGGGCAATCTCGCTCGTCGTCACATAAATCAGAGTATTCGACTCAGTTGATCATTCGACACGGCAAGCAAGTTCAGACTGCATCGCCAGCGGCAATCGGCCCAGCCAGTGTAGAATATTTTAATTACTGGTCTCGCCAGCGAAACCAGGGAACTCCTCATGAGAAACGCGTTGCCCGGGCGTTTGCTTGAATTCCGCAGCCTTAGTCGCCGCTTCAGCTACACCTTTGTCACCGTTATCACCTTAATACTCGCTGGCTTCGCGGCCATTGCCGTTTTTGTCAACATCGCGCGCATCGATACGGAAATAAAGGACCGTTTGGACTACGCGCTCAAGGTCGCAGAGATCAGTCTCCCCGCGCCTCTGGCAACCCGTGATAACCCTCTTGTTGACCGCTTTCTCGATACGTTGTTCTTGGATGAATCGGTCGTCTACGTATCGGTGTACTGGGAAAGCGAGTATGGGCTCATCACCCGAAAGGCACGGCCTAGATATGAGGGGCAGAAGGCTGCCTATTTCAAGCAGGCACCAAACTTTATCTTGAAGACAGCCGACCTCAAATCAGATCAAGGCTATCTGGCAACAATCGCCATTGCCGTTTCGCGTGACATTGTCAAAAGAAACATCATCCTACAAATCTCTGCGATCGTTGCCTTGACAGTCTTTGTCATTGCGGCAATCTCGCTGACCTCCATCTTTATTACACGGCGCTATGTTTCCCGTCCCTTAACGAAGCTACAACAGTCAGCCGCGCTGATTGCAAGTGGGGATCTAGCAGCACCGGTTGAGACCGGTAGCCATGATGAGATAGGGCGTCTCGCGCAGGATCTTGACACCATGCGTGGAGCGATCAAAGAGGCCAGGGCGGATCTGGAGCAGAAGGTCGAGGTGCGCACGCGTGATCTCACCGAAGCGTTGGAGCAACAGACCGCCATCAGCGACGTATTGAAGGTCATGAGCAGATCAACGTCTGATCTGCAGCCCGTTCTGGAAACGCTCATCGAGAACGCGACAAAGCTGTGCCGCGCGGATCACGGTCTCATCTTTAGATCCGACGGGAAGGCATTCCGCTTGGCAGCCGTTTATGGCAGCGCACCCCCTGAGTGGCTCGAATTCGTGGAGAAAAATCCTGTTTCGCCCGGACGTGGGACGATTGTCGGGCGAGTGGCGCTGGAAAAGCAGATCATTCACGTTCCCGACGTATTGGTCGACCCCGAATACCGATGGGCCGAGTCCCAGAAGCTCGGCGGTTTCCGTACGGTGTTAGGCGTTCCTCTCCTCCGCAAGGACGTCCCCATTGGCATCATTTTCATGACGAAAGAAAAGGTTCAGCCCTTCACTGGCAAACAAGTAGAGCTGATCGCCACTTTCGCCGATCAAGCGCTGATCGCCATCGAGAACGTGCGCCTGTTCCAGGCGCTCGAGGCGCGGAACCGAGACGTCACGGAGTCGCTTGAGCAGCAAACCGCAACGGCCGATATCCTACGCGTGATTTCCAGCTCGCCAGGAGACCTCCAGCCGGTTTTTGACACGATTGCTGAAAGTGCCGCGCGGCTGTGCCGTGGTGAGTTCTGTGCGGTAAGTCGGTTCGACGGTGAGTTACTTCATCTTACCAGCACTTCTGGTCTTACGAGCGTGGACTTGAAAGCGTATCGAAGTACATATCCGCGGCAACCGGAGACAGGCAGCGCTACGGGCCGCGCGATTCTGAACGGCAGCATTGCCCACATCCCGGACGTTGAAGCAGACCCCGACTATGGTCAGGACATTATGAAGGTTGCGCAGGCAGTGAAGTTCCGAAGTGTTGTGAGCGTGCCAATGTTTCGTGACGGCCGTCCCATCGGCGCGATCACAGTATCGCGATCCGTGGCAGGGCCATTCCCCAACAAGCAGATCGAGCTCCTCAAGACCTTCGCTGACCAAGCGATCATTGCCATCGAGAACGTACGTCTGTTCCAGGAGCTCGAGGCGCGTAACCGAGACATCACCGAATCGCTTGAGCAACAAACAGCGACGAGCGAGGTACTGCGGGTGATTTCGAGCTCGCCGACCGATACCCAACCTGTATTCGACATGATCGCCGAGAGCGCCAAGCGACTTTGCGGTGGCCAGTTCTGCGTGGCATTTCAGTTTGACGGACAGCTCATCCACCTAGTGAGCCACACTGGCGTAACGCCTGCGGGAGTGAAGGCCTATGAGCGGGCGTTTCCGATGCCACCGGGCCAGGACACCGCGATCGGTCGTTCCATTATCAGCCGGGCTGTGGCTCACATTCCGGACGTAGAGGCAGATCCCGACTTTGGCCACCCCGCGGTTGCTCGGGCAGTAACATTTCGAAGCGTTGTTGCTGTACCGATGCTGCGCGAGGGCGCTCCCGTTGGCGGGATTGCTGTCTCACGATCCGCGGCAGGGCCGTTCCCCGATAAGCAGATTGAGCTCCTCAAGACCTTCGCTGACCAGGCCGTGATCGCCATCGAGAACGTACGCCTGTTCCAGGCGCTCGAGGCACGCACACAGGAACTGACCAGATCGGTAGGAGAGTTGAAGGCACTCGGCGAGATCGGCCAAGCAATCAGCTCCACGTTGGATTTGGAGACAGTACTGCAGACGATCGTTACGCGGGCAGTGGAACTCTCCAAGACGGATGCTGGGACCATCTATGAATTTGATGAGGCCGAGCAAATTTTCATTCCCCGGGCGAACCACGGAGTCAGCGGAAAACTGCTAGAGTCGCTACACAAATCGCAACAGCGTGTGGGTGATCGTTCAGGCGTTGGGCGGGCGGCCGCAAACCGAACCCCCATGCAAATCCCGGATCTCGCAAGCGAGACTAACTATCCCATGCCTGCTGTCCTGACAGCGGGGTTTCGCGCCTTGCTCGCCGTACCTCTGCTGCGCGAAGACCGCATCATCGGTGGGCTCGTGGTGCGCCGCAAAGCCGCGGGTGAGTTTACTCAGGCAGTCCAAGACCTGCTTCAAACCTTTGCCACACAATCAGCGCTCGCCATTCAGAACGCGCGGCTGTTCCACGAGGTCCGGGCAAAGGGTCAAGAAATCGCAGAAACTAACAGCGCCATGGATGCCGTTCTCAGAACCATCGAATATGGCGTACTCTTTCTCGACTCGCAACTTCGTGTTCGGCTCAGCAACCGCGCTTATCGCGAGCTGTGGCGTCTCCCCGAAGAGTTCGTTAACAGTAAGCCTACCTTTTATGAGCTGATGGAGTATCTCCGCCGCAATGGGACATATGCCGTATCAGATCCAGAGTGGGAGGACTATCGCAAAGCGCGAATCAAAGCGATCAAGAAAGGAGATCTTGCCCCTGTAGAACTGCGCCTGGCCGACGGCAAGGTCCTGCAGTACCAAGTGCTAGCGCTTCGCGATGGCGGGCGCATGCTCACCTACTTCGACATTACCGAGCTCAAGCAGCGCGAGGCCCAGCTTGCCGAGCTCGTGGATAAGCTCGAGATCGCGAGCCAACACAAGTCGCAATTCGTCGCTAACATGTCGCACGAGCTGCGCACACCGCTTAATGCCATCATCGGTTACAGTGAAATGTTACAGGAGGAGGCCGAGGATCTAGGACAGGAGGGTTTTCTTCCTGATCTCGATAACATTCGTGTCGCCGGCAAACACCTGCTCAGTCTTATCAACGATATCCTCGATCTGTCCAAGATCGAGGCCGGCAAGATGGAGCTGTTTTTAGAGAGCTTTGATGTGCCGACACTGGTCCGCGACGTCTTGGCCACTGTCCAACCGTTGGTGGAGAAGAACGCCAATACCCTGCAAGTTGATTGCGCCGACAACTTGGGGGAGATGCACGCGGACCTGACCAAGGTGCGGCAGGCACTTTTCAATCTGTTGAGCAACGCCTGCAAATTCACCAAACAAGGCATCATTACGCTGAATGTCTCGAAGGAAGCGATTGACGGAAGCCCCTGGATGCGCTTTCGCATCACCGACACCGGGATCGGCATGACACCAGAGCAGACAGACAAGCTCTTTCAGGCGTTCTCGCAAGCCGATGCCTCCACCACGCGACAGTTCGGGGGCACAGGCCTCGGGCTTGCGATCAGCCGCAAGTTTTGTCAGATGATGGGTGGCGACGTTACCGTAGAGAGTACATTCGGCGAAGGTTCTACCTTTGTTATCCACCTCCCCACCGAAGTGACTGATCGCAAGGTCGTGCAGACCCCTGCTGTCGAAGAGGTACCACAACGTGCTCTGCCCGTGCCCGAAGAAGCGCCGACCGTGCTCGTCATCGACGACGATCCAGCGGTGCGCGACCTCATGCAGCGCATGCTTAATAAGGAAGGCTTGCGTGTGGTGGCGGCCGCGGACGGCAAGCAAGGGTTGCAGCTCGCTAAGGAGCTGCACCCAGACACCATCACGCTCGACGTGCTGATGCCAGTCATGGACGGCTGGGCGGTACTCGCGGCACTGAAGGAAGACCCGGCTCTGGCCGACATCCCGGTAGTCATGATCACGATTGTGGACGAGAAACACGTTGGCTATACGCTCGGGGTAACGGACTACCTCACCAAACCGATCGATTGGAAGCGCCTGACCGAGATCTTACGAAGGTATCGCCGCGCAGACGTGGCTTGCCGCGTGTTGATCGTCGAAGACGATTCTCATACACGCAAGATGGTGCGTACGAGGTTAGAAAAGGAAGGATGTCCCGTGATCGAGGCGGCGAACGGACGCGTGGCGCTGGAGCGAATGGCTGAGAGTGTTCCCGATGTCATCCTCCTTGATCTGATGATGCCGGAGATGGATGGGTTTCAGTTTCTCGATCAGTTCCGTACCCATGAAGCGTGGCGCGGCATACCTATTATAGTAATGACTGCAAAAGACTTGACTGCCGAAGACCGTCAGCGTCTGGACGGCTACGTCGAAACGGTACTCGAGAAAGGAGCCTACAGTCCCGAGGCGCTGCTGCGCGAGGTCTGCGATCTCGTGAAAGCCCCGGTCCACCCACGCCAACCCCAAAAAGCGGAGATTCGCTGATGCCCAAGATCCTCCTGGTCGAAGACAACGAGATGAACCGCGACATGCTCTCCAGGCGCTTGGCGCGCAAGGGCTATGAGGTGACTATCGCGGTGGACGGCCAACAGGGCATCGAGGTGGCCCGCAGCGAAGCCCCCGATTTGATTCTGATGGACATGAGCCTGCCGGTGCTCGATGGCTGGGAGGCGACCCGCCAATTGAAGGCCGCCGCTGAGACCAAGGCCATTCCCGTGATCGCGCTGACCGCCCACGCCATGGTGGGCGATCGGGAGAAGGCCGTTGCCGCCGGGTGTGACGACTTCGACACCAAACCGATCGATCTTCCACGTCTCCTAGAGAAGATCCAAGCGTTGCTGTCTGGCAAAAGTGCCTCATGAGCAAGAACGGGAGAGGTCGGCAGCGTTCTGATGCAAAGTCCGAGGCGTCCGCCGAGGAGGCGTTGCCCTCCCGCGCGCCTGCTTACCTCTCCGGTGCCGATGCCGAGCTACGTCATACGCTGCGTACACCGCTAAACCACATCATCGGCTACAGCGAGCTGCTGCTGGAAGAGGCCAAAGAACGCGGCCTCGAGGATATGGTGACGGATCTGGAAAACATCCACACGGCAGGCAAAGAGCTTCTGGCGCTTTTCAACAAGCTTTTCAACCCCGCGGCCGTTGACACCGGCTCTGCAGACACCGCGCTCGCGGCCCCAGCCGAGGCAACAACTGGCAATCTGGATGATGAGCCAGCCGGCAGCAAGTCCGTAAGTGCCACCGAAAGTCCGAGTGCTCGCTTACTCGTAGTCGACGACAACGAAAACAACCGCGACATCGTTTCCCGGTTGCTCGAGCGTGAAGGCTTTGCGGTCGCGACGGCAGAAAATGGCGCCCAGGCCCTCGAGCAGATCAAGGCCGAACCGCCAGACCTGGTCCTGCTCGACATAATGATGCCCGTCATGGATGGCATCGAAGCCTGCAAGCGAATCAAGGATGACGCCGACAGCCGCCTGATCCCGGTGGTCATCATGACCGCACTCGGACAGGTGGATGATCGCGTGCGCGGGATTCAAGCCGGCGCGGATGATTTCCTCACCAAGCCGGTTAACCGTGGCGAGCTTCTCGCCCGGATCCAAACCTCTTTGCGTCTAAAGCAGACGGTGGACACGAAGCTAGACCGTCTCAAAGGGGCACAGGAGTATCTCGCCCGCTTCGTGCCGCAGTCGGTCATTCGCCAGCTCGAGGAACATCCCGATGCCCCCGAGCTCGAGCAGACCGACCAAGACATGTCAGCAATGTTTGTCGACGTTAGCGGTTACACCAAGCTCAGTGAAAACATGCGCCAGACCGCGGACTTCATGGTGGAAAAGTACTTCTCGCGCTACCTCGATTCCATCCATGCTCACGAAGGCGATGTCACTGAAACGAGCGGCGACGGGCTGATGGTGGTCTTTCCGGGTGCCGAGCCCACAGAACATGCTGCAAACGCCGTAAAGGCCGCACTTGAAATTCTACAACGGACCAAGGAGCTCAATGAGCAGCTCACGGGTATCTTCGATCCCCTCTCGGTGCATATCGGGATCAACTCCGGCATGGCACGTATCGGCCCTACCAAGTACGAGGGCGCCAGCGGCGTACGCTGGACGTACACGGCGTTAGGACCAGCGGTTAATCTCGCCGCCAGAATTGCCGGGGTGGCTGAAGGCGGCATGATCTGTATCGGCCCTGAGACGGCGCGGCGTATCGAAGGCCAGTTCGTCACCAGAAAGATCGGCAAAAAGCAACTAAAGAACGTCAAAGATGAGGTGATGATCTACCAGGTGCCTCATCCGGAACGCAGCTAGCTAGGTCGGGCACTTCGTCACACCTGGCTGACCCGAGTCAGATGACGACCTCACACAGGCGGCCTTTACCACAACACCGTATGTACTCGGCCATTTCGGTCTTCCGCCTTGCCGTCAAATTGCACACCGGCAGGCAGCCACGAGTTGCTGCATGTTGCGGTGCACTAATAATGCTGTTGCCCTCATTAAACGTTCCTTTTGTAACAGACGACAAGAAATTTTGAAGCAAATCTTGATCGAAGTCATGGTAAGGAAACGGAAGAAAGCGTAACGGAATCTTACTGAAGAGTAGGTGCACGGCATGCGCGTAGCGACGCCCGCCTTCCTAATTGCCATTACGCTGAGCTCAGCGCTGACCCTGAACGAGTGTAGCGTTATGGCAGCACAGACCCCTAAACGGGGTGGCATGCTGACTTACGTCGTGCCGGCTGAGCCGCCCAGCTTTGACGGCCACCGGGAAGCCACGTTTGGGTTGATCCATCCCGTCGCGCCCTTTTATAGCACGCTGATTCGCGTGAATCCGGACAATCCTGCCTCACCAACGGACCTCGTCGGTGACCTCGCGCTGGATGTTCCCGAGCCGACCAATGAGGGCAAAACATACACCTTCAGGCTGCGCCGTGACGCCAAGTTTTGGGATGGTCAGCCTGTCAGAGCGGCGGATGTCGTGGCCTCTTTCAACAAGATCATCTTTCCGCCACGGGGTGTGAAGAGTGCGCGTAAGGCTTTTTACAGTATGGTGGAAAAGGTGTATGCCGATGGCGGTGACGGCGTGGTATTCGAACTTAAGTATCCGTCGCCCGCTTTCATCCCGGCAGCAGCCAATCCCTTCAACTTTATCTATAGCGCCAAAAAGCTCAGCCAGGATATCCACTGGTATGAGAAAAACATCCTTGGGTCCGGCCCCTTTGTTTTGTCAGAGTACGTGCCTGGGAAGTTCATCGCCGGTAAACGCAACCCGAATTCCTACCCCACGGATTT
>CAYFXM010000019.1:0-686 GCA_964346965.1 uncultured Actibacterium sp. | reverse complement strand
ACAGCAGTCCGACCGCGTGGAGGCGATCCGCAACGGTGAAGCCCTAATAGAGTTTCGCGGGTTTCCGCCCAAGTTCCGGGACAATCTGCGACGAGCATTGGGTGACCAGATCAAGGTTCAGGAGTCCGACTGGAATTGCGTGCTGCTGGCCACTCCGAACCATCTGATAAAGCCGTTCGATGATCCCCGCGTTCGTCGCGCGCTGTCGTTGGCCGTTGATCGCTGGGGCGGCTCCGACTTCCTCGCTCTCAATGCCATCGTAAGAACAGTTGGCGGCATCGTCTTCCCCGAACATCCGCTCGCAGCCACCAAAGAGCAACTGCGGGACATCGCCGGATACTGGGTTGACGTAGAAAAATCGCGGGCTGAGGCGCGGCGTTTGCTGGGCGAGGCTGGCGTACCGCAGGACTTCGAGTTCAAGTTTCTCATTCGCGCTGTCGATCAGCCCTACAAGATCGTTTCGCTCTGGCTGATCCAGCAGTGGCACACTGTGGGTCTCCGTCCCAAGCAAGTTGTCCAGCCGACCGACACGTATTTCAAGACGCTGCGCAGCCGCACCACGGAATTCGATGTCGCCATCGATTTCAACTGCGAGGCAGTAGTGAATCCGCTACTGGACGTCTCCAAATACATTTCCGATGACCGCTCCGGGAGCAACTGGGCCAAATACAAAGACCGGGTGTTAG
>CAYFXM010000018.1:15774-23051 GCA_964346965.1 uncultured Actibacterium sp. | reverse complement strand
CGACCCGATGGCGGACGGCCCAACCATCCAGTTAGCCGGACAGCGCGCTTTGGAGGCGGGCCAGACGCTGGACAAGACCTTGGCCATGGCCAAAACCTTCCGCGAAATCGACGACACGACCCCGATCGTGATGATGGGGTATTACAATCCGATCTATAGCAAGGGCGTCCCGAAGTTTCTGGAAGAGGCCAAAGAGGCCGGGGTCGACGGGTTGATCGTCGTGGACCTGCCCCCGGAAGAAGACTCGGAGCTCTGCATCCCCGCGCAAGAAGCGGGTTTGAACTTCATCCGCTTGGCCACGCCTACGACCGACGACAAGCGACTGCCGAAGGTGATGCAGAACACCTCTGGCTTCGTCTATTACGTCTCGATCACCGGGATCACTGGTGCCGCATCGGCCGAGGCAGCTGATGTTGCCCCGGAAGTTGCCCGGATCAAGGCATCCACCGACCTGCCCGTCATCGTTGGTTTTGGCATCAAAACTCCTGAAAACGCGCGCGATATCGCCTCGGTCGCCGATGGCGCCGTTGTCGGCTCCGCCATCGTCAAGTTGATCGAAGAGGGCAAGCCCGTCGACGACATCCTTGCCTACGTCAAATCGCTGGCCGACGGGGCTCACAGCGCCTGAGGCATTTGCACTACCGCTCGCGCATTGGTAACAATAACTGACCAATGCGAGGGCACCCATGCCAATCATCACTTGTATCGAAGACCTGCGCCGCATCTATGAACGTCGTGTGCCGCGGATGTTCTATGACTATTGCGAAAGCGGTAGCTGGACTGAACAGACCTTCCGTGAAAACTCGTCCGATTTCGACCTGATCCGCCTGCGACAGCGCGTGGCAGTGAACATGGAGGGCCGCTCGTCTGCAAGCCAGATGGTAGGCCAGGACGTGGCGATGCCCGTGGCGCTGGCCCCGGTTGGATCTACAGGAATGCAGCATGCTGATGGTGAGATCAAAGCCGCACGCGCGGCCGAAAAATTCGGTGTGCCATATACGCTGTCCAGCATGTCGATCTGCTCGATCGAGGATGTGGCCGCTGCGACCTCACGCCCCTTCTGGTTCCAGCTCTACGTGATGCGGGACGAAGACTTCATCGCGCGGCTAATCCAGCGGGCGAAGGATGCGCAATGTTCTGCGCTGGTTTTAACATTGGACTTGCAGATCCTTGGTCAGCGGCACAAGGACCTCAAGAACGGGCTGAGTGTTCCACCGAAGCTGACGCCGGGGACAATTGTAAACTTGGCGACCAAGTGGCGGTGGGGCTTCGAGATGCTGCAAACCCAACGTCGTCAGTTTGGCAATATCGTCGGCCACGCCAAGGACGTTACCAGCATCAACGACCTGTCGCTTTGGGCGCACAACCAATTCGACCCCCGGCTGGATTGGGAGAAGGTTCGCAAGATTCGCGAGCAGTGGGATGGCCCGCTGATCCTGAAAGGCATTCTGGACGCCGAAGATGCCAAGATGGCCGCCGATATCGGGGCCGATGCAATCGTCGTTTCAAACCACGGCGGTCGGCAGCTGGACGGGGCCTTATCCTCGATCCGCGCCTTGCCTTCGATCCTCGAGGCTGTTGGAGATCGGGTAGAGGTGCATATCGACGGCGGCATTCGCAAGGGTCAGGATGTGTTGAAGGCTTTGGCGATGGGTGCCAAAGGCACCTATGTCGGACGCGCGTATATCTATGGCCTGGGCGCCATGGGCGAGAAAGGCGTCACCACCGCGCTGGAGCTGTTGCACCGAGAGCTGGACATGACCATGGCCCTGTGCGGACGCCGAAACGTCGCCAATCTTGATCGCGATATATTGCTTGTCCCCAAGGGTTTCGACGGAGAATGGGAGTAATGCTCAACGCCCTTACCCTGATCTTCTCGTGTCAGTTGATTGGCGAAACCACGACACGCGCTCTGGACCTACCCCTGCCCGGCCCGGTGGCAGGGATGGTGCTGCTGTTCCTGTTTCTCGCCATTCGAGGCGGCATTCCCGAAGGCTTGTTGCGGGTGACCGATGGGCTTCTGTCTCATCTTGCGCTGCTTTTCGTGCCTGCCGGTGTGGGCGTCATGCTGCATTTCCGGCTGTTGGGTGATGAATGGCTGCCGATCGCTGTCGCCCTAGTGCTCAGCACGGTCCTGACGATCGCGGTGACGGCCTGGATGATGCAAGCCCTGTCCCGCAATCCGGAAGGAACCCCGGATGAGTGAATTTCAGGACATCTGGGTCTATCTCAATACGACCCCGCTGTTGCACCTGACGCTGACCCTGCTGGCGTTTCAGGGCGCGAGTTGGCTTTTCCACAGAAGCGGGCGGACGCCGCTTCTGAACCCAGTCATGGTTTCGGTCATCGTGCTCGTCGCTTTCCTTGTGCTAACCGATACCAGCTATGCGCTTTATTTCGAGGGCGCACAGTTCGTACATTTCTTACTTGGCCCTGCCACGGTCTCGCTGGCAATTCCGCTGTATCGCCAATTTGCCCGCGTGCGTAAGTCGGCATTGGCCATCTTGGTCAGCCTCTTGACCGGCAGCCTGACTGCGATGACCGCTGCCCTAGCCATTGCCTGGGGGTTGGGCGCAACGAAGGACACGTTGGCTTCGCTTGCCCCGAAATCGGTTACAGCGCCCGTTGCGATGGGTATCACTGAACAGCTTGGTGGACTTCCGTCTTTAACAGCGGTTCTGGTGATCCTGACGGGCATTTTGGGGGCGATGCTGGGACCTCTACTGTTGTCACGCATCGGGATTCGGGACGAAGCCGCTCGCGGTTTTGCCATCGGCACGGCCAGCCACGGAATCGGCACCGCCCAGGCGCTGCAATTGGGGGAGGTCGCAGGCGCATTCGCGGGCTTGGCAATGGGATTGAACGCGCTCGCAACCGCAATCCTGCTGCCGATCCTATGGAGCCTGATTTTCTAGGCAGAAACCCCTTCCATTTAAGCCATTTCCCGTGTATGTGCGCGGCTTCACCGGGCATACACCCTTGGAGGATGCCCAAAGCTATTTAGGAGAATTGCTATGGCTGGTCAGATTCCTGACTTCAACGCCACGGTACGGACGGGGACAGGCAAGGGGGCCGCTCGTCAAGCACGCCGTGAGAATCTTGTCCCTGGTATCGTGTACGGGGGCGGCGAAGACCCGCAACCGATCAACGTGAAATACAACGAGCTGTTTAAAGCTCTGAAAGCAGGCCGCTTCCTGTCGACCCTGTTCAACCTGAAGGTTGACGGTCAGGACGACGTCCGCGTCATCTGCCGCGGCGTTCAACGCGACGTGATCAAGGACCTGCCGACCCACGTCGACTTCATGCGCCTGCACCGCACCTCGCGCGTCAACCTGTTCATCCCCGTCGAGTTCATCAACGAGGAAGAAGCACCGGGCATCAAGAAGGGCGGCGTTCTGAACGCGGTTCGTCCCGAGGTCGAGCTGAAAGTAACCGCTGGTGACATCCCCGAAAAGCTGGTTGCCGACCTCACCGGTCTGGAAGTTGGTGACACAATCAACATCTCGGACATTACGATGCCCGAAGGCTCGCGCCCGATGATCACCGACCGTGACTTTGTCATCGCCAACATCTCGGCGCCGTCGGGACTGCGTTCTTCCGAGAACGAAGAAGGCGAAGAGGCAGTGGCCGAAGAAGAAGTCGCAGCCGAGGAAACCGCAGAATAATCTGCCGTTTCACGACGATTTTCGAAAACGCAGGGTGTCAAAACCCTGCGTTTTTCTTTGCGGGCGAGGTCCGGCTCGCCTAACATCTATCTCAAGAGAGCAGGAAGGCTTCAGCACATGCGATTGTTCGTCGGATTGGGAAATCCGGGCGCGAAATACGCGCGCAACCGGCACAATATCGGCTTCATGGCGGTGGACCGGATCGCCGAAGACCATGCGTTTTCTCCGTGGCGTTCAAAATTTCAGGGGCAAATTGCCGAGGGCCGTCTGGGCACGGAAAAAGTCGTTCTGCTGAAACCCGAAACCTTTATGAACCGTTCGGGCCAGTCTGTTGGAGAGGCTATGCGGTTTTTCAAATTGGAACCCGCTGACTTGGTTGTGTTTCACGACGAGTTGGACCTTGCACCAGGCAAGTGCCGGGTTAAGAAAGGTGGCGGACATGCGGGTCACAACGGGCTGCGCTCGATCCATGGCCATGTCGGGGAATCCTACGGTCGGGTCCGGCTCGGCATTGGTCATCCGGGCCATAAGGACAAGGTTTCCTCTTATGTGCTGAACGATTTTGCAAAGGCAGATCAGAACTGGTTGGATGACCTCATACGCGGGATAAGTGATGGCGCCGCTGATCTGGCAAAGGGCGACTCTGGTCGGTTCATGAATGCTGTGGCGTTGCGCGTCGCTCCTCCGCGAAGCTCGAACGGCAAACCATCGACAAAGAAGGCGAGCCCGAAACCCGTCGAACAAGCACCCGATACCCACGACGCGCGGTCGCCGCTTCAGAAACTGGTGGACAAGTTCAAATGAACAACCTGACACCGGTAAGTGGAGAAACCCCATGAGTTACAAAAAAGATCCCGCGATTAATGTACTCGGCGGCCCGCTAATGCCCTGTTCGACCAACCCGATGACCGGTTATTTTCGCGACGGCTCCTGCAATACCTGCAACGAAGACCAAGGAAGCCACACGGTCTGCGTGGTTCTGACCGAAGAGTTTCTGGCCATGTCCAAATACCTCGGAAACGACCTGAGCACACCGCGGCCCGAATTCCGCTTTCCTGGCCTTCGTGAGGGAGATCGCTGGTGCCTCTGCGCAAGCCGGTTCCTGCAAGCGCATGAAGAAGGTTGTGCACCCCGTGTTGATTTGGAATCCACTCATCAAAGAGCTCTGGACGTCGTGCCCTTGGAAACCCTGAGGCAGTACAAGCTTTAAGGCTTAGTCGCGTTTTCCCGGCAGCAGGTTTTCATCGAACAAATCGTCGATGAACAAGCTGAGAAGCTGCGCCCGCTCACCGACACTTGCCTTCTTGTAGATCGCGTTGGTCTGAGCCTTTACCGTACCTTCCGAAGTATTGCGCATCTGGGCGATTTCCGCTGTGGTAAGCCCCTTGATCGAAAACAGAGCAACATCGCGTTCGGCGTTGGTTAAACCCCAATCGGAAAACCGCTCCTCCAGAAGCTCCATAAAGGCACCCGAGGCCACACGCAGTTGTTCTTCGACGCGCGCATGTTGCCGAATGATCCTGCGCAGCAGCATTGACCCCAGAACCAATCCAAGGATCAACCCGAGGACGGCACCTATTTCGATAAGCTCGTAGTATTGCCAGGCGACCGGCGCGATAGGCAACCCGAGAACGGAAACCAACATATCTGCAACGAGGAAACCCGCGCAGATGCCCTGCAACGCCAGAACCGCGATAATCCCGGCGCTTCTACCCATGTCGCCCCCGAAACATATTGTCGAGCCCTGTCGGGCTGTTAGTTGCCCGAACCACTGCTGTCATCACTGCTGTCCACTTCATCAGGCTCGTCAGGTTCGTCGGGCTCATCAGGCTCGTCGGGTTCATCTGGCTCGTCAGGCTCGTCGGGTTCATCTGGCTCGTCAGGGCTGTCCTCGTACTCATCCTCTTCTTCATACTCGTCGTCGTAGCCCTCACCACCTGTGCCGCCGCCACTTGTGCTGCCCTCGGCTCCACCACCTGATGGATTGAGAAGAGATGCGCCTTCGTTATCTTCTTGCTGGGCAATCGTGCGCCAAATATCCCTTAAGACATGTCCGGTCTTGGGGTTGAACACAGTCTCGCGGCGCAGACGACCGTTAGTTGAAACGATCCGAACGCGCCCGAGAAGGGTTCGAGAGAGTTTCTGAATCTCGAAACCTTGTTCTGTAAGCTGGAGAATGATGCGAGCCTGCGGTGACAGATCCTGCGCCAATGCGGTGACCGGCGTAAAAATTAAGAACAGAACTATGATCAAACTTCGCATAAGCTATGTCTCAGACTAGTTTGCACGTTAACGGCTGGACCACTTTGCACGGTTACGCCTAGGAACAGCAAGTCTCACCGGATTAGAGACCTCTAGAACTAACCGTGAAGCCATACCATCAATCGTCGTGGCTACTTTCTTCTGCCTCTTCACTATCATCGTCGGAATCATCTGATTCATCACTATCGTGTTCGTCAGAATCGTCGCTCTCGTCATCATCTGTTTCATCATCCGACTCGTCATTTTCATCGTCGTTCGGTCCACCGCTCGAGTCGTATTCGTTCTCGTCGGAGTCATCTTCGATCACGACCTTGTCAACGACGATGCCCCCATAGTTTTGCTCTTCGATCTCGCCGATTTCGCCAGTCAAAACGTTAAAAGTGAACTCAACTTCCGTATGATCTGCATCGCTCTTGGCTTCGACCTCGCCGGACTGCCCGTCGATCTCGATCTTGATGTTGTTGTACCCTGCAGATTGAAGGATACCGACTGCGGCCTCAAAATCTGCGGCGGCCAGAGCCGCCTCCAATGCTTCGATTTCCACCTTGTCAAAGTCGGCGGCCACCGCGCTCGCCCAAACCATCGCAGCGGAAGCAGAGGCAATCAGGGTTTTGATTTTCATTAACAATCCAAACTTCAATTTCGGCAGTCGAGGTCAGCACCACTAACCAGCCGTTTTGGGATCAGTATCGATGAAACGCTTTACGCGCCTGACGTATTCTTTCAATGGAATTGGGAAAGGCCAATAAACAAAAGAAAAAGGCGTCTAAACTCGGGTTTAGACGCCTGATCTAGAGTTGATTACCTGGGTTACTCGGCATCGCCCATGTCGAATCCAAGAGCCCGGGCAACGGTAAAGATATCTTTGTCACCCCGGCCACAAAGATTCATACAGATCAGGTGATCCTTCGGCAGCGTCGGTGCGATCTTTGCGACATGCGCCAGCGCGTGGCTGGGCTCCAGTGCGGGAATTATCCCTTCAGTTTGGCAAAGGAGTTGGAATGCGCCCAATGCCTCTTTGTCGGTAATCGAGACATATTCAGCGCGTCCGGTGTCATGTAGCCACGAATGCTCGGGCCCAATACCCGGATAGTCGAGACCTGCTGAGATTGAGTGTCCTTCGAGAATTTGGCCATCATCGTCTTGCAGCAGGTAGGTGCGGTTGCCGTGCAGCACACCCGGCCGCCCGCCGGTCAGCGACGCGGCATGCTCGCCGGTCTCGACGCCGTGCCCCGCGGCCTCGACGCCGATGATGCGCACGTCCTGCTCGTCCAGAAAGGGGTGGAACAGGCCGAGCGCGTTGGAGCCGCCGCCGATGCAGGCGACCAGGGTGTCCGGCAGCCGCTTCTC
>CAYFXM010000018.1:0-15764 GCA_964346965.1 uncultured Actibacterium sp. | reverse complement strand
GCCGTGCAGAACCCCGGGGCGACCGCCTGTCAGCGAGGCGCAGTGCTCCATCTTCTCGTTCACGCCCTTGCCACCGGCTTCGACACCAATGATCTGAACGTCTTTGTCATCAAGAAACGGAAAGAACAGGCCCATGGCGTTCGAACCACCACCGATCGCCGCAATCAGCGTATCGGGCAGACGGCCCTCAGCCGCCAGCATCTGCTGCTTGGCTTCCTTACCGATAATCGCCTGGAAGTCGCGGACCATCGCCGGGTAAGGGTGCGGACCAGCCACGGTCCCGATGCAATAGAACGTGTCCCGGACATTGGTTACCCAGTCGCGCAGGGCGTCGTTCATCGCGTCCTTCAGCGTGCCACGGCCTGAGGTGACCGGAACGACCTCGGCGCCCAACAGGCGCATGCGGAAGACGTTGGGCGCCTGACGTTCCACATCGGTTGCCCCCATGTAGACCACGCATTTCAGGCCGAACTTGGCGCAGACAGTAGCTGTCGCCACGCCGTGCTGCCCTGCCCCGGTTTCCGCGATGATCCGGGTCTTGCCCATACGACGCGCTAGCAGAATTTGCCCCAGCACGTTGTTGATCTTGTGGGCCCCGGTGTGGTTCAGCTCGTCCCGCTTCAGATAGATCTTGGCGCCGCCCAAATGCTCGGTCAGGCCGGGAGCATAGTACAGGGGGCTGGGGCGACCAACATAGTGCTCCCACAGGTCATCCATCTCGGCCCAGAAGCTGTCGTCGGTCTTGGCCTTTTCGTATTCTTCCTCAAGGCTCAGGATCAGCGGCATAAGTGTTTCGCTGACAAACCGCCCGCCGAAATCGCCGAACCGGCCGTTTTCGTCGGGGCCGGTCATGAAGCTGTTGAATAGGTCGTTCATCAGGTCTCTCCTTGCGCGGCCTTGATGAAGGCCGCGATCATATCGCTATCTTTTTGCCCCGGCGCGCTTTCCACGCCCGAGGAGACATCCACTTGTTTCGCGCCCGTCAGCTTGGTGGCCTCTGCGACGTTGTCTGCGGTCAGTCCGCCCGCCAGCATCCACGGTTTCGTCCAGTATTTGCGACCCGCGAGCAGCGTCCAGTCGAAAGCAAGGCCGTTGCCGCCGGGCAGTTCAGCGTTCTTCGGCGGCTTCGCGTCGATCAGCAACTGATCCGCGACAGGCATATAGGCGTCGATCTGCGCCAGATCGACGGCATCTGCGATCCCGACTGCCTTCATCACTGGCAGGCCATAGCGTTCTTTGATCTCGGCCACGCGCGCGGGGCTTTCCTTGCCGTGCAGCTGTAGCATGTCTAGCGGCACCTTGGTGGTGATCTCGTCCAACATTGCATCATCGGCATCGACAACCAACGCTACCTGGCCAAATGTTCAGGCGTTGATAGCCCACAGATTTTTACACGAATGTCTTTCATGCAGGCTGATCTAGCCTGCCTTGGCGCCATCCTCAAGCAAAGCTAGCACATCGTCCTGATCTTCTTTGCCAGATTGCTTCAGACGTCGCACTTCACGCTCTAGCTTACCCGCATCCCGCTTGGCCCGGCTCGCTTCGGCGCGGTGGCGATGTTCGCGCATCCATTCCCAGACGAAACCGATCAGAAGGCCGACGACGATCCCGCCAATCACGACAACGAAAAGAGGCAGCTCGATCTGTCGGGCGATCCCTGAGAAAACCGCCATTTCTTCTGGCAAAAGGGTAAGGGTCACCATCTGGCGGTTCGCCAGTGCAACGGTCATCAGGCACAGTCCAAGAACCGCGAGAAAGAGAAGCTTGAGATAGCGCATAGCTATGTCCGTTTAGTTTCCGTTCAGCCGGTCTCGCAGCAGCTTGCCGGTCTTAAAGAAAGGCACGTGTTTTTCCTCGACGTCAACGGATTCGCCGGTCCGCGGGTTGCGGCCTGTGCGCGCATCACGTTTCTTGACGGAAAACGCACCAAAACCACGCAGTTCGACCCGATCACCTTCGGACATGGCGTCGATAATCTCTTCAAAGATCGTGTTCACGATCCGCTCAACGTCACGTTGGTAGAGGTGAGGGTTCTCGTCAGCAATTTTCTGGATCAGTTCTGACCGGATCATTGACGCATTACCTTCCTGAATATCGCGGCGCTGTCTGTTCGCGCGCCTTTGCTTAATTACGGGAAATATAAGGCCATTTCCCGCCTGCTCAAAGAGAAAGCCTTTGAAAAATCGCGAAAATCTACAGGCGACAGGCTTTTGCACAGGATGGTATGGCAGGTTTCGGCGAAGCTTTGCCGATTTCCGGGGAAAAGTCAGAAGGCAGCCAATTCGCTCACCTCTACGATTCGGCCAAGAAAAAAGCCCCGCCGGATGGCGGGGCTTTCCAGATCAGTTGGTGTGACGATTACTCGTCGCCCTTCAGGGCTGCACCCAGAATATCGCCGAGCGATGCGCCGGAGTCCGACGAACCGTACTGTTCCACGGCTTCTTTCTCTTCCGCGATTTCGCGTGCCTTGATCGACAGGCCCAGACGGCGGGTCTTGGCGTCGATGTTGGTAACGCGAACGTCGACTTTGTCGCCAACGCCGAAGCGTTCCGGACGCTGGTCCGCGCGGTCGCGCGACAGGTCCGAACGACGGATGAAGGACTTCATGCCTTCGTACTCGACTTCGATGCCGCCGTCTTCGATCGCAGTGACCTCAACGGTGATGATCGAGCCGCGCTTCACGCCGCCAGTGGCTTCAGCGAACTTGTCGCCGCCCAGAGCTTTGACGCTGAGGCTGATACGCTCTTTGTCGGTGTCCACTTCGGTGACAACGGCCTTAACCATGTCGCCTTTGCGGTAGTTCTGGATGGCATCCTCGCCACGTTCGTCCCACGACAGGTCGGACAGGTGAACCATGCCGTCGATGTCGTTGTCCAGACCGATGAACAGACCGAATTCGGTGATGTTCTTGACCTCGCCCTCGACCTCGGTGCCCTCGGGGTTGTTCTCGGCGAACACTTCCCACGGGTTGCGCATGGTCTGCTTGAGACCCAGCGAAACGCGACGCTTGGCGCTGTCGATTTCCAGAACCATGACTTCGACTTCCTGCGAGGTCGAAACGATTTTGCCCGGGTGGACGTTTTTCTTGGTCCAGGACATCTCCGAAACGTGAACCAGACCTTCGACGCCGGGCTCCAGCTCAACAAATGCACCGTAGTCGGTGATGTTGGTGACGCGGCCGGTGTGGGTCGATTCCAGCGGGTACTTGCCTTCAACAGCATCCCACGGATCGGCCTGCAGCTGTTTCATGCCAAGGCTGATGCGGTGGGTTTCTTTGTTGATCTTGACGACCTGAACCTTGACGGTTTCGCCAATCGACAGGATTTCCGACGGGTGGTTCACACGACGCCATGCCATGTCAGTGACGTGCAGCAGGCCGTCAACGCCGCCCAAGTCAACGAACGCACCGTATTCAGTGATGTTCTTGACGACGCCTTCAACTGCCTGACCTTCGGACAGGTTGCCGATAACTTCAGCACGCTGTTCGGCACGCGACTCTTCCAGGATTGCGCGGCGCGACACAACGATGTTGCCACGGCGACGGTCCATTTTCAGGATCTGGAACGGCTGTTTCAGACCCATCAGCGGGCCAGCGTCACGTACGGGGCGTACGTCAACCTGCGAACCGGGCAGGAACGCAACCGCGCCACCCAGGTCGACAGTGAAGCCGCCTTTGACGCGACCGAAGATGGCGCCTTCGACGCGCTCTTCGTCTGCGTATGCTTTCTCCAGACGGTCCCAGGCTTCCTCGCGGCGGGCTTTTTCACGGCTGATAACCGCTTCGCCACGGGCGTTTTCAACGCGGTCGAGGTAAACTTCGACGTCGTCGCCAACTGCGATTTCGGGAGCTTCGCCGGGATTTGCGAATTCTTTCAGATCAACGCGGCCTTCCATTTTGTAGCCTACGTCGATGATGGCTTGGCCAGCTTCAATTGCGATGACCTTGCCTTTGACAACCGAACCCTCGTCCGGGGTGTCAATCTCGAAGCTTTCTTGCAGGAGGGCTTCGAATTCCTCCATCGATGTGTTCTGAGCCATGTGGTCTCGAGTTCCTTTACTAACATTTTTGCGGGCCGAGCGGTTGTCTCCGCCGGTCTTGGTTTCATTGCGTCTTGGGCCGTTCTCAGAAGGGCTGCAGTCGCGGTGCAAAACACAAACAAGAAGGGCCAGAGGTCAACCTCGGGCCCTGCTCACCGCGCCTGCGACTCTTGACGGTCGTCAGACAGGCGCGCGTATATGCGGTTTCGGCTAAGTTTGCAAGGGGCGGACCGGGGGCCAGCCCCGGACTCTTCCGGGCGGTATCCGGGCAGATGATGGGGTCAGGCAGAAAGTTTGGTCTGAACCTGCGCGATGGCCGTTCCGACGGCCTCATCAATGGAAAGATTCGAGGTATCGAGTAGCAAGGCGTCGTCGGCGGGCTTGAGGGGGGCCGTGGCACGTTCACTGTCGCGGGCGTCCCGCTCCAGCAGATCGGCGAGGACTTTTTCGAACGTGATGTCGTGGCCCTTAGCCGTGAGTTCAAGGAAGCGGCGTTCGGCCCGGATTTCGTCGCTGGCGGTAACGTAGAGTTTTACGTGGGCGTAGGGGCAGATGACCGTGCCGATGTCGCGGCCGTCAAGGACGGCCCCACCGGCGCGCCGTGCGAAGGCGCGCTGGAAGTCGACAAGGGCGGAACGGACCTGCGGGTCGGCAGCCACTTTGCTTGCGGCTTGAGCAACCTCGGGGGATCGCAGGTCGTCCCGGTCAAGGTCTTCAGCGGTCAGGGTTTTGGCCGCCTCTAATGCCGCAGTCCCGTTCAGGGTTCTGCGCCCGACGGCGCGGTAAAGCAGCCCCGTATCGAGATGCGCAAACCCGAAGTGTTCAGCGACAGCTTTGGAAATTGTCCCCTTCCCCGCCGCAGCGGGGCCGTCGATGGCGACAGTGAATGCTTCAGGCATTATTTCTATTCTTCCAATAGAGTGTTGCACGGACGAGCAGCGCGCTTAGCAAAATAATCATGGCAACACTTGTCAGGGCGGACTTCGCTGCAGTGATATTGCTGGCGGCGGCAATCGTTTCAGGGGCGACTTCGGCGGGGTTAAGGCGAAGCATCGCCGCGACTTTGGCATTTTCCCATAGGTCGGTCACAGTCACCCCCAAACTGATCACGATCATAATCTGGCGGATGGGCGCGGCCACGCTGCGCAACAGGTGCCAAAGAGAAAATCCTAACATCAAGCCCAATAGAGGCGGATAGATCATGTCCAGCCGGTGCTGGGTTGTCAGATAGAACTGACGCCCCTCGGGTGTGAGGGCGGACAAGAAGGCGATGGCCTCTTCGTGGGAATAGCCCCCGGGGCGCATGTCGAAAGGTCTCAAGCCGCCGGCAGCCTCCGAGATGAGAGGAAGCGACCAGCCGACCATCACAAGGTAAAGGCCAAGCGTTGCCGCAGTCAAAATCCAGAAACTGCGGCGATTGAATATCATACGTTGGTCCGGACCAATTGAGCGCCCAGCTTCTCCATCAGCGGTTCGAACACCGGGAAAGAGGTTGCGATGGGGCCGGCATCATCGACGCTGACCGGCTTTTGCGAGGCCATACCCGCGCACATGAAGGACATGGCGATCCGGTGGTCGAGGCGCGCCGCAGCCGTCGCGCCGCCGGGCAGACCGCCGGGGCCCATGCCGTGGACGATCAGAGTGTCTTCGTCTTCCTCGATCGTCGCGCCGTTGGCTTCCAGCCCGCGGGCCATGGCGTCGATGCGGTCGCTTTCCTTGACGCGCAGCTCCTTGACGCCCTTCATCACGGTTTTGCCTGTCGCATAACAGGCAACGACCGACAGGATCGGATATTCGTCGATCATCGACGGGGCGCGTTCGGGCGGAACCTCGATCCCCTTCATGTTGGGCGAGAACTTGGCGCGCAGGTCGGCGACGGGTTCACCGCCCTCTTCGCGCTCGTTTTCATAGGTCAGGTCGGCGCCCATCTCGCGCAGCGTGGTGAAGAGGCCCGCGCGGGTTGGGTTCAGACCGATATTCGGGATCAGCACGTCCGAGCCCTCGACCATCAGGGCAGCACAGACCGGGAAGGCCGCGCTGGACGGGTCGCGCGGAACGGCGATTGTCTGCGGCTTCAGTTCTGGCTGGCCTTTCAGGGTGATCACGCGGCCCTCGTCGGTTTCTTCGACAGTGACATCCGCGCCGAACCCAGCCAGCATGCGTTCAGTGTGGTCGCGGGTGGCCTCTTTCTCGATCACGACGGTTTCGCCGGGCACATTCAGGCCCGCCAGAAGGACAGCCGATTTCACCTGCGCCGAGGGCATCGGGACGGTGTAGCGCACCGGAACCGGGTCGGCCGCGCCGACAATGGTCATCGGCAGGCGACCGCCTTCTCGTCCATAAGATTGCGCACCAAACAGCGCAACGGGATCGGTAATCCGCCCCATCGGGCGCGAGCGCAAAGAGGCGTCGCCCGTAAAGGTCGCAGTAATCGGAGAGGTGGCCATGCAGCCCATGATCAGGCGCACGCCAGTACCCGAGTTACCGCAATCGATGACGTTGTCAGGCTCGGCAAAGCCGCCGACGCCAACGCCGTTGACGGTCCATTCGCCTTCGCCGTGATGGGTCACTTCGGCACCGAAGGCACGCATGGCTTTGGCGGTGTCCAGAACGTCATCGCCTTCCAGCAGGCCGGTGATGTGGGTCTCTCCCACGGTCAGCGCGCCAAGGATCAGCGACCGGTGGCTGATCGACTTGTCGCCCGGCACAAGCGCGGTGCCCTTCAAAGGCCCGCATTTGCGAGAGGTCATCGGGATCGGGTCACCGTGGCTGGACATGGGCGTTCCTTCACTTCGTGTTAGCGCCCGCAGGATTAGCCAATCCCGCCCGGACCGTCTACCGTGAAATCAGCCCTCGCGCTCGCCCAACCAGATCTCGGGGTTCTCGACCGCGATCTGTCGGAAGACCTCTTCGCCCAACGCATTGCGCAGACGGAAGCAGACGGCGCGTTCCGAGAGTTTCTCCTGCCGGGTCATATAGAAGTCTGACCCGAACAGAACACGCGACCGCAGGCGTTCGCCTTCATCGTCTTCGCTGAGCAGAAAGAGCCGCAAGAACGGGATGTAGTCGTCGAAGTGGAACAAAGTGTACGAGATATCCGTCCACAGGTTCGGCCAGTCGCCAGAGGTGATCATCCTTCGGATCTGGACCTGCCAGTTTTCGTCGCCCGACGGCTCCCTGCCCTCAGCATAGACTTTCCAGTCATACTGCCCGCCGAAATGAGCCAGGCAAATCCTAAGATCGGGAAACTTTCGCATCACCGGTATATAAGCGCGCGGTTCGGTATAGCGGTTGGCGGTATGGTCCGACACCAATTTTCCCTGAACGCCGCCGCGCGAACAGTGGGTCATGACCGGCCGGTTTAGTTTATCCACAACCGGGTAGACCTTGTTCATCAGCACATTGTGGTCAGGCGCGAACCCCATTCGGGGATAGATTTTGAGGCCACGGAAATGCAACTCTTCCAGCGCGCGCAAGCCCTCTTCCGCGCTGCCAGAGGCCAGAGGGTTCACCGTAGCGAACGGCAGAACCGTCCCGAGGTGATCGGGGTTCATCGCCAGCCTGTTCAACTCGTTATGCTGATCTCGCTGACTGGTTGGGACTGGGCCATGGTCGATATTCCGCATATCCATCGGCAAGACCACGAAGCGGGTGTTCGACGGGTAGTGTTTCTTGACCTGCTCCAGAACGGCGGTTTGGGAGTCCCGAGCGGATTCCTGTTGAAACTGGTACAGCCGATCCAGCTTTTCAGCGACCGGGTGCTGGCCGAGCAATCGGGCCAGTCCGGCCAAGCCTTTGATTAGGATGGGTGCCCGCTTGAAAAGCCTGAGAAATTTATAGGGGTAGTCCCGCGGGACGTGATCATTCGTGAATGTGTGGATATGGCAGTTGGTGATGCGGATCTCGGGCAAATTCGACATGAAATTCTCCGTAGGCAATTGCCTTAAGAGTACACGTCCTACGCGAGTCGCGCACCCCTACTTGCGCCGGAAGGTCAAGTAATGCGGTGTTCGCCCTTCCCGCAGAGCTTTCTGCTCGTAGCGAGTGGAAATCCAATCGTCCCATGGCTCGCGCCAATCGGAAGGGGCTTTTGCCAGCCATTCAAATCCGTGCCTGGGGACCTGTTCCAGCGTCTGGCGGACATAGTCCGGAATATCGGTTGCCACACGGAAGATCGAACCCGGTTTTAGCACACGGGCGAGAGGTTCAAGGTGTTCAGGGGTCACAAAGCGGCGACGGTGGTGGCGCTTCTTCGGCCACGGGTCGGGATACAGCAGAAAGGCCTTGGAAATAGATGCATCAGGCAGCACGTCGAACATATCCCGGACGTCGCCGGGGTGGATCGCCACGTTCTGCACATCTGCATCCCGCAGTTTGCCGAGAAGCATCGCAACGCCGTTGATGAATGGCTCACATCCAATGATGCCCACATCGGGGTTTTGCACAGCCTGATGGACCATATGCTCGCCACCACCAAATCCGGTTTCCAGCCAAATTTCGCGGTCGCCGAAAAGGGCCTTCAAGTCTAACGGCGCACGGTCCGGGTTCTCATCCCATGTGACCCCTGACGGCGTGTATTCTTTCAGGTCGGTCTCGAGATACTCTTTCTGGCTGTCGCGCAGGGTCTTGCCCTTGAAACGGCCGTAAAAGTTACGCCACGGGGCGCCTGAAGGATGTTTGTCGGGTCCAGTCATGCGGGCGATGTAGCCGGGAAATGAGCGATGCACAATCCGTACAAAAATTGCGCCCCTTGTTCGCGGGGATGAATTTCGAGTGAAATTCGGCTAATATTGGCGAAAGTTATTTTTAGTGGGAGATTTGTCATGTTGGTAGAATATGGCGTCGCTGCCGGCCGAGCTGGTGGCGGCGGTGGATATGGAGGTTCACGAGGCGCAGATTGGATGGGGACCGCGATGGCCGATCCAACGCTTTTACTGGCGGCGGGCGCCGTGTTTGCACTTGGCGTTTACTTTCTCTTCGTACGCTGAGATGCACCGCAATGTCGAAATGACCAAGTATCGTCTGAAACGTAAACGCCCGGCGCTTTGGCCGGGCGTTTTATTTTCGTCATCGCGGTTTGTTTCAAACGGCTCTCTTCAGCACGTCGACCAAGTTCGTGGCTTCCCAGCTAAAACCACCATCGTCTTCGGGTGCGCGACCAAAGTGGCCGTAAGCCGCGGTGCGCTGAAAGATCGGCTGGTTGAGATTCAGATGCTCACGAATACCGCGCGGGGTTAGGTCCATAACCTCAGCTACGGCTTTTTCAATTTCGGACTCGTGGACCTTACCGGTTCCATAGGTGTCAGCATAAATCGAAAGCGGCTTGGAGACGCCGATCGCATAGCTCAACTGAATGCAGCAACGGTCTGCCAGACCGGCAGCAACCACGTTCTTGGCGAGGTAGCGCGACGCATAGGCCGGCGAGCGGTCCACCTTGGTCGGGTCCTTGCCCGAAAAGGCCCCTCCACCATGAGGCGCGGCCCCACCGTAGGTATCCACAATAATTTTACGACCAGTCAAACCGGCATCCCCATCAGGGCCGCCGATGACAAATTTCCCGGTCGGGTTCACGTGCCAAACTGTTTCCGCAGTCAGCCAGCCTTCGGGCATGACCTCGCGGACGTAGGGCTCGACGATCTCTCTTACGTCGCCCGAGGAGAGGTTCGGATCCAGATGCTGCGTCGACAGAACAAGCGAACTGATCCCAACCGGCTTGCCACCTTCATAGCGTACCGACAGTTGCGATTTTGCATCCGGGCCAAGCCGCGGCTCCTCTCCGGATTTCCGAACCTCGGCCAACCGGCGCAATATGGCATGGGCGTAGTGGATCGGGGCCGGCATCAGCACGTCCGTCTCGTTGACCGCGTAACCGAACATGATGCCCTGATCGCCCGCGCCCTCTTCCTTGTTCTCGCCAGCATCGACGCCCTGCGCGATGTCCGAGGACTGCGCATGTAAGTAGTTGTTCACCTTCATGCTGGCCCAGTGAAAGCCCTTCTGCTCGTAGCCGATGTCCTTCACACAGGCGCGGGCAATTTCCTCGACCCGCTCGATGACGTCGCCCGGTCCGCGCACCTCGCCGCCAATGACCACCCGGTCTGTCGTGGCAAAGGTTTCACACGCTACGCGGGAATATGGGTCTTCGGCGAGGAAAGCGTCCAGCACAGCGTCCGAGATACGGTCACAAACCTTATCTGGGTGGCCCTCTGAGACGGATTCAGAGGTGAAAATGTAATTCTGGCGAGTCATGAAAAGTGCTCCATTGGGTTGATCCCCATCACGCCAGGAAGCCGTTGTGACGGTTCGTTCAGCGGGCCTTACGGGCTGCAGCCCCGTCGGTCAATCCGCTTTTCGTCTTTTCATGACGTGAAGTCCACAGAACAGTGCGAAAAGTAGAACAGTGGCGGGAATATCGCCTGTTTTCGAATAAAGTGTTGGCGGCAGCGCCCCGGGCAGAGCGGCGTCCACAAAGTCGCGCTCGTTCAGCTCGGTCCGGGCGCGGACCCGACCATGAGCATCGATCATTGCCGAAATACCGGTGTTGGCCACGCGGACCACGGGCAACCCCTGCTCGATGGCACGAAGCTGGGTTTGTGCTAGGTGTTGGCGGGGCATGACACTGTCACCAAACCAGGCATCATTGGTGATATTTGCAATCCAGTCCGGTCGGACGACTGCCGCTCCGGCATCTTGCGGAAATATCGCCTCGTAGCAGATCAGCGGTAGGGCCTTTCCAAGCGGCCCGAGGTCCAGAACCTTGCCGCGCACCCCGTGGCTGTAGCCGTGGCCTGCCTCGGCGGCGAAACTACCCAGTCCGAGACGCTCCAGCACGAAACCATAGGGGACGAATTCGCCAAAGGGGACAAGTCGGGCCTTGTCATATGTCGCAAGCACAAGCCCCTCTGCGCCGATCACGGCGAGGCTGTTGTAGAACCGGAGATCCTCGCGCCGCTGCACTCCGAACATCACAGGTCGGTCGTCTGACGCCTGCGCCATCAGATCCATTGCTGGCGCGCGATCGCCGAGGCCATAGGCCACTGCGGTTTCGGGCCAGACGAACAGGTCCGGTTTGGCGCCATTTGCCGGGGCCGCGGTCAGATCGAGTTGCTGGTCGAAGAACGAGCGGATCAGGTCAGGCTGCCATTTGAGGTGTTGCGCGGCGTTGGGTTGGATCAGGCGGACGGTCACGTCCCGGTCAGGAACGGAATGCTCTAACCGGACAAGGCCAAAACCCAGCATCGCCAGCAAAGGGTCAAGCGCTAATCCTGCAACTAGGAAATGCCGGCGCGCCATGAGGATCGCCGCCGCTGCGAGGCAGGTCGCCAGAGCCACACCGTAAGGGCCCACCACCGCACCTGCTTGCGCAACGGGTGTTTCTAGCCAGATTGCGCCGAGTTGCGCCCAAGGGAAGCCGGTCAACACGTAGGCCCGACCCAAATCTGTCAGCGGCAGCAAGACCGCAAGCGCCCAGATCCGGCTGTCCCTGCCCCATCCGGACCAATACGCCAAGGCGCCGCCTGCTGCCCAGAAGAGCGCTATACCCGCTGCCATGAAAAACAATGCGAAGGGTGCCATCCAACCGTGACGGGCGGCATCGACGAGGAATGGCATGACAATCCAGTGATGCGTTGCCGAGATATAACCCAGCCCGGCCCACCATCCCAAAATCGCAGCGCGACGCAAACTGGGTGCCGAGCCAACGACGTGAAACACTCCTGCAAGGGCCACGAGCGACAGCCACCACAGGTCAAAAGGTGCCTGCCCTGCTGCAACGATGGCACCAGCGACCAGTGCTAGGGCGGATTTGTCAGTCAGGATCCGCAGAACACGCGGCGTTTCAGCCGTTTTCGCCACCTGATCGCACTTCCGTGGTTTTGGGGAATCGAACCCGCATGCGCTTGATCCGGCGTGGATCGGCATCGAGGATTTCAAACTGGGCTCCAGAAACGTGGGGGATGATCTCACCCCGCGCAGGCACACGACCAACCATGATGAAAACCAACCCGCCAAGCGTGTCGATCTCTTCTTCATCCTCTGCACCGGCCAGTTTGATACCGGTTTCCGCCTCGAACTCGTCTAGCGGAGTCCGGGCTTGCACAAGGTAACAACCGGGCCGTTCCTTGATCCAAAGGCTGGCTTCGTCAACGTCGTGTTCGTCCTCGATCTCGCCGATAACCTGTTCGATCAGGTCCTCGATGGTCAGAAGCCCGTCCACGCCACCATATTCGTCGATAACAAGAGCCATATGCATGCGCTCTTTCTGCATTTTCTGCAGCAACACCCCGATAGGCATAGAGGGCGGCACATAGAGCAGCGGGCGTAGCATGGTTGCAACATCGAACCCGCTCCCATTGCCGTTGAAAACATGCTTCAGCGCAAAGTCCTTCATGTGGATCATGCCGAGGGGCGTGTCGAGCGTCCCGTCAAAGACCGGCAGGCGGCTCATTCCGCTTTCGCGGAAGACTTGAAGAAGATCGTCCTTTTCAATGTCGCTTGGCACCGCGATGATCTCGACTTTGGGGATCGCGACATCTTCGACCCGCATGCGTCGCAGGTTGCCCATCCCCAAGGGTGCAGAGGCACCATTGGGCGACGGTTCAATGCTGTCTAGCGGGAACTCTTCGTCGGCTGTCACACCACCGAACATACGACGCATTCGCGATAATATCCCGCCTGCGTCTTGCGTTTCATCTGTCTGCGCGCCTTGCGCCGCGCTAGAAGACCCGTCGGCCTCAGAATTCATCTCTCTCACCAATTCAGACAGGGCGGAGGTGCCCCGTATTCAGTCATATGGGTTCGCAATCCCCAAAGATGCAAGGATTTCGACTTCTAAATCCTCCATCAGGGCCGCATCTTTTGGCCGATTGTGGTCAAAACCCAACAAATGTAGGCATCCATGGACCAAAAGATGGGTCACATGCTCGGCCATGGGCTTGCCTTGCTCTTCCGCTTCGCGGGCGCAGGTTTCAAAGGCGATGGCGATATCGCCCAGCTCTGCCGCCATGGGATTTCCGGGTTCTGGCAGGTCGGGCATTGCTCCATCGGCATCAGCAGCGCGTTCGTCGGACGGCCAGCTTAGGACGTTGGTTGCCGTGTGTTTGCTGCGGAAATCTGCGTTGAGCTCTGCAATACGCGCATCGCCACAGCCAAGCAGGCTGATCTCAAAAGCATCCGCGGGCAGGTCCAGATGTTTCAACGTTGCGGCGCAGGCGGTTTCGGCCTGCGCTTGCAGGTCGCCCCATCGCTCGTCTTCCAAAACGCAATCTACAAGGTCACTCATCGGCCTTGTCATAAGCGTGAATGATCTTGGCCACCAGATGGTGTCGAACAACATCTTTGGCCGTGAAGTAGTTGAACGAGATATCAGGGATGTCCGCCAGAATACGTTCGGCATCCCGCAGCCCCGACTGCACGCCACGCGGCAGGTCGACCTGGCTGCGGTCTCCGGTGATCACCATACGAGAGCCCTCGCCCAGACGGGTCAGGAACATCTTCATCTGCATGGTAGTGGCATTCTGGGCTTCATCCAGTACCACGAAGGCGTTCGACAGGGTTCGGCCACGCATGAAGGCCAGCGGCGCGATCTCGATCTTCTTTTCTTCGATCAGCTTGGTCACCTGCTTACTCGGCAGGAAATCCCCAAGCGCATCGTAAAGCGGCTGCATATAAGGATCGACCTTGTCCTTCATGTCGCCGGGCAGAAAACCCAGACGCTCGCCCGCTTCCACGGCGGGGCGCGACAGCAAGATCTTATCGACCTTGCCTTCGATGAACATGTTTACCGCCACGGCCACGGCCAGATAGGTCTTGCCCGTCCCCGCCGGGCCGATGCCAAAGCCCATCTCATGCTCATACAGCGCCTTCACATAGGCCTGCTGCGCTTCGGTCCGGGGTTCGACCAGCTTCTTGCGGGTCTTGATCTCGATCTTGCCACCCTTGAACAGCTCCATCTGGTCGCCGTCGCGGATGCCGGTGTCCTCGCCCGAGTCGCCCATCCGGATCACCCCGTTGATGCCGCCCGCATCAATTGAACGGCCCGCTTCCAGCTTGGCATAGAGCTGCTGAAGCACGCTCACCGTCTGCTCGCGCGCGTCCGGTTCACCCACGATCGCCAGTTGGTTTCCGCGGCGCAGGATGTTCACACCGAGCTTCTGTTCGATTTGTGCTAGGTTGCGGTCAAACTCACCGCAGAGGTCGATCAGAAGACGATTGTCAGGGAATTCCACAAGGGATTCATGTGCGTCTTCTGTGTTTGGCGGGGGTGTCAGCGCGCTGAGGCCCAAATACGACTCCGTTTCCTTAGTTGCGTATAGATATGGTGCCCGCAGATAGAGATTCCCGCAAGGGATAGATGTGAGATTTCACGAAACTGGTACAAATGCTGCCGATGAATTGAGCGGATCGCGGGCGGAATCGGCAGTAAAGTGGAACTTAGCAACCGTACTGCTCCCTTGCCCAAATGCCTCACCTGTTCCAGACTTGGACATGGAAGCGCGATGTCTGTTTCGCCGCTTGGCCTGTTGGAAACCGGGTCAGCGCGGCGCCATGCTTTGGGAGGAGTGTGTCATGGCACCCAAGACTGCAGGTTCCACACCACCGGACAATCTGACGCCGCAGCCGCAGGCCATGCCCAAGGTCAACAAAGTGACTCCAGATGACATCACCGCGTCGCTGAAGGCAGGGTTTTCCGATTTTCTGGCTCGTCCCGTCATGAGCGGCTTCTTCGGCCTCTTCTATGCGGTTTTCGGAATCCTGTTTGTTTGGACCCTGGTCTGGCTCGGCAAGATTTGGATGATCATTCCCGCAGTTGTCGGCTTTCCGCTGGTCGCGCCTTTCGCCGCCGCGGGGCTCTATGAAATGTCCCGCCGGATGCAGAGGGGAGAGAGTTTCGGCTGGTCAGAAATTCTCACCGTCATGGCCAATCAGCGCAAGCGCGAAATGGGCTGGATGGCTTTTGTCACCCTGTTCATTTTCTGGGTGTGGGCTTACCAGGTTCGTCTTTGGCTGGCGCTCATCCTGCGGGACGCGTCTTTCTCGGATTTCGACGGGTTTCTGAACGCCATATTCTTCACACCAGAGGGCTGGACCTTCCTTGCCGTTGGTACCTGCGCAGGCGCATTTCTGTCGGCCGTCCTTTTCACGGTGACCGTCGTCGCTATGCCTATGCTGCTTGACCGGGAAACCAATTTCGTCTCCGCCATGTTGACGTCCATTCAAGTCGTCAAGGAAAACCCGGTGGTCATGCTTACTTGGGCGGCGATCATCTCGGTCACCATGCTGTTGTCGCTGGTTCCAGCGTTTCTGGGCCTGATCTTCACCCTGCCGATCCTTGGCCACACCACATGGCATCTCTATCAACGGGCCGTGTCACCAGCGGAGGGGTGAACCCCCACCTAAGGAGCTAAACCAAAACCCCACCCAAGCTATGTGTCGCGCTTTCGACGATGCGCACTTTGGCGACCTCGCCGATCAGATGCTCGGGGGCCTCTGCGTAAACTGCGTGCAGGTGGTCGGATTTGCCGACAAGTTGGCCGGTCAGTTTGCCGGTTTTCTCGAACAAGACGCCGACCTCTTTGCCAACCATCGACTTCTGGATCTCTTTTTGCTGCTGGTTCAGCAGGGCTTGCAGGCGTTGCAGGCGGTCGTCGGCCTCGGCCGCGTCGACCTGCGCGGGCTCGGCCGCCGGGGTGCCGGGGCGGGTGGAGTATTTGAACGAGTAGCACTGG
>CAYFXM010000017.1:15685-23160 GCA_964346965.1 uncultured Actibacterium sp. | reverse complement strand
GCGCAAGGAAGAAGAGGCGCGCAAGCGCGAAGAGCAGGCCCGTCAGCGCAAGCTCGAGCAAGAGCGCAAGCGCATCGAGGCGGAGAAGCAACGCCTCGCCGAGGTGCGCAAGAAAGAGGAAGAGACGCGCCGCAAGGCCGTCGAAGAGCGTCGGCGCAAGGAAGAGCAAGAGCGCCAGCGTCTCGAAGACGAGAAGCGGCGTCTGGCCGAGGAACGTCAGCGCATCGAGACAGAACGCCAACGCATCGCCGAGGAGCGCAGACAGCGGGAGGAGGAAGAACGCAAGAAGCAAGCGGAGGAACAGCTGGCGGCGGCGATGGCCGCCGAGGAGCGCGAGCGCGAGGAGGCGGAGCGCCGTGCGCGGGCGCTGACGGCGGCGGAGAAGTATAAGATACTCATTCGCCAGAAGGTGAGTCGTAACTGGGTGCGCCCGACCGGCACGGAAAAAGGTTTGCAATGTACGATCCGGGTGCGACTGGCAGCGAGCGGTGACGTGTTGAAGGTGGGGATCGTGCGCTCGAGCGGGAACGAGGTGTTCGACCGCTCGGTCGAGAATGCGGTGTACAAGGCCTCGCCGTTGCCGTTGCCGGAGGAGAGAGACCTTTTCGATTACTTTCGTGATATTGAATTTTTGTTTAATCCGGAGGCCTAGATTACCCTCATGTCGAAACGTCTGCTGAGTTGTCTTACTGTCGCCTGGTTGACGCTGGCGAGCACGAGCTCGCACGCAGTGCTGACCATCGAGATCACGCAAGGTGCCGACGTCGGCATCCCGATTGCCGTCGTCCCCTTCGGTTGGCAAGGTCAATCGCAGCCGCCGGACAGCGTGTCCGATATCGTGGCGAACGATCTGGCGCGCAGCGGACGCTTCTCAGTCATCCCCAAGGAGAACCACCTGTCTTCGCCGCACACTAATGAAGAGGTCGTGTTCAAGGATTGGCGTATCTCCAAGGCCGAAGCGCTGGTCATCGGCACCGCGCGGAAGGTGGAGAACGAGCGCTACGAAGTGACATTCCGTCTGTACGATGTCTTCCGTCAGCAGCAGCTCGCCGGCTACCGCTATACGGTTGAGGCTGAGATGTTGCGGACGGTGGCGCATCAGATGGCCGATATCATCTACGAGAAACTCACCGGGGAACGTGGCGCCTTCAATACTCGCATCGCCTACGTGACCCGTGAGGACAGCCCCGAAGGTCTGGTATACCGGCTGCAGGTGGCTGACTCTGACGGGCACAATCCGAAGACCGTGCTCAAATCGAACCATGCGATACTGTCACCGGCCTGGTCGCCGGACGGGACGCGCCTGGCTTATGTGTCATTCGAAGCGGGGCGGTCCAAGATTTACATCCAAGGCGTGGCGGACGAGCAGCGCAAGCTCATCGCCGATTTCCCGGGGATCAACGGGGCGCCGGCATGGGCCCCGGATGGCCGGCGGCTCGCGCTTACGCTGTCCAAGGATGGAAACCCTGAGATCTATGTGCTGGATCTGGATACCCAACGCCTGCAGCGCCTGACGCGCAACGCCGTGATCGACACCGAGCCTGCCTGGTCGCCCGATGGCCGCGAGATCATCTTCACCTCCGATCGCGCGGGCAAGCCGCAGGTATACCGCATGAAGGCAAACGGCGGCAGAGCCGAACGCCTGACCTTCGAAGGCGATGCCAATTTGCGGCCGTCGTATTCGGTCGATGGCGAGACCATCACGCTGGTGACCCAGATCGACGGCAAGTATCACATCGGTGTGCTCAACCTGAACGACAGGGCGTTGCAGGTTTTGTCGGACACACCGCTGGACGAGTCACCGAGTTTCGCACCTAATGGCCGTATGATACTGTACGCTACGTCGGAAGGCGGGCGCGGTGTACTGGCGTCCGTCTCTGCCGACGGACGCGTACGGCAAGTTTACAGGCTTGAGGAAGGCGATGTGCGCGAGCCCGCATGGTCGCCGTATAATCGTCAACTTGCACTGAGGGAGTAAGCGTCATGATGACATCGAAAGTTAACATCGCACTCACACTTACCCTGGCCCTGTTTCTCGCGGCCTGCGGCGGCAGCAGCGCGATCCGGGGCGATGAGTCAGGCGGGGCCAGCGAGACGGCCGGCACAACCGGCGGCGGCGCCGGCGGCGCCAGTGGAGCCGAGACCGGTGCGGCCGCCGGCAGCGGCGCCGAAGGACAGGCGTTGGGCGGTGGCACGCAGGTGGCCATGGCGGCGCAGCGGCCGGACAAGCTGCGCATCTATTTCGAGTTCGATAGCAGCGCCATTGACGCCGATTCGCGCGGCATCATCGAGCAGCACGCGGCCTACCTGGCGGCCAACCCCGACATCAAGATTAATCTCACGGGCCATGCCGATGAGCGCGGCACGCGCGAGTACAATCTGGCACTCGGTGAACGGCGCGGATCTTCGGTTGAGCGTATGCTACGTGTGCTGGGCATCACCACCGATCGCATCACGACCATCTCCTACGGCGAGGAACAACCGCTGGCCATGGGTCATGATGAAACCTCGTGGCGCGTCAATCGCCGGGTGGAGTTCATCTACCAGAACTGATGTTGATGGCTAGGCCTGCGCAGCTCACAGTCTCGTCATTGATCGTCGCGCTGTTGATGGCGATGACGGTGCCGTCCGTGAGTGCCCAACAAACGGGCGGCGAAGTCACGATGTCTCGACAGTCGGCGATGGAGCTGCTCGAGCAGTTGGAGGCGTTGCAGACCGAGGTCAGGCAACTGCGCAACACGGTCGAGCTGCAGACCAACGAGCTCGAGCGCATCAAGGCTGCTCAGCGCGATCTGTTGACCGACATCGACCAGCGTTTGACCGCGCTTGAGCGCGGCGCGGGACAGGTCGCGGCAACACCGGCGCCTCGCGCGCCCGCCGCCCCAGCGCCGAGCGGGCCCGCGCCCGCGCCTGAGGCCACACCGGGGGCGTCGCCGCCGCCGGTGGCGGCCGTGGCCCCGCCTGTGCGCACGCCGGCGACCGCACAGGAACGGCGCGAGTACGACGCCGCTTTCAGCCTGTTGAAGCAAGGGCTGTACACGCGTGCCAGCGACGCCTTCCGTGCATTCACCCAGAAATATCCGAACAGCACGCTGGCCGGGAACTCGCAGTACTGGACGGCGGAGGCGAATTACGTGGTGCGCAACTTCGGGGTGGCGCTTGACGAGTTCAACCGCGTGGTGGCGAACTATCCCGAGAGTACCAAGGTGCCGGACGCGCTGTTGAAAGTCGGTTATAGCTACTACGAGCTGAAGAACTTCGACAAGGCGTGTGCGACCTTGAACGATGTCGTCACCCGCTATCCCAATACGACCGTGGCCCGCCTCGCGGAGATCCGCCTTGCCAAGATGAAGGAAGAGGGGCACGCGTGCTAGCCTGCGCGACGCATTACTAAACGCATGTCTACCCCGGCCGCGCCAAGCGCGCAGGCCGCCAGCCAACGCCTGCGCATCACCGAGATCTTCTATTCGCTCCAGGGCGAGGCCCGGACCGTCGGCGTGCCGACGGTCTTCGTGCGCTTGACGGGCTGCCCGTTGCGCTGCGTCTACTGCGATACCGAGTACGCCTTCTACGGTGGCGAGCGGATGAGCTTCGAGGAGATCCTGAGCCGGGTCGATGCGTACACGCCGCGCTACGTATGCGTCACCGGCGGCGAGCCATTGGCGCAACCCGCGTGCGGCGACTTCCTGCGCATCTTGTGCGATCGTGGCTATGTCGTCTCGCTCGAGACCGGTGGGGCGATTGACATCACCGGTATTGATGAGCGGGTCGGCATCGTGATGGACCTGAAGACGCCGGGCTCTGGCGAGGAAAGCAAGAACCTATACACCAACATCGCCCAGCTCCGATCCAAGGATCAGGTGAAGTTCGTCATCTGCGATCGCGCCGATTACGAGTGGAGCGTGGCAAAGCTGCGCGAGTATGGTCTCGATCGGATTTGCGAAGTGCTGTTCTCGCCTTCGTATGGACAGCAAGACGCGACCCGGCTCGCCAATTGGATCCTGGCCGATCGCTTGCCGGTGCGCATGCAGGTGCAGTTGCACAAGCTGTTGTGGTCCGATGAGCCCGGGCACTGAGGTGAAGGTGTCGGCGGGAAAGAAAAGAGCCGTGGTGCTGGTTTCCGGGGGCATCGACTCGGCGACCACGTTCGCGATCGCACGCCAGCAGGGCTTCGCCTGCTACGCGCTGAGCTTCGATTACGGCCAGCGCCACCGCGTCGAGCTCGAGGCGGCCCGCCGGGTCGTGCAAAGCCTGGGGGCGGTCGAGCATCGTTGCGTCAAACTCGATGTCGGCTGGATCGGCGGCTCGGCGCTGACCGACGAGACCGTGGCCGTGCCGCAGGCGCCCTCCGAAGGGATCCCGGTGACCTATGTGCCCGCGCGCAACACTGTGTTTCTCGCCACGGCACTCGGCTGGGCCGAGGTGCTGGGCGCGCGCGACATCTATTTCGGCGCCAATGCGATCGATTACTCGGGTTACCCTGATTGCCGACCGGCATTCGTCGAGGCGTTCGAACGTCTGGCCAACGTGGCCACCAAGGCGGGCGTGGAGGGCAAGCGTTTTCGCATCCATGCGCCGCTGATCGACATGAGCAAGGCCGAGATCATTCAGACCGGCACGCGCCTCGGGGTGGATTACGCGCTGACGCTGTCGTGCTATCAGCCAAGCGCCAAGGGCGAGGCCTGCGGGCGCTGCGATTCGTGTCGCTTGCGCGCCCAGGGCTTCGCCGATGCGGGCGTACCCGACCCAACGCGCTACCTTCAGCGTACCCCTTCGGGTGATTGACGCCGCCAGATCAAATCGGTAGAAGTCGAAGCATCGCTGACACCCGCGGGAGATAAGCGCGCCTATCATGGAATGGTCCAACGTCTACGTGGTTGCCCTGTGGGGTTTCCTCATCGCGATCGTCTTCGGCGCCGTCGCTAGCAAGACGAACTTCTGCACCATGGGCGCGATCAGCGACTGGGTAAACATGGGCGACACCGGGCGCCTGCGTTCGTGGTTTCTCGCGATCGGCATCGCCATTCTCGGCGCGCAAGGGCTGCAGGCGGCCGGCTATATCGATCTCGGCAAGTCGGTGTATCTCACGTCGAACTTTGGCTGGCTGGGCCATCTGCTGGGCGGGACCTTGTTCGGCATCGGCATGACCCTGGGCTCGGGCTGCGGACAGCGCACGCTGGTACGCGTGGGCGGCGGCAACCTCAAGTCCTTGGTGGTGATGGTGATGCTGGGGATCTCCGGTTACATGACCATGCGCGGGTTGTTTGGGGTTTTTCGCATGAATGTAATCGAGGCGACAAACATCAACCTCGGTGCCTACGCGCTGTCGAGCCAGGGTACCCCCGCGCTGATCGCAGGTGTCGCGGGCCTCGAGAATCTGCGGCTCATCGGCGTGGTCACGGCGGTTGTCATCGGTCTTGGCTTGGTCGTCTTCGCCTTGGCCAGTGCCAGCCTGAGACGCAACTTCGACAACGTGCTGGCCGGCCTTGTCATCGGGCTGTGCGTCGTTGCCGGCTGGTACATAACGGGGGTCGTCGGGTTCGATGAGTTCGAGCCGGTGCGCTTTGAGTCTTACACCTTCGTGGCGCCGGTGTCCGACAACCTGATGTATCTGATGACCTTTACCGGGGCCAAGATCACCTTCGGGGTGGCGGCGGTGTTCGGCGTGATTCTCGGTGCGTTTCTTTACTCGATCGCGACCGGCAAGTTCCATATCGAGACCTTTAACAGCCGCGCCGACATGATCCGCCACCTCTGGGGTGGCGTGTTGATGGGCTTCGGTGGCGTGCTGGCGATCGGTTGCACCGTCGGTCAGGGCATTACCGGGATGTCGACGCTCGCGCTGGGGTCAGTCATTACGCTCGTGAGCATCATCTTCGGCAGCGCGCTGACGATGAAAGTCGAGTACTACCGGCTCGATGAGCAGGGTTTCTTCACGGCGCTGCGCTCGGCGTTGGCGGATATGAAGTTGATGCCGGCCGTCGGCAAGAAAGCGGCGGCATCGTAATCGGGGTCGCCTGACGGCGACGATGATTTGAATCGGGTTCTCGGACCCGAAGCTGAGGAACTTTCTTGTGGCGACAAGAAAGTTCCCAAAGAAACGCTCCCCTGACTCTGCGGCCGCCCGACGGCACATCCCTGTGCCGGCGTCGAACGCCGGGGTCCCTGCCCGGCCGCTTCGCGCCTGCATTTCCGCTGCGCACGTCGCTCGGCTTGAGTAAGGGGGATGAAAAAACAAAATACTCCCTGACCTCCATGGGGCAGGGACGGGGAGGGGGCGTTCGACTCGGCGAAAGGCGCACTAACCACTAACGATTCACGACTCACGCGAGGAGGGGTACGACTCACGGTTTTTATCGTTTATAATCGCAACTTCCCACCAGCAGCACACACGGGCCGTTAGCTCAGTCGGCAGAGCATCTGACTTTTAATCAGAGGGTCGCTGGTTCGATTCCAGCACGGCCCACCAACCGAATCAACGACTTGCGTTTCATCAAGCTCCGCGATTTCCTCGTCTGCTACCGTTTTGCTACCACTTAGCGCGAGGTCGGCGAGTTTGTCGGCTGCTCGGGTATTGGTGGCACGCATCAGGTGGCCGTAAACGTCCATCGTCACCTTGATGCTGCTGTGTCCCATTTGCGCTTGAATATATTTCGGGTGTTCACCGTTTTCGATCAGCAACGACGCGTACGTGTGTCTGGGGTCGTGGAACCTGATTCGCCGCAGCCCGGCGCGACGCAAAGCCGGCGCGAACGAGTGTTGGCAAAGGTGGGAGTCCAGAGGACAGCAAGGATAGTTAGCGCAAGTAGAGCGATGGCGCGACGCATGGCGCTACTTTACACCTTCCGCAGGTTACTGCGCCGCACCAGGGCAATCGGCGCTTTATTGATCGAGATCAGAGAAACGCGACGCCGATTGGAGTACACGTTCATCCACCCAAAATAATAAAAGGGGGGCGAGAGCTATGCGGGGGTTTGCGGTTGTCTTTCTCTTGGGCATTATCCTGTGGGCGATCCTGATAGCCCTTGTATGGTGGCTAATGTAAAGCCCACGCTAGCGGTGTGAGCCCTAGTTGGGGCACACAAGTAGACGCTAGTTGTCTTAACCAGATGAACATCAAGGCCCGCCCCGTGCGGGCCTTTCTCTTTCACGAAGGCGTTGCTAGATTGGCTCTGCACAAGAACACAAAGGGACGCCGCTATGCCCTTCTACCTCACCCCCGGAACAAGACGACTACAACCAAATCCCCGAACTCCAAGTCTGCCTGGCCGAAGCATTGTTCGATATTGAAGGCATACTGGCCGACCCCACTGCTTTGCCCGAGCAGGAGCTCATGCGGCTACGCGATCAGATCGTGAACAACTTAGAGCGGGCGTGGGAGATCACGGGGAGTGGTGAGGATGAGCTGGCGTCGATGATGTTGCAGATAAGCCAGGTGGTGGCGAGGGAGTTTAGGAAGCAAAAATAACCCGCCA
>CAYFXM010000017.1:0-15675 GCA_964346965.1 uncultured Actibacterium sp. | reverse complement strand
GAGGATGAGCTGGCGTCGATGATGCTTCAAATTTCGCAGGTGGTGGCGAGGGAACCTAGGACGCTTGCTACATGAATGTCCTTATGAGGTTCCGCTCTAAGGTGGGAGGTTCAAGGTGCTACCATTTTGTTACCACTCTGAGCCAATTCAGCATACCTAGGGGCATTTCACAGGGTAGGGGTCGTCTTCTAAGTTCACTGCAACCGCCGACAAGGCCTGCTTGTGCGGGTCTTTTCGTTGACAAAGACTGCGCGTCAGTGAGCTTGCACCGGGCGGGTCGGCGCGGCGGGAGGCTTCCGGTGCCCGTGGTGCACAAGAGCCCGCAGCCGGTTCATCTGTTTGCCCAGCCAGACGCCTCTTTCTATAGCCCTTTGGTACTGCGCGTTCTCCCAATAGCACTTCTCTATCATCTGCTCATCCATTGCTCTCATCCCTCCTCGTATCACTGCTGTGGGTTTACGAGCCGTCATTAAGGAAGACGGAGGGCAAGACCCCTCAGAAAGCGCAAGGTACAGCGATTGGCAGGTGGATCGGGGAAACTCTTCTGGATGGCGGCGGTCGAGACAGGCTCGATCAGCGCACACCCGCATTCATCACCCGGTCAGCACAAAACGCTACGCCGTGTTGAGTTAGGCTGCAATGATTTTGGTCAACGGGCGGGTAGATAATCAGTCAAGGCGTCGGGCAGCGCAGTCGATGTTGCGAGATGTGACTGCGTCTCATATTGACTGTCTGCGGTACCTCAAGTCTTTGATCAAAAGCAGGGACTAGGCGCCTCTGTCTTAGTCAATTCACATCGACATGTTGGACTAGCGCTCCCCGTTGTTAATCGGGAGGGTCGCTCGATGGCATCCTCAGCTATATGTCCTACCTGCCTTAGCCGTTTGGACTGACCATGACGGCTCACCTTCACGAATCTTACATTCCTGCTAGATCGTGCGCTGAGAGCGATCCTAGGAGGTACCCCGCGCGGCAGGCTTATCCATAAGCCTGGTTCCCGGGATCGAGGCCTTGGGTGGTACTCCTTATTTTGCCGGGAGTTAGCCCGGTTTCGACTAGGATCCCTGGCTCGCTGGTGTGCCAGCGGCAGGATCGGCGTTTGTCACCTATTCTTATTTCTAGTTGTCCCGCCAAAGAGCCACAACGATCCCGTGGGGGCTATCTGGGGCGGCGAATCCAGTCTTTGCGGAGTGAGAGGGGTTATCCATTGTGGCTGTGAACGGTAGGGCGATGCGGTCAGGGGTAATCGTCGCGAGCCTGCTCGCATGTCTCGCATGGACGTCACCAGCCGCCGCGGTGAGGCCTGCCGTCGGTCTCGATCATAAGAGAGTCCTGCTGCTCTATTCCTATCATCCGACATTCGCCAGCTCGAATGCGATCCTGCAAGGGGCACGGTCCGTGCTCGACAAACACAAGCTGACCCTGCATATCGAGTTCATGGACAGCAAACGCCTCCTCGACGACGTCAGTAAAGCGAACTTCCTGCAGATGTTTTCCTATAAGTTGTCCAAACGCCCGCCCTACGATCTCGTCATGGTGTCGGATGACAATGCGCTCGACCTCGCGCTCGCTCATCAGGCGCAGTTGTTTGCGCGGACGCCGATCGTGTTTCTGGCGATAAACGACGTGCAGAAGGCCATCGACATGGACCACAACCCCTGGGTCACGGGCGTAGTCGAGGCCCTATCGCCAGGGGCCACGGTCGAACTAATGCGATCGTTGCATCCGGGGCTGAGGGAAGTGGTCGTGGTTGCCGATGCCACGCCCAGCGGGCAGGCTGATCAAGCTTCGATCAAGGGACTGTCGAAGAGATTCCCGGATATCGACTTCAAAGTCTTGTCTCTGGGGGACATGGGCTGGACGGAGCTCGCCGAGCGGCTAGCTGCCCTTGGGCGACACACGGCGGTGTTGCGCCTGGTGGCGTTTCGCGACAAGGACGGGACAGTGTTCGATCACAGAGAAGCGGTTACTCTGATGATGAAAAGCTCCGCTGCGCCTGTCTACGGGCTCAGGGAAACGGACGTGCAAGCCGGCGTCGTTGGCGGCGTCGTAGTGAGCCACCGCGAGCAGGGCCGGCAGGCAGCCCTGATCGCCGAGAAGGTGCTGCAAGGCACGCCGATCTCCTCCATCAAGGTCCTTCGCGAAAGTCCGAATCGACCGATCTTCTATTACCCGGCATTGAATCGCTTCCACATCTCGCTGGCCGATCTACCACCGGATAGCCTCGTGTTGAACAAGCCAGCCAGCCTTGCCGAGCAATATGCCGCGTTTGTCGTTGGAACCCTCGCAGTCATTCTGCTTCTCGTTGCTTTCAGCACCTACCTGATGTTGCAGATCGTCGCGCGCAGACGGGTCGAGCGGGCACTGGCTCAGCGGGCGCGGCGTTTCGAGGGGCTGATTCGCACGAGTGCCGAGGTGGCCGGTCGGATCGAGGTCGAAGAGACTCTCAGCGCCATCGCCGAGGAGGCGGCGAAGCTGCTCGGCGTCGAGGGCGCCGGCTTCAGGCTGCTCGACGGCGATGATCTGGTGGTGGCCGGGCGCTACGGCCTCGCCAAGGAGGTCATGAACAAACCCACGCTCAAGGTGGGAGAGAGTCTGACCGGGCTGGTGGCCCGCGAGGGTCGCACGCTCGCCGTGCCGGATGTGCGTGCGGACGATCGGCTCCACCCCGATCACAAGGTACGTGCGATCTCGCTCAGGATCGTGTGCTATCTCGGGACGCCGTTGCGTTACCGCGGCGGGCTTATCGGCGTGCTCAACGTTTACGGGAAGCAGCGACACGTCTTCGATGACGAGGAAAAAGCGCTGCTGCAGGCGTTTGCCGGCCACGCCGCCATTGCCATCGAAAAGGCCCGCCTCTACGGCAAGGCGAAACGCCGCGCCGCGGCCCTGAGCGAAGAGGTGATCGAGCGCAAACAGGCAGAAGCGGCGCTCAAATCCAGCGAGGAGCGTTTTCGCAATCTGATCGAAGGCTCGATCCAAGGGATCTTCATCCACCGTGACTTCAGACCGTTATTCGTCAACCAGGCCTTCGCCCACATGCTCGGCTATGAGTCGGCGGAAGAGCTCCTCGCCAGCATGAAATCCATCGAGGAGCATCACGCCCCTCACGAACGCGCACGCATCCGCGGCTACAAGGAGGCACGTCTGCGGGGAGAGGAGGCACCTGTTCGCTACGAGTACGACGCGCTACGCAAGGACGGCAGCATAGTGACCTTACAGAACTTCGTGCGCGTCATTAATTGGGAGGGCGAAACTGCCATTCAAAGCACGGTGATTGACGTCACCGAGGCACGCAAGCTGTCTGAACAGCTGGCACACCAGGCGAGCCACGACGCCCTGACGGGTCTGGTCAATCGGCGTGCATTCGAGCAGCGGTTGCAACAGTTGTTGGAGACGGCCCGGGCGGAGAAGATCGAGCACGTATTTTGTTATTTGGATCTCGACCAATTCAAAGTGATCAACGACACCTGTGGGCACACCGCCGGAGATGAGCTTTTGCGCCAGCTGGGGGGATGGCTGCAGCATCAGATTCGCGGCCCCGACACATTGGCACGGCTGGGCGGCGATGAGTTCGGCATATTGCTCGAGCGCTGCTCGGTTGTGCAGGCTACGCGTGTGACCGCCGCGGTGCAAAGGGCGATCGAAGAGTTCCGCTTTCAGTGGGGCGAGAAAAGCTTCAACATCGGGGCCAGCATCGGCGTAGTATCCATCAATGAGGATAGCGAAGATATGGCAGGTGTGCTCCGTATGGCCGACGCGGCCTGCTACGCAGCCAAAGATGCTGGACGCAACCGCGTACACGTCTACCGTGAAGACGATACCGAGCTAGCGAAGCGGCGGGGGGAGATGCATTGGGTCGCCGTGATTAACCGGGCGCTCGAGGACAACCGTTTCGTACTGCATTGTCAGCCCTTTGTTCCATTGGCCGGTGGCGATGATGAGCGCAAGGGCTATGAACTGCTGATCCGACTGCAGGACGAGGAAGGCCACCTGGTGGCACCCGGCGCCTTCTTGCCGGCTGCCGAACGCTACAGTCTCGCGAGCAAACTGGACCGCTGGGTCCTGCGTACCGCCTTCGAATGGTTCAGTTACCATCCTCAAGAGCTGGAGCGCGTGTTGGTGTGTTCCATTAACCTGTCGGGAAGTTCACTGGGCGATAACGCGTTTCTGGAATTTATCATCCGGCAGTTCGACAAAGGCGTCATGCCGCCTGAGAAGATCTGCTTTGAGATCACTGAGACCGCGGCGATTGCCAATCTCACGAGCGCCACTCACTTTATCAAGGCCCTCAAGACGCGCGGTTGCTATTTCGCCTTGGACGATTTCGGCAGCGGCTTGTCGTCGTTCGCTTACCTCAAGAACTTACCGGTCGATTTTCTAAAAATCGATGGAATGTTCGTCAAGGACATGGTAGACGATCCAATCGATTTTTCGATGGTGAGATCGATCAACGACATGGGCCATGTGATGGGCAAGAAGACCATTGCCGAGTTCGTGGAGAACGACGCCATCCTAGAGCGTCTGTGCGAGCTCGGCGTCGATTACGCGCAGGGATACGGTATCGGCCGACCCCGACCGATCGAGGAAATGGCAACGGGCACCGAGATTGAAATGAGGCGTTCCTCCACACGTATCGCCAAGCAAGCTAGCGGCGGTCGCAAAAAATAACCCACCCTTCTTAGATCAAAGGGCCGCTCGATGGCATCCTTACTAAACTAACGCGTTGCGCTATTATTTTTCCAACAGAGGTCGTTCAATTGCCGGCTCACCTGGGAGCCGAGGGAGTTGCCGGTGCCGGTGTCTTGCAACGGGCGTGAGGGAAAGGCTAAACGACCGGGATCCAACCCTTTCTGAACCCGAGGCCGATACGAAACCCTCTCTCACGTCCATGTTAGGGATGTATGCATCATCAAGCGCGCCAGGAAGCGTTTTGCGATCAACCGACTGTCGACCCGCAACCTACAATGGTCAGATTTGACATGGGTAATGCCCGGCCGACAGGTTATGCTAAAAGTTCAGGAAGGGAATTCTTGTGACGAGGTTAGGAGCCGATGTCCCGAGGGAAATTTGAGGAAATGGTCGTGGGGCGGATTAGAACGGCCCTGTGGACGATGTATGGCAAGGACAAGATAGCCGCCCGCCGGTGGCCCGAAGGCAAGGGAATGAAATGGCTCGAAGGGGGAGAGACACCCGCTCAACCCCGCACAGCCAGCCGGAGTGGTAGCCGGGGCCGGAAGTAACGGGAACCCAATGGCTCTAGTCAACTATTGGCTTTCTTGTCCATTTCAAGGCCGCCCAGGAGTTTGCTAGGAATTGCCGAAAGAAGGAGACTGCCGAAGGTTACAGTGTGGCACTCTCAGACAGTAGATTGGCAGCCGAAGCGTAACGACCGTTAGTGTCCAGGCGTTATCCTTTGTGGACGGAAGCAAAAAGAGAGGCCGGTAAAAAGCTGGTTTCATTTTCAGAGCCATGAATCTCCCCCCTGGTTGCTAGCGAAACACGCTACACACTGGAGACCGCCTTCCGGCCCCAAGCCTTCACGTTGAACAGCTCTCGGCAATATTGCCCGATCGCCCTGGGCGATAACGATGGTGAGCAGACTCGCAGTGGCAATCGGATTCACCGCCACCCTCGCGCTGTTTCGTGGCAGGACAGCCTAACTCATTGACCCTATCAGGCCACCCGGCGTAGAGTCACGTCTTTAGGGCTTGGCAACCCCGCAGACGGACCCCGCAGACGGTTCCAAGCACCCGGCACCCATACCAATAAAGCGGGGGTAACGCATGGCCACCATTATTCCCTTTCCCTTCGCGGTTGAGCGCAGGCGACGCGTTCCAAACAAACATCCCGTCAAGGCCGCCTCAGCGCCAGCGCAGTGTGTTGAGTCGGGCAACGGTGTCAACGAGAAAGGGCTCTATCGTTGGTTCATAGGGAGCAGGGAAGAACTGGTGTACGAGGGGATCTGCCAGCCTGGGTGGTTTCCCCGGCAACGCAGTTGGGCTTGGGAGCGCAGGCGGAGAAGTAAACCCGCATGGACCATGTACAAAAAAGATGATGGGCAATGGCATGTGTTTATCTATACCCATCCGCTCAGACACCCTTAAGCCGTCGAGACAGAAGTGAGAAAGAGGCCGTGTCAACGCCGGGATGCATCTGGCATTAAGTTGATCACAACAGGGACGGGACAAATCCAGCCGCGCCAGGCGCATCGACGTCAGCAGGTTGTGCGGGGACTACTGTGCGCCCTGTACCGCAATCGGCGTCGCTGCGACCGGCGAAGGCAGATGCAATGGCAGGGTTACTACGTCGATAGCCACGAGCCGTCGCTGCTGATCATGGCGTTGGGTGTGATGTTGCTCTGTATCGCAGACGCTTATTACACGGTTGTGCTACTTCAGTTCGGCGCCAAAGAGGTTAACCCCTTCATGGCTTGGCTGCTCAACATGGATCATCAGCTCTTTTTCGTTGTGAAATTCGCCGTGACTGGGCTCTGCGTGGTTGCGCTGGTGCTGCACCAGAAGTTTCGGGTCTTCGGCGTGCTGCGCGGCTACCACCTCTTGGCCGCCTCGCTACTGGGTTATGTCGGGTTGGTCTATCATCAGCTTAACCTGCTTAGACACTTGCTCGTGGTGTGAGGGCAAAGTTAACGCATCTCTTTTTACACCCTAGTGAAGGAAAAAAGCTCCGCAAGGCGGCGTGTCCCGCTGCCTTAGCCAAGTTACGGATTTTTTGATCTAGATCAGCGAAAACGAGATCTACTTTTGGTAAGCGTTCTGCCATTGATGTGACTGGCAGGCGATGGAGTAGATGGCGGGATTCGTGCTTAGAGGAGCCCTTCCCACGCTGCCCATTCACAAAGCCAACCATAGCCCCTGCCATTCGGCACATGTTGCTGCTTTTTGAGGGGTCTTCCCTCCATTTCTCGTCCGGGGTTTCGGACGCATTTCTTAGTGGCGTATCCAAGGAACTAGCGAAGGAAGCACCGATGAAAACGACAGCTATCGTGCCTGCGTGTTTCGTCTTTTCTGAGGTTCAAACCGGTCCATGTGGCTGATTGAGCGGCCGACCATTCCAACGCTGGTGGCCGAAAAGCGCATCAGAGACCAAGTTAATCCAGGAAGTTTTGTCGTGAAGGCAATTCACACCGCTAAGAGGTTTAGTGAGGGTACTAAGGTAGACCTTGATCCTGGGGCGGCTCCAGACGCGACAATGAGCAAACGCAAACGGCGGTACTCGATGCGGATGAAATCCCTTCTCTCGACGAGGCAATCGCTGTTGATCGCAGTGGGCCTGGTTGTGGCGCTCGCAGCATGGTTGATGTCCGGCCAGTTCAGCACCGAAGACTCCCGTGCCAACCTAACGACCGCTGTTGACGAGCCACGCGAGTTGCTCGTCACCGTTCGGGTCAGATCCCCCGAACCCCGGCGTATCAGCCGAGAGATCGTTTTCAGCGGACGCACGGAACCGGCTCGCGCCGTAACGCTGCGTGCCGAGACCGATGGCCGTGTGGCCGCCCTAGGGGCCAAACGGGGCGCGGAAGTTAAGAAGGGCGACGTTATTGTCGTTATTGATATGCGCGACCGACGCGCGCGTCTCGAGGAAGCCCGCACATTGATGGTGCAGCGAGATGTGGAATTCAAGGGCGCACAACGCCTGCGCAAGCAGAATTTTCTGTCTGAAGCTCGAGTCGCTGCAGCGGAAGCGGATCTTGCGGCGGCACGTGCGCTGGTGGAACGCATCCAAACGGAGATCGATAACACGACACTGCGCGCACCTTTCGACGGCATTCTCGTCGAGCGCCCGGTGGAGATCGGCACTTTTGTCGCAGTCGGCGATGAGGTGGCGCGTATTCTAGAGCAGGATCCGATGCTGGTCACCGGTGCGGTAACGCAGCAGGATGTGCGTCGCCTGGTACTGGGTGATCGGGGCGTCGTGCGGCTGGTCACCGGGCAACTCGCGGAAGGCGAAGTTCGCTACATCGCCTCGGAATCGGACCCGGCTACGCGAACCTTTCGTATCGAAATGGCAGTACCCAATCCCGGCGGCGCTTTGGTCTCTGGAGTGTCGGCGGAGATCCACATCCCGGTGGGCAGTGTCACCGCCTACCACGTCTCGCCAGCCCTGTTGTCTCTCAACGAGGCCGATGAACTCGGCATCATGAGTGTCAATTCTGAAAACATCGTCGAGTTTCATCCGGTCGACATTGTACGCGCCACGGCTGATGGTTTGTGGATCGCGGGTGTCCCGAGCGATGTACGCATCATTACTGTGGGCCAGGGGTTCGTACGGCGCGGCGAGCGCGTGACCGCCGTGTCCGAAGCCGAAGTCGCAGCCACCGGCAGGGCGCAGCGGGCAACGGCCAGTCCATGAATGCCATCATCGATGCCGCGCTCGCCCGTTCCCGCACGGTGATGTTGGTTCTAGTGCTGATCCTGGTGGCGGGCACGGTAGCCTACCTCACCATCCCCAAGGAAGCCGAGCCGGACGTGGCCATCCCTATCATCTACGTCTCCATTCACCATGAGGGGATATCCACCGAAGACGCGGAGCGATTACTGATCCGCCCGATGGAAAAAGAGTTACGCTCAATCGAGGGACTGAAAGAGCTGCGCGCTAGCGCAACGGAAGGCAATGCTTCGCTGATTCTCGAGTTCGAAGCCGGATTCGACAGCGATAAGGCGCTGGACGACGTGCGTAAGAAAGTAGACATCGCCAAGCCGGAGCTGCCGCCGGACAGCGACGAGCCAACGGTGGAAGAGGTCAACTTTGCGCTCTTCCCAGTGCTTGTTGTCACGATTTCCGGCGATGTGCTCGAACGAGTCCTGGTGGCCAGGGCGCGTGATTTGCGCGACAAGCTGGAATCGTTGCCTGGCATCCTGGAGGTGGATATCGCCGGCGATCGGGAGGACTTGATGGAGGTCCTCATCGACCGAGTTCGGGCCGAGAACTATAACCAGGCACCCGAAGACCTGTATCAGTTCGTGGCGCGCCATAATGCGCTGGTGGCGGCGGGCGCCCTGGACACGGGAAGCGGTCGCTTCGCGATCAAAGTCCCGGGCCTTTTCGAAAGTGTGGAGGACGTGCTCGGTTTACCGATCGAGGTGAGCGGCGATACGGTGTTGACTTTTCGCGATGTCGCGACCGTGCACCGCACCTTTAAAGACCCCACCGGTTACGCGCGGGTCAACGGTCAGCCGGCGGTGGCACTCGAGGTTTCCAAACGCATCGGCACAAATATCATCGACACGCTCGCACAGGTACGTGCAGTTGTGGAGGCCGAGCAGGCCAGCTGGCCTGCAGCTGTCCGGGTGGATTATTCGCAGGATAAGTCCAAAGACGTGCGTGCCATGCTCAAGGACCTGCAGAACAACGTTCTCGCGGCAGTTCTATTGGTCATGATCGTGATAGTGGCGGCGCTTGGTCTGCGCACCGCCGGACTGGTTGGCGTGGCAATACCGGGCTCTTTCTTAGCGGGCATTCTGGTGCTGGCCAGTTTCGGGCTCACGGTAAATATCGTGGTGTTGTTCTCGCTCATCATGGCGGTGGGCATGCTGGTGGACGGGGCCATCGTGGTCGTCGAGCTGGCTGACCGCAAGATGGCTGAAGGTTTCGTACGGCGCGAAGCTTACGCGATTGCCGCCAAGCGCATGGCCTGGCCGATTACTGCTGCTACCGCAACGACGCTGGCGGTGTTCATGCCGCTGCTGTTCTGGCCCGGGGTGGTTGGGGAGTTCATGAAGTACCTCCCGATAACATTGATCGCAACGCTGACGGCCTCGCTGTTAATGGCGCTGGTGTTTGTACCTACGCTAGGTTCGCTGATCGGGCGCCGGGCACCGGACAGCGCCAGGCACGACGCCACCCTGGTGGCGGCCGAGAGCGGCGATCTGGGTTTGCTGCGTGGTTTCACGGGCGCTTACCTGAACACACTGCGCCTGGCATTGACCCACCCAGGTAAGGTCGTGATGCTAGCCGCCGTACTACTCGCTAGTGTCTACGGTGTCTATGGGCAGTTCGGTAAGGGCGTGGAATTCTTTCCTGACGTGGAACCGGAGAACGCCGTGCTGCATGTACGTGCCCGGGGCGATCTCGCGATAGCGGAACGCGATGCACTGATGCGTGAAGTGGAAGCGCGCATTCTCGACATGCGCGAGTTTGCCACCATTTACGCCCGCACCGATATCGGGTTTCGCGCAGACGTCAGCGAGGATGTGATAGGCATGATTCAACTCGAGTTCGTCGACTGGCAGCAACGTCGGCCCGCGCGGGAGATCCTCGCGGAGGTTCGCGAACGCACGCGCGACCTGGCCGGCCTCATCATCGAGACGCGTGAAGAAGAGGCGGGCCCGCCGGTGGGTAAACCGGTGCAGGTAGAGCTGAGTTCCCGCTATCCGGAGCTGCTGCCGCGAGCGGTGGAGCAGGTACGCCAGGGATTTCGGAAAATCGGCGACTTGATCGATATCACCGACAGCCGACCCATCCCCGGTATCGAGTGGCAGATCCAAGTGGATCGTGCCGAAGCTAGCCGGTTTGGTGCAGACATCACGACCGTGGGTAGTGCCGTGCAACTGGTGACTAACGGCATTCACGTTGGCTCCTACAGACCCGCGGATACCGATGATGAAGTAGAGATCCGGGTACGCTATCCGCTCGGTGAACGCAGCATCGAGCAACTCGATCGTCTCCGCGTGGCAACGTCAAGAGGGACCATGCCAATCACAAATTTTGTTAGTCGTCACGCGGCAAAGCGGATCGGGACCATCAACCGCAGCGACGGACGCCGGGTGCTGAAGCTGGAGGCCAACGTTTCGGAAGGCGTTTTGGTGGACGACAAAATAAGGGAGATCCGTGCCTGGCTGAAGCGTGCCTCCCTCGACCAACGTATCGATGTAACATTCAAGGGCGAGGACAAGGAACAGCGCGAGGCTGCCGCATTTCTTGTGAAGGCCTTCGGCATCGCACTGTTCGTGATGACCATCATTCTGGTGACTCAGTTCAATAGCTTTTACCAGGCGATATTGATCCTTAGCGCGGTTGTGTTTTCCACGGCGGGCGTATTGCTGGGGCTACTTGTTACTGCCCAACCATTCGGCATCGTCATGAGCGGTGTAGGTGTCATCGCCCTGGCTGGGATCGTCGTTAACAACAATATTGTGCTCATCGATACGTTCAACATTCAACGACGTAAAGGGATAGAGACACTGGAAGCGGTGCTTCGCACCGGTGCCCTGCGTCTGCGCCCGGTGCTCTTGACCACCGTGACTACCATCCTCGGGCTGATGCCGATGGTGCTGTCGCTCAATATCGACCTGATCGGCCGCAAGATAACCTTTGGTGCACCGGTATCACAGTGGTGGACACAGCTAGCTACTGCGGTCGCGGGCGGGCTGGCTTTTGCCACGCTGCTGACGCTGATCTTGACTCCTTGCTTGTTGATACTGGGAGAACGGTGGTCGCGGTCCCACGCGCTCTATGAGTCTGAGACGATGGGTGCTGCAACGTTGCACGAACAGGGCTCCTAGAACTGCTCTAGGGCAAGCGGCAGCATTCGTCCGGCATCACGCCTTTCTCCATGCGAGCGACTCATCCCTTCCGCTCGCCGTCGATGCTTAAGCGTTGTTATTATTATTCCGGCGTAGCGGCGACGAGAACTTCCGCTTGGGTGATGTTCGACAGCGGCACTGGGATCGACACACTTCCGCCATACCGATCCGGTTCGATTACGGCCTCGCCGTTGCGTACTTGCATAAGCCAGCCGTCACGTCGCCTACCGCTGGTCGTCTGCAGGCGCACACGTTTGCCGATATGGTTTTTCAGTGCGCTCGTACTGACGCGGCGATATTCTGCCTGTTGCGTCGATGATGCCCCGATGCGAGCCCTTGCTACAGCGCGTCGCCGCACCTCGGGTGGGAGGCGGCTCGCCTTGGCTGACTCCAGTGTTTTCGCAGCAGGCTTTCGTTTCTTTTGCTTGAGGTGTGATGCGTTGGCCAGTTGGAAGCTCAGATCCGACACCGGTTGACCATTGACGAACAGCTGTAGACCTAGCAGATCTATGATGTCCTCCGGCTTGTAGAACTGCAGCCCAGCCATGTCGAACGAGGTCGGGGGCTGGATACTAATATGAATCTCGCTGGGATTCTTCAGAAAGCGCTCGAGGCCGCCGCGAATCCCTGGCCCCGGCACGATGCCGAGGGTCTTAGCGTAGTATTTGTTGTCTTTGCTGACTACCCACTGAATGAACTCATCGACCGTCTTTTTGTTCGCCTGGGCACAATAGTCGATTGCCTTGCTTGCGTAAGACGGGTCTATGCGGTAGGTGATTGTAAGATCATTTAACTGAGGTTGAACTCCTGCAAGTATCGCCGCCGATGGCGTCATCTCACTGAGTGCCATCTGCATGCTTGTCGATTCTATACCGTGGGCCGCGTAGTGCATCTCCATGCGTAGCTCGCGGATGGCCTTGTCAAAGCGAAAGCCGATATCGCTATCAATCACCAACCTGTCGTAACCAAGCTCTCCGGCGTTCCATGGGCCAAAGATCTGACCGACCCCGCAGTCAGTGGATTCCTGACCGGTCATTAACGCCCAGTCTGATTTCTGTGCACCCCTTATTGCGTTGAACAACCCCCTATTCACATTCAGCTGCGCACCCTTCAGGGCGAATCGCAGCCTTTCGGGGATTTCTCCTCGCTTGAACTGTTTCGTCCCGCTTAACAGGAATCCCAGTCCAGGACCTTGAATCTCAAGCGATCGTACCCGAATCTCGTCATCGAATATCAGAGGCGCGATTGTGATGTCTTTCACTGTTAAGGTGCCATCCAATGACGAACCTAGCCCACCGTAATCGATTCGTGCAAAGGGTTGCGCCATCGCGACCACATCGTCGATGTTATTCTTGAACTTGTAGTAGATATAAGCCTTCAGCCCCCCGTATCCGGCTCCTGCGATCAGCAATAAGGCAAGCAGAAGATTCTTGATTTTTGGCATGGTTGAGGGCGAAGGCCGATAAGGGGGCGCGGAGTCTAATGATTGCCCGATCAATCCGTGTTGACGATGTCGAGCAGGATCTTGTAGACGTCCTGATCAAGGCGGCCAAATACAAGTGCGGCCCCGTCCTTTACGTCGGTCACGCGACGCGGACCCAAGCGACGGTTGGCTGATGACGGCTTGTCAGTCAAGACTACCTCCGAACGAACATCATGCTCCCGAGAATTAGTATAGATCACTCTCGGCCCCCGATTTGGACAGGCCCGGCTGGGGCTCGGGAAAAAGGCGCTATATTACTAGGCGTGGGACTGATCACCTTTTTAATCGTAGTCGGCCTTGCCCTCGGTGGCCTTGTCTTCGCTCCAGGTGCGGTATTGGCGAAAGACGTCGAATACCAAGTCGTGGCAGGAAAACTGGCGGTATTCGGCCATGTGCTTGACCCCAAATACCCGATCCCGGGCGATGACGATGAGGGGCGTGTCATCGCCTTCCACTCCTCGCCGAACGAGAGGTGGATCGTCATCCAGTCAGGCTACAGAGTCGAGGTAGACCTATGGCTCTATGACACCCAGACAAAGGCCAAACCGGTTCGTATCGCATCACAGCCTGGCAACCATACGAGGGTGAGCTGGCATGGCAATCGCGTCTTCGGAGTCTCCTGGGGTGGTATGGGGTACCGCATGAGCGAGCTGTTCCAGGTAGAGGACCCGCAACGCGGAAAGCGGATAGACGACATGCTCCTCTACGACGAGGGACGGGACATCTATGTGTCGTTTTTCATCGATCACGCACTCGGCACCGGGGTCGAGCTTGGAAGGGTCTTTGGCGGGCAGGGGCGCAAACCCGAGCGATTCAGGCTGAACCTGGAATACACCTATGCCTCTAATGCGCGCTTCGCTATTGAAGACGCCACGATCGCAGGCAACAAGATCGTCGTGACGCACACGCGAGAGAGCGGTAAGAAGGTTCGCGAGACCTTCTCCTCAGATTTTCTCCGCTAGCGGCTGCGCTCGATGTCATCCGCAGCTCCGTAAGGGGTACACGCTGCGTCCCTGCACTACCCCTCCAGCACGGCTCACCATTATTCAATCGCTCACAAACGTCGTGGGATAAGTGTTTGACGCCTGAGGAAACGGAGCCGGGCTAAAAATCCTTGTATAGTGTCTGCTCCGAATACACAGGACCGCTGAGGGCCTGCGCCTCTTGAGCCTAGCCTTCAGCGCGAAACTCATGATTGTAGGAGACGAGTAGTGGCGCACAAGCAACCACACCGACGTGTGGCGAGACATAGTCCCCCGCTACGGTGGCAATTCGGGCGGTTGAACAGGTCGTGGTCGAACCCGACATCGTTAGCGATAGTGCATGATCTTATACCCCAAGCCGAAAACCACAACGCGCCAGCTGTTGAGCCGATCCACGCATCCCCCGGCGAAGCGATCTATTTGGGTGAGGCGGAATGCCCTCAATGTGGGCGGCTGGGGGATCGCCACACAAGATACTGCCCGCATAACCCTCGACGAGCCGATGGCGATGGCTAGTGCAGGGCGCGAGTAGCGACTTACGATCAACGAATATTCCACTCCTCCAGCACGGCCCACCAAGTGAAACAGACGCTTAGCTTCCTTCTTCATGTGTGGTCAATGCAAGGCAGCATGATTGACGGCTAGAATCCATAATTCACGACCTGATCCCCCCACTCTGTTGACAACGGTTGAGGTTGGTCACAAACGACTCTAGGGCCTATACGGGCCCCTAAACCCGCTAAGGTTGGCCTGCAATGATGCTGGTCAACAAGGGCCTTCTTTGATCGGTTGGGCCTCTACTTCAGCGACACAAGCAATGTGAAACGAGTGTTGCGAGTTTAACGGGTGCAAAGGCGCTTTTCGTCTTATTGATTCATATCAAAGCGGGGGATACGGCACTAATGGTTTAGTATGCCCTGCACACGTGCCTCAGCCGATAAACCCACCGCAGCGAATGCGGCGATATGGGGCGAGAAAGAACCTTGCCTAAGGAGGACGGGCTATGCAGACAGGGTACGTAAGACCAGCACGCAGCACGCCGGAACGCCGCCTGCTACAAAGACGCCACCAGCCAGATCGACGCATGCACTTACGTTGGTACCCTCACGGCGGAGATCGGCGCTATTGGCCTAGCCGGCGCAAAGATGACAAGTGGGAGACGATGAAAGCCATGCTATCGAGGTTGTTGCCGGCCCAGGGCCCTCTTGGACCGATAAAGCGACGGCGCAAGGACGCTTAATAGAGACTTATTTAGGACTTCATTTGAAACGGTTAACTCACCCCGCTCTGTGCGGGGATTTTTTTGTCTTGTGGCCGTGGGAGTGGAGGCGATTGAATAGGTAGCGACCCCTCAAAAAGAAAAGAGGGCCGCACGGGACGGCCGCTTCACGTCACAATCAACCGGCTAGCCCTGTCGCTTGCCCGTGACAATCTTCCTATGCTCGATATTTGAAAACGTACTTTCCGTCTTGCGCTTGCCGCAGAATGCTGTGACTGCAAAGTAGTGCGTGCCGACGGAACGGGGTTCAGCGTGAGGTTGTTTTCTTCGCATCGACGATCGCGAGCTCTTGCCACTCTTGGTCGGGTGAAGTCTGGGTGAAAATCCTAAAGGGAACAAAGCGCAACCCCCCCCTGAGCCATCGACATGCGTCGTCGGCGGTTT
>CAYFXM010000016.1:17051-23772 GCA_964346965.1 uncultured Actibacterium sp. | reverse complement strand
AAGCGCATTCACCCGTTCCTGTCGGAAACCTTCTCGTGGGATGACATCCCTGCTGCGCACATGAAGATGCTGCGCAACGAGCACCTGCCGGGCAACATGTCGGTGCTGGTTCAGTCGCCGAAACTGGGCCTGACCACGCTGGAAGAAGTTCTGGACGCTGGCAAGTAAGCCGCGGTAACGCCAAATTGGAAGCCCCGTCGCAGTCATCTGCGGCGGGGCTTTTCTTTTGTTTGATCAAGAGGTTTCGTTGCTTTCACGCCCTACGCGTCGAACCGCCCAAAGCGTCGCAGCAGGACCGAGGATTTCAAAGGCCACCGTGGTACCCACAGTCAGCGCCAGAATGGTTTCGGACCAATCGGGAAACTGTTTGCCCGCCACCAGCGCCATGCCGATGGCCACGCCTGCTTGCGGCAGCAAAGCGACGCCGTACCACGGACGCTCTGCCGTCGGGGCGCCGCCGAGCGTTGCGCCAAGCCAACCGCCGAATACCCGCGAGGCGATGCGCAGCACCATATAGGCCGCGCCGATCCAACCTATGGCGGCCAGAGCCTCGGTTTCCAGAGAGGCACCCGCGAGGATGAAGAAGAGGATCATGAAGGGCCATTGGATGTGCTCGATTTCGTGAAAGGCACAGGTGTGATGGCGCGCAGTATTGACGATGATCAGGCCGACGGTCATGCCACTGATCAGGTAGGACAGTTCCAGCCAGAGCGAGAGACCAGAGGTCAGAAAGACGAGGGCCAGTGCCTCGATCTGCAGGGGTTCGCCGTCGGTTAGGCGTCCGGTCAGGAAGGCTGCCGGGAAACCTATCGCACAACCCAAAAGGATCGACCCACCGAGTTCATGCGCAATGCCTGACAACATACCGGCCTCTAAATTGCCATTCATTTGCTGGGCCAGCATGACGACAGCCGAGAAGGCAATCAGCCCCCAAACGTCGTCGATGGCAACAATACCCTTCAGCGTATCGGTAAATGCGTTGTCGGCCCCGGATTGCCGGATCGCATCTTGCGTTGTAGCTGGCGCGGTCGCCGTGGCAATCGCGCCGACGACCAGCGACAGGCCCAGCCCATAGCCCAGAAGCCATAGTCCCAGGCTGACCAACGCCATCGTACACATCACGATGGTGACAGAGATCAGCAGAATGGACTTGCCGTGCAGGCTTAGGTTCTCGCGGGTTAGCGCTCCGCCAAGAAGGAATGCCACCATCGTCAGGGCGGTAATCGATAGGAACTCGTACCAGCTTTCGACCAGTGGGGGGATCAGGTCAAAGCCCGCCTTTCCCGCCACGATCCCGCAGGCCAGAAGCAGGGTCACGCGGGGCAGTGGGGTACGTCGACCGATTTGGTCAGCAGCAAGACCTACGATGAAGAGGGCCGCGATAGTCAGCAGAACGGGGGCAAGATCCATTTGGGGCCTCACAAGGCGGGGATACCATTGCCAGCAAAGCAGAATTTCCGAGCTTGTGGAATGCCGTTATTGAGCGTCTTGCTTTGCCTTTCGCGCACGTTCCATCATCATCATGTGAACCGCATGCATCCCCTGTTCGGCCATCGCCGAAACCTCGGCGGCGTGGGTGTGCAGGGCGGCGACCAACTCTGGGTCGTCCGATGTTTGGGTGACCACGACACCTTCATCGGTGACATCGATTTGCGTGGTCAGCGCGTCATAACGTTCAAAAAAGATGTCCAGCGTCGGGCTTTGGATAAAGACCTTCGGGTCGTCGCCAGCTTCGACCCGTGCGATCATGTCGGTGACATGTCGGACGAGCGTCTCCATGACCTTTGCGTTGTCCGAGAGGGTGACGGAACGGATTCCGTCGGGAAGATTGGTGACCGTCCGGTCGATGAGGGGAAAGTTCTGAAACATCACCGCAAGGTCGGCGGTTTCGCCCTTGGTCACGTTTTCACCCTGCAAACCCGGCATGTTGATCATGTCATGTCCGGTGCCATCCGCGCCGTGATGATGCATGTTTTGCGCTGTGGCCATGCCGGGTGGATAGGCAGCGAGGCCAGCGAAAGCGACAATAGCAAGGGCTCGCAGTTGGTTTGGCATGAGAGCCTCCTCTGGGGCTGTGGATGACTTGGTAATCGCGCTGAAAGCTGTGGCCAGCTGTCTCTGAAAGAATGCGCAGCTTAAGGTTTGCGTCAAGATGGCGTTGCACCGCATGCGCGGTGTGCGCGGGCCTTTGCCATTCCTTGGTCGAACACCACTGGCCCCCGGAGCGGGCCTTGGATAGTGTCGCCCCATGACCGCGCCCGCCATCCAGTTTTCCGAAGATCAGGCCGATGCCTTCGACCGCATAACCGAGCTGCTGCGCGGTATCGGTGTTGATCTGGACGAGGCGATGCTCACCCCTCGGGCCGAGGGTCGGGGTGGAAAGGTGATGGCCGTGGTCGGCAAGGCCGGATCAGGGAAAACGCTGCTTCTGGCCAAGCTTTATGAGGTTTTGGGGGAAGCCGGGGTCGAGACGGTTTCTGGCGACTATGAAGGCCGCCGTCGTAAAGATAGGCGGACGCTGGCTATTCTCGCGCCGACGAACAAAGCCGCGAGTGTATTGCGGAATCGCGGGGTCCCCGCGACGACAATCCACCGAATTCTCTATACGCCTGTCTATGACCCGGAATATGAGAAGATTGCCGACTGGTTGGCAGGCAATGCAGAGAAGCCCGAGATCGAGGGGCTGACCGACGCCGCGCTGGACCGGGCCTTTGCCTTTTACCAGAACAACAAGTCGATCCCCGGTGCGCTGGCCGCGGCCGGGTTGCGCGGGTCCGACTTCATTCTGGGTTGGAAGCGGCGCGAGGACCCTCTGGACATCGGTTTCGTGGACGAGGCCTCGATGCTGGACGAAAAGCAGTTCGAGGACCTACAGGAAATCTTTCCGACGCTGATCGTCTTTGGCGATCCGGCGCAGCTGGCGCCGGTGAACCAGTCGGGCAAGATGGTGTTTGACGACCTGTCCGAGAGCCGGAAGCTGATCCTGCATCGGGTCCACCGGCAGACGCAAGACAACCCGATCCTCGACCTTGCCCACGCCCTGTCAGACGAGACCCTGAGTTTTGACGAATTCGAGCGGATGATCGAAGAAACTGCCCGTCGCGACGACCGTGTCGTCATGGCGCAGCGGGTCGAAGCAGAGCTGATGGCGCGATCTCCGGTGCTGGTCTGGCGCAACGCAACGCGCATTCGCCTGATCCATGCCTTCCGTGCCGCCTATGGCGCGCCAGCGGACGAGCTGTTGCCGGGGGAGCCGCTGATCTGCGATGGGATCGAACTGCCGCTGAAGCACCGTAAAAAACGGCTGGATCTCGAGGCGCGCGGCCTGATCAAAGGCGCGCAGGTGGTCTATCTGGGGCCGGGAAAACGCGCAGGATTTTCGCGGTTGCACGTGATCGGAGCCGAGGACCCGCAGGTCTCTGCTGCGTCCATTATCAAGATCGAACTGCCGGACGAGGAAGAACCGTTCATTCCGTTTGCAGCGCATATGGGAGCGGCCTTTTTGCACGGAGCGGCGGTGACAATTCACAAAGCGCAGGGATCCCAGTGGGAAAATGTGCAGGTCTTTGCACCTGACCTTTGGGCTGCTGCCCGTATGGGCCGGGTTGAGGCCGGACAACCTTTGTGGAAGCGGCTGGCCTATGTTGCGATCACGCGGGCTGAAAAGCGGCTGCTGTGGGTCGTGCGCAACCGTCTGGCGCGGCCGTCACAGCCGTTGAGCACAGCAGATTTGCGGGTTCCCGCAGCGCCGTTGGAACTGAAAGTGGAGGAAGGCGATGGATAAGACAATCCTGATCACGGGCGCGAGCAGCGGCATCGGCCGCGCAACCGCCAAGGTTTTTCTGGATGCTGGCTGGACCGTGGGTCTTCTGGCGCGCCGCAAAGAGCTGTTGGAGGAGATCGCGCAGGGGCGAGACAACGCCGTTGTCCTGCCGGCAGACGTGACTGATCCCGAGGCGGTCGAGAAGGCATTTGCGCGGTTCGCAGAGGTGGCGGGGCGGTTGGATGTATTGTTCAACAATGCCGGGGCCTTTGGACCCGCTGGTCCAATTGATCAGGTGCCCGTGGATGGCTGGTTGAATGTTCTGAACGTGAATGTAACCGGGATGTTCCTTTGTGCCCGCGCCGCCTTTGCCCAGATGCGGACGCAGTCGCCACGGGGTGGACGGATCATCAACAACGGCTCGATTTCGGCTCATACGCCGCGGCCCGGATCGGTCTGCTATACCACGACGAAACACGCGATCACCGGTCTTACAAAGACGTTGAGTCTGGACGGGCGGCCCTTTGGTATCGCCTGTGGGCAGATTGATGTCGGTAATGCAGAAACCGACATGGTTCGCGGTTTAAACGATAAGATGAGGGCCAACGGGCAGGAGCCTCAGCCCGTAATGGACGTGGCCGACGCGGCCCGACAAGTCCTGCATATGGCAGAGCTTCCACCCGAGGCGAATGTGCAGTTCGTGACGATCATGGCGACGACAATGCCCTATATCGGGCGCGGTTGATCAGTCGCGGATCAGGCGGAAGAAGGCAGATGCGCCCCAACCTGCGGCAATGGCGATCGCGAGCGATAGAAGGCCGTAAATCAGCGCGTTCTGATGCGCGAGGTTGTAAAGCCACCGCTCCAGCCCGATTTTCTGCACGACAATGAAAGTATCGTGCACATCGACCACCTCACCCGAGCGGGTCAGGAAGATGCGCACCGCGTAGCCCCCTTCGGTCAGGTTCGCAGGAAGGGCCACACGGGTGTTAAACAGCGTCTCTTCTTCCAGATGCACGCCGCCCAATTCAAATCCGTAGTTGCCATTGTCAGTGTTGATGCGCATCAGCGCTTCGACAAAACCCTTCTGATCCTCCGTCAGGTTCTCGCCGGCGCGGCTATAGATCATCTCGCGCAGCGAAATCTTGTGCCATTTGTCCTCTTCCGGGGACAGGGAGTCCGCTAAAAGGGCCGTGGTCGATACGGAATAGAAGGTCGGGACCGCTGAAATGTCGAAAGAGCTGGTGTTTACCCAAATACCAAGTTCGCGTGATTTCTGCCGTACAGTGACGTCATGGGCTGGGCCTTCAACCGCAACGATGACTTCCAAAGGCGGATCATATGGGATTTCGGTCTCGCGTTTTACAGCACCGAAAATCAAAATCTCCGACCCGTCGAAATTCGTGGTGATCGAAACGCGGTTCTGCGACAGGCCCGACACGACCTCTTCCGCTGCGGCGGGCAGGGTGAACAGCACGAGGGCGAGGGACAGGAGCAGGCGGATCATCAGTGTCCTCCCGCGCCAATGGAATAGAGCTCAGAGGGTTCGATCAGCAGGTCCAGCGCCAGCTTGAAACATACGGCAAGAACCAAAAGGGCCAGTAGCACGCGGAGCTGTTCTGCTTTCAGGTAAACCCCGATCCGAGTGCCGATCTGGGCGCCTATGACGCCACCAATCAGCAGAAGCAGCGCCAGCACGATATCCACGGTGAAGTTGGTGGTGGCGTGCATCAGCGTGGTGAAGGCTGTCACGGCGATGATCTGCAGAAGCGAGGTCCCTACAACCACCTTGGTCGGCATGCCAAGAATATAGATCATGGCAGGCACCATGATGAAGCCGCCACCCACGCCCATGATGGCCGACAAGATACCCACGCAGGCACCGACGATCAGGGGGGGGAAAACCGAAATATACAGACCCGAAGTGCGGAATTTCATCTTCACCGGTAGGGCATGAACCCAAGTCCTCTGCCGACGTTTGATAGGCATGGCGCCAGCCCGTTTCGACCTTTGGATCGCGCGAACGCTTTCGATAAACATCAGCGATCCAACGACGCCAAGGAAGATGACGTAGCAAAGGCTTACGAGAAGCTCGACCTGGCCAAGGCTGCGCAGGAAATTGAAGATCACGATACCGAGGGCCGCGCCGACGAGTCCGCCCGCCATCAAAACGCCACCCATTCGGAAATCCACGTTGCGGCGTCGTAAATGTGCCAGCACACCCGAGAAAGACGAGGCGACAATCTGGTTGGCTTCGGTTGCCACGGCAACTGCGGGTGGGATGCCTATGAAAAACAAAAGCGGCGTCATCAAGAAACCGCCGCCCACGCCGAACATACCCGACAAAATCCCCACCATTCCGCCCAATCCCAGAAGCAGGAAGGCGTTCACCGATACCTCGGCTATGGGGAGGAAAATCTGCATGGGGCACTCCCTAGCTGTTCACTTGAAAAGAGGCAAGCGGTCCGGGGCTTATTGTTCTTTCACATAGGGGGCGCCACCGGCGCGGGGCGGGATCGCCTTGCCGACAAATCCGGCGAGGATCACGACAGTCAGGATATAGGGCAGGGCATCCAACAGCTGTACGGGGACATCGACGCGAGCGATAGTCTTTACAACGTCCGGACGCAGCGAAAGCGCCTGAAGAAGGCCAAATAACAGGCAGGCCGAAAGGGCGTACCACGGTCTCCATTTGGCGAAAATCAGTGCTGCCAGCGCGATATAGCCGCGTCCGGCACTCATTTCCTTAACAAAACCGGCTTGCAGGGCGGTTGCCAGATATGCTCCGGCAATGCCGCACAGAACGCCACAGATCCCCACTGCCGCAAAGCGCAGTCCCGCCACAGAAATCCCCGCCGTGTCGACAGCAGCTGGGTTTTCGCCGCGCTCTTCAGCATCGGCGCGCGCCAGGCGTAGAGCGCGAGCGATCCGCCGACGACCACGACCAGGAAGCCCAGG
>CAYFXM010000016.1:0-17041 GCA_964346965.1 uncultured Actibacterium sp. | reverse complement strand
GGGTTTTCGCCAACGGCGCGCAGGCGCAAGCCGAAGCGAGTGCGATACAGAAGCCACCAACTGGCCGGAACTAGCGATAGGGCCAGATAGACCAAAAATGTATGTCCAGAAATCAGGTCCGCGTAAATCGGCCCCACTATCGGGACGTCGAGTTCTGAATACGGCAGGTCAATGGGTTCGAATCGAGCGGCTCCTTCCAGCGACGGCGTGCGTCCGCCCTGTCGGAACCAGTCCTGTGCGATCACCACCGTCATGCCCGAGGCAAGGAAGTTGATCGCCACGCCCGAGATCAGTTGGTTGCCCCTGAAGGTGATCGACGCCAGCCCGTGTATACCCGAAAGCGCCAGTGATGCGGCGATCCCGGCAAGGAGCCCGAGCCAAACTGTCCCGCTGGCATAGGCCACCGCGCCGGAGAAGAAAGCTGCGGCCAGCATCTTACCCTCCAGCCCGATGTCGAAGATGCCCGCGCGTTCTGAAAACAAGCCTGCGAGGCAGGCCAGCAGTAGAGGTGTGGCCAGGCGGATCGTGCTGTCGAGCACTTGCAGCACAGTCAGCAGGTCCATCTACGCGCCTCCTTTATCGGCACGGGCGAAGAGTTTGGCCAACGGCATCCGCACCATATTGTCCAAAGCGCCCGTGAACAGGATCACCAGCGCCTGAATGACGGTGATCAGGTCGCGGGGAATGTTGGTCCAAAGCGCCAGTTCGGCGCCTCCTTGAAACAGGAACCCGAACAACAGCGCAGCCAGCAACACGCCAAACGGGTGATTGCGGCCCATGAGCGCGACGGCGATGCCAATAAAGCCGGCTCCTTCGACGGCATTCAGGACCAGCCGTTCCGCCTCGCCCATCACGTTATTGATGGCCATAAGTCCCGCAAGCCCACCGGAAATCAGCATGGCGATCATGATGATCTTTACTGGGCTGATCCCGGCATAGACTGCGGCCGGCTCGGACTGGCCGTAGGCGCGGATTGCATAGCCTAGTTTGGTACGCCAGATCAAAAGCCAGACCAGCACACAGGCGATCAGCGCGATGAAGAAGGTCACGTTGACCGGGGCGCCCCGGAAGACGGCGGTCTCAGCGGTCGAGAACATGTCCTGAAAGGTTGGCAGGTTAGTGCCCTCGGGGAACCGCGCGGACGAAGGGTCTTGTGCTCCCTTGGGCCGCAAATGGTTGACCAGCACATAGTTCAGCAGAGCGGCGGCGATGAAGTTGAACATGATCGTGGTGATCACGATATGGCTGCCGCGTTTGGCCTGCAGATAGGCGGGGACCGCCGCCCATGCCGCACCGAACAGCGCACCGGCGACCATGGCGACGGGCAGGGCGACCAGCCAATGTGGCCAGTCGATGGCGAGGCAGGCAAGTGCTACGCCCAGCCCGCCCAACATCGCTTGGCCCTCGCCCCCGATGTTGAACATCCGGGCGTGAAATGCGACAGAAACGGCAAGGCCGGTGAAGATGAAATTGGTGGCGTAATACAGGGTATATCCCCAGCCATAGGTCGACCCGACGGCCCCGGTGACCATGGTTTTCACGGCCAGAACCGGGTCTTCCCCAATGCCGATGATGACAAGGCCCGAGATGGCAAAGGCGATCACCACGCTGATCAATGGGATCAGGAAGACATCGGCCCATTTCGGCAACTGGTCCATGCTACGCGGCCTCCCCGTCGACACCCGCCATCAGCAGGCCCAACTCGCGTTCGTCCGTTTCCTCGGGCAGGCGCTCGCCCATGACGCGGCCATCGAACATCACGGCGATGCGGTCTGAAAGCGACAGGATTTCGTCCAGTTCCACAGAGACGAGCAGGATCGCCTTACCCCGGTCCCGCAATTCCACAAGTCGCTGGTGGATAAATTCAATCGCTCCAATATCGACACCACGGGTAGGTTGACCGACCAGCAGCAAGTCGGGATCGCGCTCAATTTCGCGTGCTAGCACAAGTTTCTGCTGGTTCCCGCCCGAGAAGCTCTTGGCAGCCAGCGTCGGGATCGGGGGGCGAACGTCGAAGTTTTCCATTTCTGACGCGGTTGCAGCCCGGATCGCGGCGTTGTTCATCAACATGCCGGATTGATAGGCAGGATCGTCGTGATAACCGAAAGCAATGTTTTCCCACGCCGAAAACTCGAGGATCAGGCCGTCGCTTTGACGGTCTTCGGGGACATGGGCGATACCCCTGGCGCGCCGTGCCTTGCCGTTGGCATCTCTACCAGACAGGGGAATAGGGACTCCGTTGATCCGGACTTCTCCTGTTGCGCCGGTAATGCCGCCCAACACTTGCAACAGCGCGGATTGGCCATTGCCCGACACTCCGGCGACACCAAGGATTTCTCCAGCACGGACGGTCAGGTCGATGCCCTTCAGTCGCTCGACCCCGTTGTCGTCGACCACGCGCAGGTTCTCGACCTCGAGAATCGGTGCGCCGGGCTTTGCCGGGGTTTTATCCACGCGCAGCAGCACTTTGCGCCCGACCATCAGCTCTGCGAGTTCTTCGGGGCTTGTGTTGGCGGTTTTGACGGTGGCGGTCATTTCTCCACGGCGCATCACGCTGACCGTGTCGGTGATATGCATGATCTCGCGCAGCTTGTGGGTGATCAGGATGATCGTTTTCCCCTCGGCCCGCAGGTTGTTGAGAATGCGGAACAGATGGTCGTCCTCAGCCGGGGTTGACCCACCGGTAGGTTCGTCAAGGATCAGGATTTCGGCGCGACGGTAGAGCGCTTTGAGAATCTCTACACGCTGCTGATGGCCGACGGTCAGATCCTCGATCAGGGCGTCGGGATCGACGTGCAACTCGTATTCCTCGGAGAGACGCCGGAGCTCTTTGCGGGCCTTGGACAATGAAGGGCGCAGAAGCCTGCCGTCCTCGGCCCCGAGAATCACATTTTCCAGCACCGTGAAATTCTGCACCAGCTTGAAATGCTGGAAGACCATGCCGATCCGCGCCGCGATCGCGGCCTCGGAATTCGGGATCTCGGTCTTCTGACCACCGATGAAGATCTCGTTGATCTGGGTCGGTTGGCCGATGATGAATATCTCGCCCGCATCAGCCTTGTAGAAACCAAAGAGGATCGACATCAGCGTCGATTTCCCTGCTCCGTTTTCGCCGATGATCCCGTGTACGGTTCCTGGCATCACGCGGATCGAGATATCCTTGTTCGCCTGAACCGGGCCAAAGGCCTTGGAGATGCCCCGCAGTTCAATGGCGGGAACAGCCGAGTCCGGCTGCCCCTGTTGTTCAGCCTCGGTCATTCTCAGAAGTCGAGAACCGGGCAGCTGTCGTTAGCATAATAGGCGACGACTTCTAGATCACCGGCGATGATCTTGCCCTTGGCGTCTTCCACCGCGGCTTTCATCTCGTCCGAGACCAACGTCGCGTTGTGCTCGTCCATCGCATAGCCGACACCATCCTCGGCCAGACCAAGTACGGTCATGCCGCCGCCCTGCAGGCTGTCACCGGCCATCAGCGAGTCATAGACGGCCACATCCACGCGTTTCAGCATCGAGGTCAGAACCTGGCCCGGGTGCAGATGGTTCTGGTTCTTATCGACACCGATCGACAGGACGCCTTCGTCTGCGGCGGCCTGCAGAACACCCACGCCGGTGCCGCCCGCAGCAGCATAAATCACGTCAGCACCCTGGCTGACCTGCGCTTTGGCCAGTTCGCCACCCTTTACCGGGTCGTTCCATGCGGTCGGCGTGGTGCCGGTCATGTTGGAAATCACGGTTGCATCCGGGTTCACCGCCTTGACGCCCTGCGCGTAGCCGCAGGCAAAGTGACGGATCAGGGGCACATCCATACCGCCGATGAAGCCAACAGTGTTAGACTCGGATTTCATCGCGGCCATCATGCCGACAAGGTACGATCCTGTGTGTTCTTCAAACGCGATCATGGCGACATTAGCCGGGATTTCTGGGAGGAAACCGTCGATATTGACAAAGGTGGTGTCAGGGTAGTCGCCCGACACTTCGTTCACGGGGTCGGCCATGCCAAAGCCAGTTGTGATAATCGGGTTCGCCCCACGCTCGGCGAAGCGGCGCAGCGCCTGTTCGCGCTGGGCCTCTGATGTCAGTTCGATCTCAAGAAACTTTTGACCTGTCTCGTCAGCCCATTTCTGGGCGCCGGTATAGGCCGCCTCGTTAAAGGATTTGTCGAACTTGCCGCCAAGGTCATAGATTACGGCCGGCTCGGCAAGTGCGGTGCCCGCGGTTAGGGCGACCACAGCAGTGGCCGAGGCGAAAAGATGCTTGAGGTTCATTAATTTCTCCCGCTGTTGGAGTTTGAGAGCTTGTTCCGGGAAATGCGGAGGGACTCTACCTATTTATTTGAAACATAGCGCAATAAAGGACGCAGCGGGGGCTGCGGGTCAACAAGATTCTAGACGGATCAGAGGTGTAGGCAGCAGAAGGCCCGGTAACCTTACGGCAGGTAGGGCTGGAGCGCCTTTTTCATGACCAGCGCATCGATCGTGGGGCCTGACGGGGGAATGTAATAGCCCGGTCGCCGTCCAGCCTCGGTAAACCCGTGTGAGAGGTAAAGCGCAAGTGCTGCGGCATTGTCGGCCGCGACTTCAAGAAAAGCCGTATCCGCCGCGCGCTCTAGCGCCAGTTTCAGGAATTCAGACAAAAGGGTATGGCCCAGTCCCTTTCGACGATGGTCAGGATCGACGGCAATAGTCAGAAGCTCTGCCTCTCCGGCAATGACACGCCCCATGACGAAGCCTTGGTTGTTTCCGGCAACAAAGACGTGGGGGCTGTTCAATAGGCTGGCGAATTCATCGGCACTCCATGGCCGCGGCATAGTAAATGCGCGGGCGTGGAGATTGGCCAAATCCTCGGGTGTCATGACAGGATGACCGGGGGCGGGTCGGATGGTGGCTTTGCATCCGCAGGTCGGACGTAGAGCGGGGCAGGGCGCGGGGCGTCCGGGGGCGCTTGCCCAGCGAGGCGGGCCATCATCACGACGTGATCCTCAGGTGTGTGCTTGGTGGATAGCGCGAAAGCGGCCTCGGGTTCGGCATCAAGAAGGACCGGATCTCGCATCTTGTCAGGGTCCAAAAAATAGACTTTACCACGCGGCGCGGGGACAGCGGTCTGAGCCCAGTTGGAAAGTTGCATAGTTGTCTGGAAGAGTGACACACCAATGGTCGGGATGTTTAGCCCCAACGACAACCCGCGAGCTGCGCTGACCGAAATACGAATTCCGGTGAAGTTACCGGGGCCAATGCCAACCCCGATTGCGTCGAGGTCAGACCAGGATTTACCGGCTTCCGCTAGCAGTTCTTCGAGAAGCGGCATCAGCCTTTCGGCCTGTCCACGCGCCATCTCTTCATATCGCGTGGCAAGGACGTCGTCCCCGAACAACAAAGCGGCCGCGCAATGCGCGGCCGATGTGTCGAAGCCAAGGATCAAAGGTTTAGGCGGCAACAGGGCGCACCTCAGTCACTTCGGGGATGTAATGGCGTAGCAGGTTCTCGATGCCCATTTTCAGCGTCAGGGTCGAAGACGGGCAGCCTGCGCAGGCGCCTTGCATGTGCAGGTAAACCACGCCGCGTTCAAAGCCGTGGAAGGTGATGTCGCCACCATCCTGAGCCACAGCGGGGCGGACGCGGGTGTCCAGAAGTTCCTTGATCTGCTTGACGATCTCAGAATCCGGACCATCGTGATCGGCATGGCCAGACGGCGCGGTCGCTTCCCCCGCCATCACGGGCTGGCCCGATTGAAAATGTTCCATGATCGCGCCAAGAAGAGCGGGTTTAAGATGCTCCCATGCGGTATCTTCGGTCTTCGTCACGGTGACGAAGTCGCGACCGAAAAATACAGCCGTCACACCGGCTACGGCGAACAGGCGCTGGGCCAGCGGCGAAGACTCGCCGGCATCGGCCGAGGGGAAGTCGGCGGTGCCCTCTTCGAGAACGGTCTGGCCAGGCAGAAATTTCAACGTCGCCGGGTTTGGTGTGGATTCGGTTTGGATGAACATATCGGACCCCTTTATCAGGCCTTTGATATGCGCCTTCAGGGGCAGTAAGTCAATATTTAGAATGTTTCTAAACTATTGTCAGGTGATCGCTTCCAACCGATCTTTCGACATGTCGCCCGGTACAACGGTCAGAGGTATCGGCAAAGTTCCCGAATTCTTGGACAGTTGGGTAACCAGAGGACCCGGCCCGCCCTTGCCCGTACCCGCGCCAAGCACGAGAACACCGATTTCGGAGTCTTCTTCCACTTGCTTCATGATCTCTTTGACGGGCTCACCTTCACGGATGACAAGTTCCGGATCGATTTTCTGACGATCTCGCATCCATTTGGCAAAGACTTCGAAGTGAACGATGATCCGTTCGCGGGCCTCTTCCCGCATGATATCGCTGACGCCGATCCAGTGGTTGAACTCTTCCGGGGGGATGACCGATAAAACCGTTACGCCGCCACCTGTGTGATTGGCGCGCATCGCGGCGAAACGCATTGCGTTCAAGCATTCGCGGCTCTCGTCAAGTACGACTAGGAATTTACGCATCTTGATCCTCCCTCGCGAGATCATGACGGAAGGTCTTGGCGCAGGCAACCGATTTCAGGTCAGTCTGGCGTAAGGTCGTAGTCGCGCAATAGGGTCAGGATATCGAGCGGAGCATTGACCATTTCCAATCTCCCGTCGCGGTCACGCGGCCATTCCTCTTGCGGGCGGTCACGGTAAATCTCGACTCCGTTGCCGTCCGGGTCGTTGAGGTACACAGCTTCGCTAACTCCGTGGTCAGCCGCGCCGGTCAAAGGAACACCGCTTTCTATCACGCGTGCCACGGCTTTGGCCAAGTCCTCGCGCGACGGATAGAGAAAAGCGGTGTGATACAAGCCGGTACGGCCCGGCGGTGGCGGTGCAGCTCCGCGACTTTCCCAAGTGTTCAGCCCGATATGATGGTGATACCCGCCCGCCGACAGGAAGGCGGCGCCGTGTCCAAATTTCTGTTGCAGTTCAAACCCGAGAACGCCTGAGTAGAACGCGATTGACTGATCAAGGTCGGATACTTTCAGGTGAACATGGCCGACCGAGGTGCCGGCGGGAGCGGTGTAGGTCATAAACGTCCTCTTTCAACGTCGTCTTTCAGAAGGTGATTTCGATATAATGCGATAGATGGCGAAGGGGAGTGCCGCATTTCAAACCTGAATGGTGCGCAGGCGCACAAAAGTCTGTGAGATCGCGAGAGTTGTCCCGGTTTCAAACAGCAACTAGCTGATCTCCGATAAGGAAATACCGCGATCTGAGGTCAAAATGAACGAGCAAATCCTCTATACACCGCCCAAGTTTTGGACCTGGGACGATGCGAATGATGCCCCGACGGGAAATCGTCCCACAGCAGGAGCGCGGTTCGAACAGGACTTGCCCGTAGGTCAGCACCCGTTCCAGCTGTACTCTCAGGGCACGCCGAACGGTGTGAAGGTCAGTCTGATGTTCGAGGAGCTACTTGAAGCAGGGCATGACGCTGAATACGATGCCTGGCTGATCCGGATTGGCAAAGGGGATCAATTTGGTTCGGGTTTTGTCGAGTTGAATCCGAACTCCAAAATCCCCGCCCTTCTTGATCGGACAGGAGAGGCACCCTTGCGGGTTTTCGAAAGCGGGTCGATCCTGATGCATCTGGCCGAGAAATTCGGGGCCTTTCTGCCTGCCAGCGGAGCTGAGCGGACCGAAGTCCTGAACTGGCTGTTCTGGCAAATGGGAAGTGCACCCTTTGTGGGCGGCGGGTTCGGCCATTTCTACGCCAGTGCTCCAAAGGCTCAAAAATACCCTATCGACCGATATGCGATGGAGACCAAACGTCAGTTGGATGTTTTGGACCAAAACCTCGCGGACCGCGAATTCGTTGCGGGCAGCGACTATTCCATCGCCGATATGGCGATCTGGCCTTGGTATGGTGGGTTGGTTCTGGGGCGCCTGTACGGGGCGGCAGAGTTTCTGGACGTCGGGAGCTACGCCAACGTGCAGCGTTGGGCCAAGATGATTGATGCACGCCCCGCTGCCAAGCGTGGAAGGATGGTAAACCGACCGTCCGGCGGACCGAACGAAGCGTTGCCTGAACGACATTCCGCTGCGGATTTCCACAAAGCCGCCTAGAACAGACAAAGGGCCCCAAACGGGGCCCTTCACATTCGCGGCTGGACTGGTTCAGCCGCGTGCGAAACCCATAATATCGAATGTTTTGTCCAGGATGGGATCGGCAATCGCACGCGCACGGTCAGCCCCATCCTTCAGAACCCGATCGATCTCGGCCGGATCATCCATCAAGCGTGCCATCTCTTCAGAAATCGGGGCAAGCTTGTCCACGGCCAGATCGGCCAAGGCGGGTTTGAACTGGCCCCAACCCGCACCGGCATATTCGTCCACCACCGCTTCAGGAGTGCTGTCGGACAGGGCAGCGTAGATATCGACAAGGTTACGTGCCTCGGGACGGTCTTTCAGGCCCTCATAGGTCTCGGGCAGCGCCTCGGGGTCGGTGCGAGCTTTGCGGAACTTCTTAGCAATCTTATCGGCGTCATCGGTCATGTTGATGCGCTCCATGTCGCTTTCGCCGGATTTCGACATCTTCTTGGTGCCGTCGCGCAGGTTCATCACGCGGGTGGCGGGGCCTTCGATTACGGGCTCGGGCAGGGGGAAGAACCCTTCGGCCTTGAAGTCGTGGTTGAACTTGTTGGCGATGTCGCGGGTCAGTTCAACGTGCTGCTTCTGGTCCTCGCCCACGGGCACGTGGGTGGCATGGTAGAGCAGAATGTCGGCGGCCATCAGCGAAGGATATGCGTACAGACCAAGCGACTGCCTCTCGGCGTTCTTGCCGGCTTTTTCCTTGAACTGGGTCATGCGGTTCATCCAGCCAACACGGGCGACACAATTGAACAGCCAGCCCAGCTCGGCATGACCAGAGACGCGCGACTGGTTGAACAGGATCGACTTCGCCGGGTCCAAACCGGAGGCCAGATAGCCTGCAGCCACCTCTCGTGTGGCGTGGGTCAGGTCCGCCGGATCCTGCCAGACGGTGATTGCGTGAAGGTCGACCACGCAATAGATGGTCTCCATCTCGCTGTCCTGAGTTTCTACGAAGCGCTTGATCGCACCAAGATAGTTGCCAAGGGTCAGCCCGCCCGAAGGCTTGATGCCTGAAAAGACACGCGGGGTATGGGTGGCATCGGCCATGTCAGATGCTCCGTCTGGAAATTTCCTTTCCGCTCGCTTACCGAGGGGGGGAACGCCCGTCAACCAAAGGCCCGAAATGCATCAGGATCCGAACGCCCCGCCGCTGAACCCCATGCCGCCTGTTGTGTGGTTCCTGTCGCTGCCGATTATCGCCATTGAAGTGATGTTCCAACTGGCCGAACGCGGGATCGTCGGCGGGCCGGGGGGTGTCGGCTGGCGGTTGGGAGCGATGCAGGATTACGCATTCAGCGATGTGGTCTTCGAGTGGATGTTGGCCAACGGCCAGTTTCCGGCTGAACATGTGGCCCGAACCGTGACCTACGCGTTCATTCACGGCGGATTTACGCATGTGCTGTTTGCGGCGGTCTTCATTCTGGCCTTGGGTAAGCTGGTCGGGGAGATCTTCAGCTTTGGCGCAGTCTTGGCGGTGTTTTGGAGCGGGATCATTGTTGGCGCATTGGCCTACGGGGTGATCCTTGACGACCGCACCCCACTGATCGGGGCTTTTCCGGGGGCCTATGCGTTGATCGGGGCCTTTACCTTTGTGCGCTGGGTGCAACTGGGTCACGTAGGCGAGAACCAGATGAGCGCCTTTACCTTCATTGCCTTCCTAATTGGCATCCAATTGCTTTTCAAAGTTCTGTTCGGCGGGGCCAATGACTGGGTCGCGGATATCGCTGGATTCGGGGCCGGGTTCTTGCTGTCGTTTGTTGTCAGTCCCGGCGGTTGGAGCCGCGTAATGGCGCGACTTCGCCAGCGGTAGTCGCGTGTCCATGAATTGAGAGACCTAGCGCCGCAACGCGGTCTTGATCTCGCTCAGGTGGAAGGCACCGAGCATCTGGCCTAGCGCTCCATAGCTGACCAGACCAAGCCCGACCAACAGCGCCAATGCGGCATAACGCAATGTTGGAGTTGCCAGCCAGTCGGTGAGACCGATCCCCGCACCGTAAAGCAGGGCGCCCATCCCGACAGAGGCTAATACGATCCGCCCGATCCGGTTGCGGAACTGTACATCCAGATCTGCCTCTTGTCCCATGCCTCGAGATCCGCGCCACAAGAGCAGCACCATGCCCCAAGCCGACAGGGTCGTGCCCCAAGCGGCAGCCAGATAACCGATGACAGGGGCCAGCCCGATGGCGATCACAGCGTTTACCACCATCGCTACGAGTGCATAGTGGAACGGTCGGCGCGTGTCTTCGCGGGCGAAGAACAGGGGCTGCAACACCTTTTGGAACACGAAAGCGGGCAGGCCAAGCCCATAGATGCCAAGCGCAAGTGCCGTGGCGGTGGTGTCCTCGGGGCCAAAGGCTCCGCGCTGGAACAACACACCGATCAGCGGGACGGGGATGGCGATCAGGGCGACGGCGGCGGGGATTGTCAGGGCCAGCGACAATTCGGCGGCGCGGCTGAGGGCCTGTTGTCCTCCGGCGGCGTCACCTGCGCGCAGCTTACGCGACAGGTCGGGCAGCAGCACGACACCGATCGCAATGCCCACCACCCCAAGCGGCAGTTGGTACAGTCGGTCTGCATAGTTCAGCCATGCAATGGCTCCGTCAAAGAAGCTGGCGACTTGACGGCCCACCAGAAGGTTAACTTGCACGACACCTCCGGCAAGCGCGGCGGGAGCGGCGATAATGGCAAGGCGTTTGAGTTCAGGTGTAAAACGGGGACGCTGGAAGGTCAGGTGAAACCCTGCGCGCGAGGCAGACCGCCAGACAAGTGCCATCTGGGCGATCCCCGCGATCGGCACCGTCCACGCCAGAGTGCTGCCCATCGGCCAGCCCAATGCCTGAGCCAGCACCATCGCCGAAATGAACAGAACGTTGAGGAGAACAGGAGCAGCGGCTGCGGCTACGAAGCGTCCCGTCGCGTTCAGTACGCCTGACAACAGCGCCGCTAGAGAAATGAACAGTATATAGGGAAATGCGATCCGACCATAACTTACGGCCAGATCAAAACGGCTGTCGTTCAGGAAGCCGCCCGCCATCGCCAGCACCAGCCACGGCATGGCAAATAGTGCGAGAACGGTAAAGGCGATCAGGACAGTGGCGAGCCCGGTAAAGGCTTCTCGCGCGAAACCCTCGGCATCTTCGCCGCCCTCCAATTTCTTGGAAAACATCGGAACGAAGGCCATGTTGAACGCCCCTTCGGCGAAGAAGCGGCGGAACATGTTGGGCAAGGAAAAGGCAATCAGGAAGGCCTCGGCCACGGGCCCAGACCCGAGATAGGCCGCGATCATGATGTCGCGAACAAACCCCAGAATACGACTGGCCATGGTCCAGACCCCGACGGTCAGAAACCCCGAGATCAGCCGGATCGGCCGCATTAGCCCTCAGCCCTTTCAACGCCGCGTTGGATCGCCTCGCGCAGTCGTTTCTCAAGGGCCTCACGCTTTGCTTTCGAGTGCAGCTTCAGTCCGAACATGTCCTTGACATAGAAGCTGTCCACCGCCTGCGCGCCATAGGTCGCGATGACGGCACTTGCGATATAGATGTTGTTATGCGCCAGCGTTTGCGCCACGTCGAACAAGAGGCCCGGACGGTCGCGAGTGTCGACTTCGATGATCGTGTAGATCTCGGACCCTTCGTTGTCGAAGGTGATTGAGGTCGGGAATTTGAACCCGCGTTCGCGCTTTTTCAGCTTGTCCCGGTCGGCGAGCTTCTCGCCCGCAACGACCTCACCCTTCAGGATCTTATCGATCACCTGACGCATCCGGGGGATGCGTCTGTCTTCATAGGGATGACCGTCGGAATCCTGCACCCAGAAGACGGCCGTTGCATAACCGTCCTTCGAGGTATAGGTCCGCGCGTCGACCACATTGGCCCCCGCCAGCACAAGCGCACCGGATAGGCGGGCAAAAATACCCGGGTGGTCGGACAGGGCGAAACAGATGCGGGTAGCATCCCGATCCTTGTCCTCTTCAAGGTCAAAGCGGATTTCGTCGTCCGTAATACCCTGCAGCAAACTGGCAAAAACCTTGTGCGCCTCGGTCGGCAGGCCTTGCCAATAGGGCCCATAATGGCGACCTGTCTCGGTACGTAGGGCTTTCTTCTCCCAATCGGGCAGCGCCGCGCGCAGCGCCCTCTTGGCCTCATTTTCTCGGGCCTCGGTATTGATCGCTTCCAGTCCGTTTTCCAAGGCTTCCGAAGTCTGCTGGTGCAGGTCCCGGATCAACTGGGCCTTCCAGTTGTTCCATGTCCCCGGACCCACGCCGCGTATGTCGCAGACCGTCAGGACGGTGAGCAGGTCGAGCCGTTTGCGGTTCTTCACCAGTTTGGCAAAGTCACGCACGGTGCGCGGGTCGGAAAGGTCGCGTTTCTGTGCCATGTCGGACATCAGAAGGTGATAGCGCACCAGCCACTCGACGGTTTCGCATTCATCCGGCTTCAGGCCCAGACGCGGGGCCACTTTGCGTGCAATCTTTGCGCCGAGGATCGAGTGATCCTCGTCCCGGCCCTTGCCGATGTCGTGCAGCAACAGGGCGACATAGAGTATTTTGCGGTTCAGCCCCTTGGCGAGGATTCCGCTGGAGAGCGGCAGTTCTTCGATCAGTTCTTCGCGCTCGATTTGCGCAAGTGTCGAGATCACCTGAATCGTGTGCTCGTCCACCGTGTACTGGTGATAGACGTTGAACTGCATCATCGCCACGATCGGCTCGAATTCCGGAATGAAGGCCGACAGGACGCCCAGTTCGTTCATCCTGCGAAGGGCGCGCTCCGGGTTGCCGTGCTTCAAAAGAAGGTCGATGAAAATACGCTGCGCCTCGGGGTCGCGGCGCATGTCCTGATCGATCTGGTTCAGATGGGCCGAGACCATCCGCATTGCATTTGGATGGATCAAAGTCCCTGTGCGCAGAGCCTCTTCGAAGAGACGCAGAATATTCAGCCGGTCATCGAAAAAGAGGGCTTCGTCCTCGATATCCAACCGGTTCTGGTAGATTTTATATCCCGGTTTTGCCTGACGTTTGCGGCGGAAGAAACGGGTCAGCATCGGTTCTGACTTTACGTGGCTTTCTTCCAGAGCGGTCAGGAAAATACGGGTCAGCTCCCCCACCTTTGTGGCGTGGCGGAAATAATCCTGCATGAAATGTTCAACGTCGCGGCGGCCGTCGTGGTCGGAATAGCCTAGACGTGGCGCAACTTCGATTTGTACATCGAAGGTCAGTTGGTCCATCGCTCGGCCCGCAACCAGATGAACCTGGCAACGCACCGACCACAGGAAATCTTCGGCGCGTTGGAACGCATCCAGTTCGTCTTGTGTGAAGACACCCAGTTCCAGCAACTCTGCGACGGTATCGACGCCGTGCACGTATTTCGCGATCCAGTAGAGAGACTGTAGATCACGTAAACCGCCCTTGCCCTCTTTTACGTTGGGTTCCAGCATATAGCGCTGGCCCCCCTGCTTGGTGTGGCGCTCGGCGCGTTCAGCCAGCTTGGCTTCAACAAAGTCCGCTGCGGTGCCTTTGAACAGGTCGGTCCGCAGTTTCTCCTTCAATTCATCCGCCAGTGTAGGTTCGCCAAAGATATGGCGGGTTTCCAGAAGCGCGGTTCGGATCGTGTAATCTTCGCGCCCGAGGTTGATACAGTCGCGGATCGTGCGGCTGGCATGGCCCACCTTCAGGCGCAGGTCCCACAGGATATAGAGCGTGGATTCGATGACGCTTTCGGCCCAAGCGGTGATTTTCCAAGGCGTCAGGAACAGCAAGTCCACGTCGGACTGCGGTGCCATTTCCGCTCGTCCGTAACCTCCGACGGCCAGCACGCTCAGCCTTTCACCCTCGGTCGGCGTTGAAAGGCGATGCAGGTATTCGGTCGCGACTGTCAGCGCCGATGTAACCAGCCCGTCTGTCAGGAACGTATAAGCCCGAACCATACCGCGGGCATTGAACGGTTCGGCGGCGATAGCTTCCGCAATCCGTGCGCGACCCTTCTCATTGGCGTCCAGCAGGTAGCCGACGGTCCATTTCCGAAGTGCCGAAGCCGACGGGGACTCGGCCTTTACATGGGCGTCCACGGCGACCCGAAAGGCGTCGGCGTCGAAAATCTCCTGCGCGGGGCAGATCAGGGTGTTGAATGTAGTCAATGTCTTCTTCTGGATTTGAGCCGATTAGAGACCGGCATCGACAAAGCGGCGCGGAGCCGGAGATACAACGATGACCTCACCATCCAGGATCTGGCCTACGGCAAGGCCCCGCTCGTTGGTGCCGTCTTCCAACAGCCGGAAGACGCCGGACGCCCCGGCAAAACCGTTGGGCTGGGTCAGTGATCGGGCGGTCAGCGCGGCGCTGTCGCCAGAGGCGATCAAGGCTCCCACGGCGGCAATTCCATCGTACGACAGCGGGGCAAGCGGATGCGGCGCTTCGCCAAACGCGGCTGAATAGCGGTCCTTGAACATGGCGCTGATACCGGGATCAGGCAAAGTAAACCAACCGCCCTGAACGCCCGGCAACGCCAGTGTACCTGGCAGAGAATCCCATCGGGTCAGTCCGGCATACTGGAATTTTTGCGGATCAAGGCCGTTTTCCGACATCAATTGCGTCAAAAGAGGTAGGGCCCCATCGACGGTTGCATTCATCAGGATCGTGTGGGCACCAGAGTCGCGGGCGGTATCGGCGATATTCGGAATCGCCTGCACAATGCCGTTTTGGGAAAGCTCATAAGTCTCGCTGCCAACAAAATTGGCTCCGGTCTTCGCGGCGGCACTTGCAACGGCAGTACGGCCCACCTGTCCGGCCAAGCCGGTGTCATGGACAACCATCACATTGGTCCGGCCGGTTGATTGGGAATAGGCCACCAGCCGGTCAGCGGCGTTTTGGAAGGTCGATCCAAGGATGAACACGTTGCCACCGGCGATGGTCGCATTGTTTGAGAAGCTCAGCACGTTCACGTTGCGGCTGGCCACGGCTACCCCGGCCGCGTTGGCAGAGTGGGAATAAAGCGGGCCGAGAATCAGCTTGGCACCATCATTGACGGCCTCTCGGGCAACAATCGCGGCCTGGCTTGCATCGCCGGCGGTCTGATAGACACGCAGGTCAATCTTGGCGCCCTCCAGATCCGAGATCGCAAGCCGTGCAGCATTTTCGAGGCTGCGTGCCAGAAGCTCGTCACTTGGCTTCTCCGACCCGCCCGGCACGAGAAGTGCAATGGGAACGGCACGCCCGGTGTTGATCGACGGGCCACCCAGACCTCCGCCCTGACAGCTGGCCAATACCAGTGCCGCAGCAATAGGCGCGGCGGGGCGCAGGACCTTGCGAAGCGATTTCAAAAAGGCATACATGTGCTATTTCCTCGAACTCGGAGCACGCGGGGTTCGCGCGGACAGTACGCATTTCGTGCAGGCAAGTAAACGCAAGACGGGGCAACATTCTTTTGATGATCCAGGACCAGCGACCCGACCCGGGGCTCTATTTCATTTCCACGCCGATCGGTGCGGCCCGCGACATCACATTGCGGGCGCTGGACCTGCTGCAGAATGCCGATGTCCTCGTCGCAGAGGATACCCGAACTCTGAAACATCTGATGCAAATACATGGCTTGTCGCTCGGTGATCGCCCAGTGCTGGCCTACCACGAGCACAGCCCCGAAAGGCAACGAGAGAAGGTGCTGGACTATCTCGCGCAAGGGCTCTCGGTCGCCTATGCGAGTGAAGCAGGCACGCCGCTCGTTGCCGATCCGGGGTATCAGCTTGGCAAAGCAGCCATTGATGCAGGGTTCAACGTTTTCGCCGCGCCGGGGCCTTCGGCCGTTCTAGCCGCGCTAACTGTATCGGGATTGCCAAGTGACCGATTTCTTTTTGGCGGATTTCTGCCCGCAGCCAAGGGCGCGCGTATGAGAACCCTCGAAGAATTGGCGGGAGTTCAGGCGACGATCATTCTCTATGAATCCCCCAAACGCGTTCAGAAAATATTAGCTGAATTGGTGGAATGCTTTGGACAGGAGCGACAGGCAGTTGTCTGCCGCGAGTTGACGAAAAAGTTCGAGGAAGTGTCGCGCGGAACCTTAATTGAATTGCAGCGCGACTTTGCGGACAGGACCGTGAAGGGAGAAGTCGTCATTCTGATCGACCGCGCGCAAAGGCCAGCGCCAGAGGAGGGAGACGTGGAAGAGGCGTTGCGAAAGGCGCTTGAATCGATGTCAGTGAAAGATGCGGCGGCAGAGGTTGCTACGGTCTTCGGCCTCAAGAAGCGGCAGGTCTATCAGATGGCGCTCGAATTGGAGCGATCGGATGGGTAGTCAAACAGCGTATTATTCCGGTTTGGCGGCCGAAAAGTCGGTGGCCGAAATTTATCGGCGACGTGGAGCCATCATCGCGGCAGAGCGTTGGCGTGGAAAGGGTGGGGAAATTGATCTGATTGCCCGGGAAGGTGACGAGATCATCTTCATCGAAGTGAAAAGGAGCCGATCACATGCTGAAGCGGCAGCTCGGCTATCTAGTCGACAGATCGGTCGGATTTTCACTGCAGCGAGTGAGTTTCTGGCAGGCGAGCCAATGGGCCAATTGACCGAGAGCCGGTTCGACGTGGCACTGGTCGACGCCCAGGGAAAGGTCGACCTGTTGGAAAATGCACTTTGTGCCTGACGCGAATGTAGATTGAATCCCGCGGCTGTTCGGATCAAACATGGCGGAAAGAGGAGAGCCGCTCATGGGTTTGAAAGTCGCCATCCAGATGGATCCGATCGCGCCGATCGATATCGAGGCGGACAGTACGTTCCGGCTGGCCGAAGAGGCACAAGCACGCGGTCACGAATTGTTCTATTACACCCCTGACCAGCTGTTTTGGCAAAGCGGCAAGCTGATGGCGCGCGGGTGGCCGTTGGAAGTGCGCCGGGTGCTGGGCGACCACTTCGAGTTGGG
>CAYFXM010000015.1:0-24127 GCA_964346965.1 uncultured Actibacterium sp. | reverse complement strand
AATCGCCAAAATAGGCCAGAAGCGGTAATTTCTCTTTTATTAGGGTACTACGACAGCGGTGGCGTTGATTTCGTCGGCTGGCATTCCGCTCTGCGTAGCCTCAAATGGGCATTTGGCAAAGATGCGTGTCACACTGGAACGGTCGGGGCTGCTTCCCTGGTTCGAAGGAAATATGTTTTCGGCTTATGATGTCGGCGCCAGCAAACCCGCGCCCGATGTGTTTTTGCATGCGGCCGAAATGAATGGCGTTGCGCCAGAGCACTGCGTGGTAGTCGAAGACAGCACAAGTGGATTCGAAGCGGCCTTTAATGCTGCGATGACCTGTTTTGCCTACGACCCGAAGACGACGTTGAAACCGACGAACCTCTTCGGCGCGCGACGGCTAACCGATTTGGCTGACCTACCGAAACTGTTGGGACTTTAAGAGCGGCTGATACTTGGCCGGCAACCAACTTCGCATGGACCGGACGGCGTATACCGGGCTGCACAATCTCCATCGAAACAAACAAAATTTGTGACCTACGAAGGTACAGGGTGATCAAATAAGATAGTAAGTTAAATTGTCGTATCCGCTTCACCAATTCTTGTTATTGATTGACTGAGCGAGCAGCAGGTACCCAACCCCCTCGCGGTTGCCATCAGCATTTGGGGGAGGACCATCCACTCCAAAGCCCAGGCTGCTCCCGACCGTTCCTGTTCATGGATCAAGGCATGGTGCATAGCCGAGACCTGTACCGAATTGAACCGTGCCAACGTCATCAATAGCTCGGCAGCAATCGGGTTGTTCTTGTGGGGCATGGCGGACGAGGTACCACCTCCTGAAATCGCGATCGCACCGATGCCTTGCTGCGCCATGAGGGCGATGTCCTGCCCAATCTTGCCTAGAGTGCCAGAAATCATTGAAAGCAGAGAAGCATATTCCACAATCCCGTCACGCATCGTGTGCCAGGCCTTATTAGTCGGCGCAAGATCGAGCTGGTTGGCTACATCGGCAACAACTTCATCCGCCTTGTTTCGGAGAGCTTTGCGGTCGCCGGAGGCCCCGCCAATCTGTACCCGCTCGATACGGGGACGGATTTGATCCAGCCGCAGCCGATGCTCGGCCAAAGGCAGGCGCCAGGGTAGAACCCGATCACGTACGGTGATCAGCGTGGCGGCCTGCATTCTTGTGCGCCCCATTAACGGTTCATCCCCGAACCGCTCTTCTAGCTCCTTGAGGAATTTCTCCAATTCAATCAATCTGTTGGTGATGAGCAATGAAGCCTCTCGCAGAACCAGGACTGTCGTGGTGTCGACCACATCTTGAGAAGTAGCGCCCATGTGGACGGCTTCTCCAGGTGCGATAGCCTTCAGCTGTTTGACCAGACTCGGCACCGGCAGACCATCCTGCGCCGTACCTTTGGTAAGATCGGTTAGATCGGGTTTGGCAACTTCGATTGCTTGTGCAGCTGTCTCGGCGAGGGTTGCGTCAATCAGTCCTGCCCGGCCACAGGCCCGCGACCATGCCGCCTCGAAGGCGAGCATGTGCTGAAGCTGCCGTTCCGGAGAGAGGATCGCTGCCATAGCGTCATCGCCGAACAGACCGGATAGCCACGGACTCTCAAACACTGAAGCGCTCATAGCGAGCTCCTTAGGGTGCGCCGAAAGGGGCGGGATGACCAAACTATTCGATACCTCATTTCCCGATCTGGTCAGATGTCGAGGAAAACCGTCTCGCCCTCGCCCTGTAGTCGAATGTCGAAGCGGTACTTGCCGTCGCCGGTTTTCTTGGCGATCAGGGTATTCACCCGTGGTCGCTGTTCGATTCGGATCAGCAACGGGTCATTGGCGTTGTCCTCGTCTTCGAAATAGATCCGGGTATTGAGACCTACGTTAATCCCACGTGCGACGACCCAAAGGGAAATATGAGGCGCGCTCTCGACTCCACCGCGCCCCTGGTAAGAGCCAGGTTTGACTGTGCGCAAGGTAAACTCGCCGCTTTCCGCGTCGGCCGCAAAGCGGCAATGGCCTGTAAAGGCCGGATCGGCGCTTTTATCGCCCGGAAACACGCCCCCAGCATCGCATTGCCAGCTCTCGATCAACGCATCTCGCATCGCCCAGCCGGTGCCGTCAAATACGGAGCCAACGATCTCAACGATCTCACCCTTGGCCTTGCTTTCATCCAGAAAAGGCGTGGTGCCAATCTCTTCGTCATAGTATCCTGCGTTTCCCGCATAGGTAGGCATCAGGCCGATATGGACATAAGGGCCCGCCGTTTGCGAGGCGCTTTCGATCAGTGTTTCAAGTTTCTGAACCATTTCACATGCCCTCCAGCTTGTTTTCAAACATGGTCTGACGGCGACCCCGCAAAACAATGTCAAATTTATAGGCGAGAAAATCGAGTGGGCGCGATTTCGAGAAATCGAGCGGCGCGACCAGCCGGTCGAGCTGGCTGCGATCCTTGATGGTCGCGGCGATCGGGCAGTGATTGATGAGCGGATCGCCCTCGAAATACATCTGCGAGATTAACCTTTGGCCGAAGCTGTGGCCAAATATCGAAAAGTGGATGTGCATCGGACGCCAGTCATTGGCACGGTTAGGCCAGGGGTAAGCCCCTGGACGAATGGTCAAGAATTCGTAGTATCCGTTTTCATCCGTGATGGTCCGACCGCAGCCGCCGAAATTTGGGTCGAGCGGTGCGAAATAGGTGTCTTTCTTGTGCCGGTAGCGCCCACCCGCATTAGCCTGCCAGATCTCTATTAGCGCGTTCGGTATCGGGCGGTTCATCTCGTCCAGCAAGCGGCCATGCACCAGGATGCGTTCGCCCACGGCGGGAGCAGCACCCTTTGTCCAGTTCAAGATCAGGTTGTTGTCGAGCGCGCCGAGCTTCGTGTGGCCGAATCTCGGACCAGTCTCTTCCGAGGGAGTGCTCTCCATCGAAAGCAACGGCAGGAAGGGCGAGCGCGCGACGCTCGTTTTGTAGCCAGGATCATAGGGCTCGGGGTGGATCGCGCGGTTGCGCGGAATCAGTGGTCCATGGTCAGTCATTAGATACTTTCCTCCATTTCCGCATAAGTCTGCTTGGCCAGCTTTAGCGCGTGGTTGGCTTTCGGCACGCCAGCATAGATCGCGACGTGTTGCAGCGCCTCGGCGACATCCGCTTTCGAGGCACCGGTATTGGCGGTAGCCCGGATATGCATTGGAATTTCCTCGAAATTTCCTGTCGCGGCCAGCAGTGCGAGGGTCAACATCGAGCGTTCGCGTCGGGTGATCCGCTCCGACGCCCAAACAGTTCCCCATGCGCTTTCGGTGATCAACGACTGAAACGGCAAGTCGAATTCGGTCTTGCCTGCCTCTGCCCGGTCCACATGGGCCTCGCCCAGCACCTCGCGGCGCACTTGCATGCCTTTGTCGAACGTCTCTGTCATGGGATGATCCTTTCCACGAAATTCATCAGGGTGTGGGCAAATACCTTTGGCTGCTCTACCGCAGGAAGATGGCCGGAGCGGTCGAACATGACTAAATCGGAGCGGGGCAGGGCGGCGGCGAGCTTTTCGACCACGTCCGGCGGCGTCGCCTGATCGTGATAGCCGCCGATCACCAGCGCGGGCTGGGTGATCTCGCGAAGGCGGTCGGTGATGTCGGTGCCGGCGATCGCCGCGCAAGTGGCTATATAGCCTTCCGTATCTGTCCGGGTGAGCAGCGCCCGCCACAGATCGGTTTCAAGAGTCGCAAGCATATCGGGGCCGAACCACCGCTGTAGGATGCCGTCTGCCATTGCCGCCATGCCATTAGTGCGTACACCCTCGATCCGACTCAGCCAGCTATCCGCATTTCCCAGCATTGGGGCGGTATTCGAAAGCACCAAGCCGATCACCCTATCCGGCGCCATGAGCGCGATGTGCTGCGCGATCAGGCCGCCGATGGAGCAACCGACGATCACCGCCTGAGCGAGACCGATATGGTCCATCGCGGCCAGCACGTCCTCGGCCAGCTCTGGAATGCCATATCCCTGCGGCGCGGTACTGCTCAGCCCGTGACCGCGCTTGTCCATGCGCAAGTTCGACCAGCCCGCGGGTAGAAGCGCGACGACATCGTCCCACATCCGCAGGTCTGTGCCGAGCGAATTGATGAAGACAAGCGCGACACCTTCGCCGTCAGTGGCGCGCAGATGCGTGGTGCCCCAATCGCGTTTCAATGCCTGCATGGTATCCTCCTGCCGATAATTTGGCATAACTTTTCCCTTTACAAAAATATGATCTTGGCCAAAAACTATAACCAAATGGATATACCTAATGGTCTGAAACTGCGCCATCTCGAAGCTTTCCTGACCGTTGCTCAAGCCGGAACAATCTCTGCTGCGGCGCGGCAACGGAACGTGTCGCAGCCGGCACTGTCAAAAACGATCTCGGAACTGGAGGGGCTGCTTGGCGCGCATCTCTTCGAGCGTACAGGGCGGCGGGCCGTCTTAACCCCGGCAGGAGAGAATTTTCGTGCTCATGCCCGCGCCGCGTTGCAAAGCCTCGAGGCAGGGGTGCGCGACCTGTCGGGGCAGGTGGCGGCGGGGCTGGTGAAGGTTGGGTTGCTGCCGACCGTGGCCGGTGGGTTCTTCCCCTCGGTCGCTCTTGCATTCTCGCAGGCGCGCCCGGATGCGCGGATCGGTATAATCACTGGGCCGAACCACTACCTGCTCGAACGACTGCGCGGCGGCAAGATTGACCTTATGGTCGGGCGCATGCCACGGGCAGCCGACATGGCAGGCCTGTCTTTCGAGTATCTCTATGACGAGCCGATCTTGCTGGTGGCGCGCGCCGGACATCCAGCGCTGGATCTGCCGGTGACCGACGCTCTGCTACGCTATCCCCTCATCCTGCCCAACCCCGGTGCGATCATTCGTCAGAGCGTGGATCAATACCTTGCCGCGATGGGGTTATCCGATCTCACACCGGTGTTCGAGACGGTGGCCCTGCCGGCGGCGCAAACGCTTCTCGAAGGTTCTGAGATGCTCTGGTTCATCTCGCGCGGCGTCGTGGCGCGGGAAATTGCGCGCGGCAGCCTTGCTGCGCTCGATCTAAAGTCGGATTACATGGCCGGGGCGGTTGGTCTGACACGCAAGTTCACGTTCGACGAAGACAGCCATGCCGATCTGCTGGCGCGGCTTCTGCACCGGCGGGTTGAAGAGGATTGCGCCCGTCGTTGAGCCAGTCAGACGGCTTCTAGCGCAATAGCAATACCCTGTCCTACACCGATACACATTGTGGATAGCGATTTCTCACCAGGCTTGAGGTCAAGCATCGCGGTGCCAGTAATCCGCGCACCCGACATGCCCAGCGGATGACCCAACGCGATTGCCCCGCCATTGGGGTTCACACGCACGTCATCATCAGCAATCCCAAGATTACGCAACGTGGCGAGGCCCTGCGAGGCGAAAGCTTCGTTAAGCTCAATCACTGCGAACTCCTCTTGGCGCAGGCCAAGACGCGCCAGAAGCTTTCTCGAGGCCGGAGCCGGGCCGAAGCCCATGATGCGCGGCGCCACGCCGGCGGTCGCCCCGCCGAGCACTCTGGCGATCGGCTTAAGCCCATGCTTTTCGGCAGCTTCTTTCGTCGAAAGGATCAAAGCGGCAGACCCGTCATTCACGCCAGAGGCGTTGCCCGCTGTCACAGTGCCATCGGCTTTCACGAAGGGCCGAAGCTTTTTCAGGCCTTCGTATGTAGTCGTGGAACGCGGATGCTCGTCGGTGTCGATGACCAGAGGGTCACCTTTGCGCTGCGGGATCGTAACCGGCACGATCTCCTGGGCCAAACGGCCATTGACTTGGGCTTTGGCCGCTTTCTGCTGCGAGCGCAAGGCGAAGGCATCCTGATCGGGGCGCGAGATGCCAAAATCTTCGGCCACATTCTCTGCCGTCTCGGGCATGCTGTCGACGCCATATTGTTCCTTCATCAGCTTGTTAACGAAACGCCAGCCGATAGTGGTGTCGTGGACCTCATTGGCCCGCGAGAAGGCGGAGGTGGCCTTGGGCATCACGAATGGCGCGCGCGACATGCTCTCTACCCCTCCGGCGACAAGCAGCTCGGCCTCGCCGGATTTGATCGCCCGAGCTGCAGTGATGACCGCATCCATACCCGAGCCGCAAAGTCGGTTCATCGTCGTACCCGGCACCGTCTCGGGATAGCCTGCGAGAAGCAGCGCCATGCGGGCGACGTTGCGGTTGTCTTCGCCAGCCTGATTGGCGCAGCCGAAGATCACCTCGTCGATCGCGGCAAGGTCGAGGCCCGGATTGCGCGCGGCAATGGCCCGAAGCGGAATCGCGGCAAGGTCGTCAGCGCGGACGGAGGAAAGCGCACCGCCAAAGCGGCCGATTGGTGTGCGGATGTAGTCGCATATGTATACGTCAGTCATGAGATTCCCTCGGGAACATTGAGTTCGGCAACTTCGCCAACAATGTGCAACGTCGCGCCAGTCACCGCCTGCAAGGCGTCCAAAGTGATGCCCGGCAGTTTTTCACGAAGCACGAATTTGCTATCTTCGATGTCAATCACGGCCAGAGAGGTGTAGACGCGGGTCACGCACCCGACGCCTGTCAGCGGGAAAGTACAGGCCTCGACCAGTTTCGGGCCGCCATCCTTGGTTACATGGTCAGTTACAACCGCCACACGCTTGGCCCCATGCACAAGGTCCATTGCTCCACCCACGGCCGGCACGCCTTTGGTGCCTACGCGCCAGTTCGCCAGATCGCCGTTCTGGGCGACCTGATACGCGCCAAGAACGGCCAGATCGAGGTGGCCACCGCGCACCATCGAAAAGCTGTCGGCATGATGGAAAAAGGATGCACCGGGCTTCAATGTAATCGCCTTTTTGCCCGCATTAATAAGATCCCAGTCTTCCTGTCCCTCCGCAGGGGCTTTTCCGAATCCCAGCACGCCGTTCTCGGTATGATAGGTTACATCGCGGCCATCGGGCTGGAACTTGGCGATCATCTCGGGAAATCCGATACCGAGGTTCACATAGGAACCATCTTCGATATCCTGAGCGGCACGCCACGCGATCTGCGCGTTCGTCAGTTTGTCTTCCATTAAATTGAAACCGGACATCAGTAGACCACCCCCCTACGCACGAGTACTTCTTCTTGTTGAGGCGCGGGAACCTCGACAATCTTGTCGACGAAGATTCCGGGGGTAACTACCGCCTCAGGATCGATGGAGCCGGGTGCGCGGAGGTTGGAGACCTGCGCAATCGTGCGATCGGCAGCCATCGCCATCAACGGATTGAAGTTCCGGCCAGCCAAACGATAGGTAAGGTTGCCGGTCTCGTCACCATCATGGCCTTTGATCAGGGCGAAGTCGGCCTTCAACCACAACTCTTGCACGTACATCTTGCCGTCGAACGTCTCTGTCGGCTTGCCTTCGGCAAGCTCGGTACCAAAAGAAGTTGGTGTATAAAAAGCGGGAATGCCTGCTCCGCGCGCGCGAATGCGTTCGGCCAATGTACCCTGCGGGATCAAATCGAGCTCGATTTCGCCTGCCAGGTATTTTTCGTTGAATGCCTCGGCGTTGGAGCTGCGCGGGAAAGAGCAGATCATCTTCCTGACCATCCCCGCTTTGATCATCGCGGCGATTCCGATCGCGCCGTTTCCCGCGTTATTGTTTATCACGGTAAGATTCTTGGGGCTGCCGGTGGCACGAAAGCGGTCGATTAAAGCGTGGATCAGTTCGATCGGGGCTCCGGAGCCTCCAAAGCCACCGATCATAACCTGTACGCCATCGGGGATATCCGCAACCGCGTCAGCGAGGCTGGGCGATGTTTTGTTCATCAGGATCCTCCTTAGATACCCTTCGAAATATCCCTAGATTACCGCCGTAGCGAGTAAAAAGTTCATATATTGATCTTTTTTCAACATGTGTATATCAGCGTTCGCATGTTGAACAATCCCACCGACTACATCGCCTCGCTCGCCAAGGGGCTGAAAGTGATCGAAGCCTTCGGACCCACATCCCCGCGTCTTTCGATATCCGAAGCTGCCGTCGCCAGTGGCTTGGATCGCGCTGCTACGCGACGCGTACTGTTGACGCTCCACCGCGAAGGTTACGCCGACTATGACGGTAAGTTTTTTACTCTTACCCCGCGCATCCTACGGCTCGGAGTGGCCGCACTTGCTTCCCTACCGCTCTCGCAGATTGTCCAACCTTGGCTTGACCAACTCTCCGAGCAAATTGGTCAAAGCTGTTCCGTGGCACTGCTCGATGAGACCGAGATCGTGTATATCGCGCGCGCGGCGCAGAAACGTGTGATGTCCATCGGGCTCATGCCTGGGTCACGACTCCCCGCCCATTGCACCTCGATGGGAAGGGTTCTGTTGGCTGCGCTGCCTCGCGAAGAGGCTGACCTGCTTGTCAGACGCTCGGACCTTACCCCGCGGACCAAGTTCTCAATACTCGACCCAGTTCAGACCTTGTGCCGGATCGATGCTGCGAGAGAGGACGGATATGCATTTGTGGACCAGGAAGTGGAAACGGGTTTACGGTCAATCGCTGTTCCGCTGAATGATCGCAAGGGATTGACCGTCGCTGCTCTCAATATCGGTTTGTCGTCTGCCGGCTGGACACCGAAGCAGACGATTGAAACATACTTGCCGCACTTGCTTGGCGTCCAATCGGCCCTCGGGCGGGTTCTCTGATTGACAATATTTAGAAGTCTAAGTTATTAGGACCTCAAGCCGGGAGGATACCTTAGATGGAAAATCTGAAACTAGACGCGAAGCTCTCTCTTCAAGAACCAGCCCATCTCTACTACGGCGGCGCATGGGTGCCGCCACTAGAGGGAAAGTACGAAGACACTTTCAACCCAGGAACCGGCGAGCGGATCGGGTCGGTTGCGACGGCAAGTCGCGCCGATGTCGATGCGGCGGTTGCGGCAGCGAAAGAAGGGTTCGAGGTATGGCGGGATGTTGTGCCGCTGGAACGCGCACGTATCCTGAAGGAAATCGCAAATCTCTTGCGAAAGCATGGCGATGAACTGGCGATGATGGACGCTGCAAACTGTGGCAACCCCTATACTGAAATGCGCGGCGACGCCGCGATTGCGGCAGCGCAGATGGAGTTTTTCGCCGGTCTTGTGACCGAAATGAAGGGCGATACGATCCCTATGGGACCAGAGCGCATCAACATGACCCTACGCCAGCCGATGGGCGTGGTTGCACGGATTCTTGCCTTTAATCACCCTTTCATGTTCTGCGGCGGAAAGATGGCAGCGCCTCTGGCCGCAGGCAATGCCGTCATCATCAAGCCGCCGGTTCAGGCTCCGTTGTCTTCGCTGCGGCTGGCGGAGCTCATCGATGGCCTGCTGCCTAAAGGCACGTTCAATGTTCTGCCGGGCGGCGTCGAGGCAGGAGCTGGGTTGGCCGAACATCCCGACGTCGCCAAGGTCACACTCATCGGCTCCGTACCCGCGGGCCGGGCGGTGATGCGCAGCGCGAGCGACACCGTCAAACCAGTGCTGCTCGAACTCGGCGGCAAGAACGCGCTGATCGCCTATCCGGACAGCGATCCGAAGAAGATCGCCGATGCGATCGTCGGCGGCATGAATTTCGGCTGGTGCGGGCAATCTTGCGGATCGACGAGCCGCGCTTTCTTGCATGTAGACATCCACGATGCGGTCATCTCACATCTCAAAGCGGCTGTCGAACGGTACAAGCCAGGCATTCCGACAGAGCCGGAGACCACGATGGGGGCGATCGTCAGCCGGACACAGTTCGATCGGATCATGGACTTCATCGAATCCGCCATGAGCGAAGGCGCGCGTGCCGTAACCGGCGGCCATGCGGTGACCGAAGGTGCGCTGGCACAGGGAAGCTTCATCGCGCCGACGATTTTTGCGGATGTAACGCCGCAGATGCGTATCGCCCGTGAAGAGATTTTCGGGCCAGTTCTTGCGGTTCGCAAATGGTCGGACGAAGATTCCATGCTGAACGAGGTCAATGCACTTGAGCTTGGGCTGACCTGCGCAATTTGGACTCGGGACTTGGTGACGGCTCATCGTACGGCTGCACGCGTCGAGGCCGGGTTTGTTTGGGTTAACGAAGTTGGCCGGCATTTCCTTGGTGCCCCGTTCGGTGGGGTCAAACAATCGGGTATCGGGCGCGAAGAAGGTATTGGCGAGCTGATTTCCTTCACCCATGAAAAGAATGTGCATATCAATCTGTCGGGTCAGTGACCCGGTGCGTAGGTAATGTGCGAACGGGGTCTGGGATCCAAAAGCTTTTTCTTTATTGATTGCTTTGGCCGGGATGAGACCATCCCTTCCTGCCCTTTCTGCAAACCGACAAGGATCTTAAAAATAATGAGCAGTGTTGCGAACGTCCCCGATATCATCCTCGAACCTATGGTTCGGAACGCTATTATGGAGGACTTGGGTGCAGCAGGCGACGTGACAACCCGTTCCGTTCTGCCTGAAGGCACGCGCTATAAGGCGCAAATGCGTGCACGGCAGGACGCGGTTGTCTCTGGGATGCAGGTGGCCTCTCTGGCGTTTCGGCTGATTGATCCCGATCTTATTGTCGAGACTGTTGTTGCGGATGGTACGGCCTGCAAAGCGGGCGATACCTTGATGTGTATAGAGGGATCGGCGGCGTCGATCCTTGCCGCAGAGCGTGTTGCCCTGAACTTTGCCGGGCGGTTGTCCGGGACGGCAACTTTGACAGCGTCCTATGTGCAGGAACTTGCGGGTACCAAGACACGTATCACCTGTACGCGCAAAACCACACCGGGGCTGAAACTTGTCGAGAAGCTCGCCATTTTGCATGGCGGCGGCCACAATCACCGGTTTTCCCTATCTGATGCGATCCTGATCAAGGACAACCATATCGCAGCGGCTGGTGGCATCAAACAGGTGCTGGAAGCTGTTCAGCGAAATGTGGGTCACATGGTCGTGGTTGAGATCGAGATCGACGGATTGCATCAGTTGGACGAGGTGCTTCAGACCGGGGGCGCAGATGTCATCATGTTTGACAATATGTCGACCGAAGACATGGCCGAAGCCGTAAAGCGCATTGACGGGCGGGCGAAGACAGAAGCCAGCGGGAATGTGACCCTTGGCCGTTTGCGCGAAATCGCATCGGCAAATGTGGATTATATTTCCTCCGGTGCTTTGACCCATTCGGCGGGGACCGTCGATTTCGGTTTGGATTTCTGATCCTCTGAACCGCTCCAGACCGTCTGAAATGCAAAAATACCCGCCCTTTCGGCGGGCAATAAATACCTATTGCGTACGCCTTTCAAAATGGGGCGCTGCTGCATCAACACTTCATAAGGAAAGGCCAAAACACATGACAGAGCACAGGCTGTATCAGGTTGAGCGCCCAGTATCGTCGGATAGTTTGGGAGTTTGGGGTAGCGATGTATTTGCGGATATGTTGCGAGGTTTGGGGGTGAAGTATGTTGCGCTGAACCCTGGGTCGAGCTTTCGGGGTTTGCATGACAGCCTTGTGAACCACCTTGGTAATGAAGATCCGCAGATGCTGTTGTGTCTGCACGAAGAGCATGCGGTTGCGATTGCACATGGCTATGCGAAGGTGACGGGGGAGCCATTGGCGGTGATTCTGCACAGCAACGTGGGTCTGATGCATGGGACGATGGCGATCTTCAACGCATGGTGTGATCGGGTTCCTGTGCTGATCTATGGTGCGACGGGGCCGGTTGATGCGGCGCTGCGGCGTCCTTGGATTGACTGGCTGCATACCTGCCGTGACCAGGCGTCGATGATCCGCAACTATGTGAAATGGGACGATCAGCCTGGCTCGATGGAGGCGGCGCTGGAATCGATGTTGCGGGCGGATGTGATTGCGCGGAGCGAGCCGAAAGGGCCGACCTATGTGAACTTTGATGTGTCGATCCAGGAAAAGCAGCACGCGCAGGCCCCGGCGCTGCCGGATTTTGCGCGTTACCAGCCGCCTTTGCCTGCGGCTCCTTCGGCCGAAGGCGTGGCACGTGCGGCGGACCTGCTGAAGAACGCCAAGGCGCCTGTGGTGCTGGCGGGGCGGGTGTCGCGCGATCCGGCGGATTGGGCGCGGCGTGTGGCCTTTGTCGAGGGGCTGGGGGCGAAGGTTCTGACGGATATCCGGATCGGGGCGTCTTTCCCGACGGATCACCCGCAGCATCGGGGTAAACCAGCCTTCTTCATCGACGACGCGGCGGGCGCGGTGCTGCGCGAGGCCGATGTGATCCTGAGCCTGGACTGGCTGGATGTCGCGGGTACGCTGAAACTGGCGGGCGAAGTGACGGCGCAGGTGATCCAGGCGTCGCTGGATTATCAGCTGCACAATGGCTGGGGGATGGAGCATCAGGCGCTGCCTGCGCTGGATCTGCACCTGGCCTGTGGCCCGGATGTTGCGATGCATGCGATTGCCGATGCCCTGGGTGTAGGGGCGGGCGAGATGCCCGGTGATTTGCCGGTCAAACCCGCGCTGAACGCCCCCGATGCAGATGTTGAGCTTGATATCATGACGCTGGCCGGGGCGCTTGGCGAAGGTTTGGAAGGTGTCTGTGCCAGCTTTGTGCGTTTGCCGTTGGGTTGGGCGGGCGAGGCGTGGCACTTCCGTCATCCGCTGGACTTCCTGGGTTCGGATGGCGGCGCGGGGATCGGCTCGGGTCCTGGGATGCTGATCGGGGCGGCGCTGGCGCTGAAAGACAGCGACCGGCTGCCTGTTGCGGTTCTTGGGGACGGCGACTTCATGATGGCGGCCTCGGCATTTTGGACGGCGGCGCATTATGGCACTCCGTTCCTGGCGGTGGTGTCGAACAATCGCTCGTTCTACAATGACGAGGTGCACCAGGAACGCGTGGCCGTGGCCCGCAACCGCCCGGTCGAGAACAAGTGGATCGGCCAGCGTATCGGTGATCCGGATATCGACATTGCCGGAGTTGCGCGGGCGCAGGGCTGCGAAGGGATCGGCCCGGTCTTTACCGCGGGCGAGCTGGTCGAGGCGATCAAACAGGGCGTCGAGATGGTGCGCGCGGGCAAGAGCGTAGTGATCGATGCACGTGTCCAGCCGGGGTATAACCCCAACATGGTCGCTGGCCTGACGCGGAGCGACTGATGATGACCCCGAAGATCTATATTGCGCAGGATCCTGTGCTGGAAGAGGTGTTGGACACCGCAACGGATCGGCTGCGGGCCGAAGGCTGGGAGGTCGTTCGCGGCCCCCAGATCACCCCGGGTGTTCCGCTGCGGCTGACGGGAGAGCAACGGCAGGCGCTGCTGTCGGACGTTGATATCATCGTGGCCAGCTCGCGGTCGCGGCTGAGCGAGGCGGATCTGGATGCCTCGCCACGGCTGCGGGCGCTGGTCTTTCCGACGATCGGGGTGGATGCGGTCGATCTGGAGGCCTGTGCCGCGCGTGGTCTGATCGTGGCCAATGGTGCAACGCCCGAGAACTTTCTGGCGATGTCAGAGGCGGCAGTGATGCTGATGCTGGTGCTGCTGTACCGGCTGCATGAATCCGAACGCCTGCTACGCGAAAATGCGGGCCGGCCGCAGCAGATGTATGCGCGGATGGTGCGGGGCCGGACGATCGGCCTGATCGGGTCTGGCCGGATTGGGGCCGGGGTGATCGAGCGACTGCTGGCGTTCGAGCCGGCACAGATCCTGGTGCACGATCCGTTCCTGACACCTGACACCGCACCCGCGGGCGTACGGTTGGTGGAGCGCGACGCGCTGCTGACCACGTGTGATGTGGTGAGCCTGCATGTGCCGTTGAACGCGCAGACACGGGGCATGATTGGCGAGGCCGAACTGCGCATGATGAAGCCGGATGCGGTTCTGATCAACACCTCGCGCGGGGGTCTCATTGACGAGGATGCGCTGGTGCGGGTGATGACAGCAGGACACCTGGCCGGTGCGGGGCTGGACGTGACGGAAACCGAACCGCTGCCCGTCGACCATCCGCTGCGCGGCCTCGACCGGGTGATCCTCACCCCGCATATCCTGGGCCACACCATTGATCTCTACACGGTCATGCCCGAGGTCCTCGTCGAAAACGCAACACGCATCATGCGTGCCGAAACGCCTAAATACACCAGAAACCCTCAAGTCGAAAAAATATGGAGAGAAAAAATCGAAAAGCTGTAAGCAGGGTTTGCTGCAAGATTTACGTTGGTTTGCATGCATTGCACGTCACTAGCTGTAAAAGCTGCGATATCGTTGAGGCTTGCATCTTCGTAAGATGACAGAGATAGTCTCGGACCTGTAGAAGCCCAGAACTGATTTTGGGCAATAGATGTTTGTGGTCTGAGCATACATGAGCGAAAAATCTGATTCCGCATTGAAAAAAGACGACGGATTGGCCCAATCTGACGAGCGCATTGCCCGCTTGGTACGTCTTGCGGCAAGAGGGTTTAACCGTGCGTTGCAGCTGCGGTTGCAGACGCAAAATGTGACTTTCGGTCAGTGGATATTCCTTCGAATCCTTTGGCAGGAAGATGGTTTGTCGCAACGAGAGTTGAGCGAAAGAGCCCATCTGACAGAGCCTACTGCGCATACTGCACTCAGCCGAATGGAAGAGCTTGGGTATATTGAACGCCGCAATGTGGCTGGGAACCGGCGTCGTCAGCATGCTTTCCTGACGGAAAAAGGTTGGGAGTTGCGGGATCTCCTGGAGCCTTTGGCACACGAAGTGAATAACGCTGCAATTAGAGGCCTGAGTGGAGCCGAAGAGAAAACATTGCGCAAGGCCCTTGCTGTAATGATTCGAAATCTCGAAGAGGATGAGGAAAACGCTGCTTTGAGCGGTGTCCGCGTCCCTCCGACCAGAAGTAACCTTGGGTCCTGAAAACCTCTTTAGCTTCATCTGCGATAGCCGGGCCTTTTAGGCTCGGGTGATTCCGTTGGGCTACTTCCGCTGAGATGTATGGTTTTGGGGAAGCTCTGAGAGAGTTCACAATAGTCTTGCACCAGGCCGTGGGCGTGCTGCAACCTTATGCGAGTAGGGGCTTGGATGCTCTGCGCGAAAATTCAAGCCATTCGCGGTTCTTAACCTAAATTTTTTCTTGCACAATCTCAGTTTCAATCACGGTTGACGCAAAGTCCGGTTTCTAATAATGATGCATAAGATAGATATCTAAAGTTAGAGATCTATGATAATTATGACAGGGAGGAAACCATGAAAAAGCATATCAAGGCTGCCGTTGCGGCGCTGAGCATCTCCGTTATCGGGACCGGCGCCATGGCGGACAGCGTCAACGTCACGTTGTCCGGGGGGAGCCCGTCGGGTCTTTGGTCGCTGCTGGGCGCAGGGATCGACCGGGCTGTGAAGGCTGACGATGCAAGCGGTGTTGTGACCTACCAGGCCACTGGTGGCGGTTTCGCAAATATCGGTCTGCTGGGTGCAAACCGGACCGATCTGGGTCTGGCCCATGATGCAGAGATCAAGCTGGCGCTGGCAGGCGATGAGCCGTTCAAGGCGCCCATCGAGAACCTTCGGGCAATCGGGTACATGTACAATTGGGCCCCGATGCATTTCTTCATCAAGAAGTCTCTTGCGGAAGAGTATAACATCGACAGCATCGACGACCTGGCGAAGTCGGGCGCTGCAATCCGTGTGGCGAACAACAACGCCGGTAACATCGTGGCCAACATCACCACTTTCATGCTGGAAGAAGCCGGCTATGACGAAGGAACGATTGAAGCGAATGGCGGCGTTCTGGTGCGTGGCGGTTCGTCTCAGCAGGCAGACCTGATCAGCGATGGCCGTACGGACATGGTTATCAACGGTATCTTCGTTGGGCACTCGTCGTTCCGTAAGGTTGACGAAGGCAACGATGTCGTTCTGCTGAGCGTGCCTCAGGATATCATCGAAAAGACCAATGAGCGTTTTGGCACCGGGACCTACACCATTCCCGCCGGAAGCTATCAGAACCAGACTTCCGATGTTGTCACGCTGGCACTTGGCGCGATGGTCATCACCTCTGATGCCCTGCCCGAAGAAACGGGTTACATGCTGGCCAAGAGCATTGCCTCGAACATTGATGAAATCCGCGGCGTTCATAACGCAATGAAACAGCTCTCCACCGAGTTGCTGGTTTCGCAGGAAACGCTGCCGTTCCACCCTGGCGCGAAGCGTGCCTACATGGAGCTGGGGCTTCTCAAGTAAGCCTTAGGAAAACAATGCCGGTGCGCTGAGCAAAAGCGCACCGGATTCGTTTGCAAGAGTGCCTCTGTCGTGCTCTGGCCGTGCTGATCACGGGCAGGAGGATGATTTTGCGCACTCAAAGCTGAACTAACCTCACAAACATGGAAATGGTGCCAGCATGAATTTCCCTTCTCTTACCGAAACTGGACGCCGTCGGAAGCTAGAGTCACCTATGCGGACCATCGTCATGGTTTTGGCCGCAGCGTTCGCAGCATGGGTGATTCACTCTAATCTGTTCATTATCGCAGACCCGCTCATTCAGGGGATCCTGTTTGTATCCGGGATTTTCACGATTCTCTTCTTGGCGATTGGTGCAACCGCGAAAGCGCCAGATAGCATTCCATTTTATGACTGGATGTTGTCTGCGCTCAGCTTGGCCTGCGGGATTTACTTCTATGTAAGCTCTGGCGAGATTTCGGACCGTATCAGCCTGCTGGACCAGTTCACGACGGATCAGTTGTTCTTTGGGTCGTCACTGCTGTTCCTGACCATCGAAGCCACGCGCCGGACAACTGGCTTGGGGCTGACAGGCGTTGTGATGCTGTTCCTGATTTACAACCTTTTTGGCTATCTTCTGCCGCCGCCGTTCGGGCATCGCGTCAGCGAGTTCAGCTATCTGCTCGATATTCTGATCTTCACCACAGATGGGTTGTTCGGTGTCCCGCTTCAGGTTGTGGCAAGTTACGTCTTCCTGTTCGTGATGTTCGGGACTTTCCTTGCCAAGGCTGGGGGAGGGGACTTCTTTTTCAACCTGGCGGCTCTGGTCACCGGGGGCGCACGAGGCGGCCCTGCAAAGATCGCCATCATTTCGTCGGGTCTGTATGGAACCATGTCTGGTAGCCCAACCTCGGATGTTGTGGCCACGGGGTCCATCACGATCCCGGTGATGAAGCGCTTGGGCTATAAGGCCCGGTTTGCGGGTGCGGTTGAAGTTGCGGCGTCCACGGGGGGCAGTGCCATGCCGCCGATTATGGGTTCGGCTGCCTTCATCATGGCAGAGTATTCGGGTATCTCGTACAATGCGATCGTGCTTGCCGCGCTTATTCCTGCGTTGCTGTACTATATGGGCGTGTTTACCCAGGTGCACTTCCGCGCAGTGAAATACGATCTGCGGCCTTCTCAGGATGAAATCCCGACGACGAAGGAAACGTTCAGAACCGGCTGGGTTTTCTTGCTGCCCATTATCGGGATCATTGTGGCGCTGATACTTGGCTATTCGCCGACCTTCACCGCAGGTGTTGGTGTTCTGGTGACGATCCTTGCGTCGATGATCCTCAAGCAAACGCGGATGTCGTTGTGGGCAATGGTAGAAGGCCTTGGCACGACCACCCTGCAAATTCTGCCGGTCGCTGGGGCATGTGCTGCTGCTGGTCTGGTTATTGGCGGCCTGTCGATGACAGGATTGGGGATGAAATCCGCCAACGTGATCCTGACGGTCAGTAATGCGCAGCCGCTGTTGACGCTTGTGATTGCTGCTGTGGTGACCATTGTACTGGGTCTGGGTATGCCGACTCCGAGTGCGTATATTCTGGCGGCTGTGCTTGTCGGCCCCGCTCTTTCCAAGTTGGGTTTCCCGCTGCTGCCGAGCCAGATGTTCCTGCTCTACTATGCAATCCTGTCTGCTTTGACGCCGCCAATCGCTGTGGCAGCAATCGCAGCGTCTGCGATTGCTGATGACGATCCATTCAAGATCGCATTCTCGGCTGTGCGGCTTGCAATTGTTGGCTTCCTTCTGCCATTTGCTTTTGTCTGGAACCCCGGCATCGTTCTTGAGCTTGGTCCGTTGGCAAATACGCTTGCTGTTATTGGTGCCGTTGCTGGTGCTCTTGCAGTCTCGGCGTCAATGGAAGGCTTTATCAAAACCCAGCTCAGCTCGTTGGAGCGAGGTCTCCTGACGATTTTTGCAATTGGCGCGGTTAGCCCGTACTTCGCGGTCTCAATTGTGTGTACCTTGCTTATCATCGCTCTGGTTGGACGACAGGCCTTGTTGAAGGAAGAAGTCCCCGCAAGCGGGTAACGTCAGCCACGTGTAATGTGCTGAATGCGAATCCAAAGTGGCCGCCAGGTTTGGCGGCTACTTGCCGTTTTGACTGAGAGACGGAAAAGTTTCAGGCCGCGTCTTTGGTTCCAATCGCGGTCTGTTCGGATGACTGTCTGCGGGCTTTTTTGCCCAAGAGGTTATTGATCAAAATACACTTCGGTGATTCTGATCGATGCAGGGAGCTGCGCAAGCGGGGTGTACGAATCCCGAGGCCATAGAACAACCAGAGAGGAACCGGCAGAGCAGATCTGTATGAACACAAGGCCCGATCATGCGCGGAATAATACCAATTGCTCGCAAACCCATAAGTAGTTTTATTTACGTGGGTTTTTCTTACTTGTGAGGTGAAGGGAATATCGCTCTGACCATTGACAGACTAAACTTAGAGAGCTAAGAATAATGGCGTTTCCCAATAAAATTTCGCAAATTCTGATGCGGCGACCTGTGGAGGAGATTCAATGCTTACACCTGAAGAAAATGAACTGCTGACGCGCGTGACCGGTGATGCACCGATGGCACGTCTTATGCGTCAGCACTGGACCCCTGTATGCCTGATTGAAGAAGTGGAAGAGCCCGACGGCAAGCCGCTTCGTGTTGAGGTGCTCGGGGAGAGCTATGTGGCGTTCCGCGACACCAAAGGGCGTCTTGGCCTGCTTGATGAACTTTGCCCGCACCGCAAGGCATCGCTGGTCTATGGCCGGAACGAAGAATGCGGGCTGCGGTGTCTGTATCACGGGTGGAAAATGGATGTTGATGGCAATGTCGTTGCCATGTCTTCCGAACCCGAAGGTAGCCCCCTTATGGATAAGGTGAAGCATCGCTCTTATCCTGTGAAAGAATGGGGTGGTTTCGTTTGGGCCTGGCTGGGTGACAAAGAAGATATGCCTGAATTCCAGCCGCCGGCGTTTGCCCCGCGCGAGGATTCGGCGATCGCTATCCTTAAAATCCGCATTCCCGCAAACTGGGCGCAGATCCACGAAGGTCAGATCGACAGTGCCCACTCGTCCTCGCTGCACTCGTCGGACATGGTTCCGGCCCGCGTGGAAGGTGCTGCTGCCGATGAAAAATCCTGGTACCGTCCCTCGACGGACAAGTCTCCGCGTATGCAGACAGAGACAACCAGCTACGGGTTCCACTATGCTGCAATCCGTACGCCGATCAAAAACGCGGCGACCCATAACTATATCCGTGTGACCGAATTTGTTGCGCCCTACTATTCGTTGATCCCACCGAACAACAACTATCGTGTGGCGGCCGTTATCGTGCCGATCAATGATGAAGAGACCGCGTTCCACTTCATCGCTTGGGATGGCCCGAATGTGCCGTCGACCGAAGAATGGCGCAAGTTTACCCATGCTGTTCCAGGAGTGGATGTTGACGACAAGTGGCGCTGCCTGCGGACTGTCGAGAACGACTTCTTGCAAGACCGTGATGCCATGAAAGAAGGTAACTTCACTGGGATCAAAGGCATTCCGAACCAGGATATCGCCATGTGGGTGTCGATGGGCGCACGTGTCCAACGTCACACTGACATTCTGGGCGCCTCGGACCTGGCTATCGTCGAGTTCCGTCGCTTGATGGCGGATGCCGCCAAGAAAGTGGCAGAGGGTGGCAAAGCAATCGGCACCGATTCGGAAATCCCGCAAAGCATGATCAACTCTCATGAAGGCGTTTATCCGAAAGATGTGGATTGGCGCACCTTGCTGAATACTTCGGGCAAAACAGCCGCAGCTGAATAACCGGTCCGACGTTTGCAAACAGATCCGCCCGGGGCCGCATAGACCTTGGGCGGATTTTGATTCTGGCCCTGAGCATGGTTGGTGGCCATGTTGAAATTGGCAGGAGGCAGGAGGCCGGATGCGGCAAGAAGTAAACATCGAAGATTTTCGCACCCGAGCCAGGCGGAGTTTGCCCCGTGTGGTATTTGATTTTCTGGATGGTGGTGCCGAGAGCGAAATCACGCTGCACAGGAACCGTAGCGCATTTGATGATATCCGACTCAAGCCACGTATTCTCAAGGGTGGGGATGTCGATCTCTCTGTCACGCTGTTCGGTCAGAAGTATGCGGCGCCTTTCCAAATCGGACCAACCGGCCTGAACGGGCTTTATTGGCCAGAAGGGGACTTGCACCTTGCAGCCGCAGCAAAGCAGGCCGGGGTCGCATTTACGGTTTCGACAGCGTCAAACACGACTATGGAAGAAATCGCGTAGAAAAATAATTGGCCACTTTGGTTTCAGCTGTACCCATGGGGCAAAGAAGCATTTTCCAATGCATTGATCGAACGGGCGTCGGCTGCGGGCTACAGTGTTCTTGTAATCACTGTCGACTCGTTGGTGGGTGGGAAAAGAGAGAGAGATTTGCGGCATGGTTTCGCGCATGAAATCCGCATGAGTCCCTCTGTCATATTGGACGGATTGTTGCATCCGAGATGGTTGAAATCCGTATGGCTGAGCCAACATAGGCCGCGACTGCAAAATCTGGTGGCCTTTTTGGGGGATGATGTCAGCGACAAGGCGCTTGCCGAATTTACGCGGGCGCAACGAAACCCGAATTTTTCCTGGGACTATGTAAGGCGTCTTCGGAAGCTGTGGCAGGGGCCACTTGTGATTAAGGGGATCATGTGTGCTGAGGATGCAATGGCCGCACAACGCGAAGGCGCTGATGGGGTGGTTGTTTCCAACCACGGTGGCAGGCAGCTTGATGGAGCTCCGGCGACGATTGAAATTCTTTCAGAGATTGTGTCCGTCTTGGACCAACATATGACAGTTTTGCTTGATGGTGGTGTTCGGCGCGGCAGTGATATCGTCAAGGCGCTTGCGTTGGGGGCGGACGCTGTGCTGCTGGGCAGGGCACCTCTTTACGGCCTGGCGGCGCGGGGGCGTGCGGGGGTTTCCAGCGCGCTTTCGATTCTCGAAGACGAGATGCGCAGGACCATGATTTTTACGGGATGTCATGGCGTTTCGGACCTGTCTGAAGCAGGGGTTGTCATGTCGGCCAAGGATATTGGCGGACGAGAAGACCGTTTAGGGCCAAATATGTGATTTCTAGACACAATTAGCGCGTGGCTGGGCGGTGCGTCCAGTTGACATCTTGAACTTAGCTATCTAATTATATTTCGGAAGCGAACGGACGGGAGGACCCCATGGAGCAGATCAAAATGCGCGTCGAAAAACGGCGCGATCTGACACCTACTATTGCAGAATTCACTTTGGCTCCGGTTGGCGGCGAGTCCCTGCCAGAGTTCAACCCAGGTGCACATATCACGATCGAGACACCATCGGGTGCTATGCGCCGATACTCTCTGGTAAATGATGGGAGCGACCCAAAAGAATATGTGGTCGCCATCAAGCGAGAGCCGCAGTCGCGCGGGGGGTCTGCCTCCATGCATGAGCAAGCTGTTGTCGGGACAGAGTTGAATATCGAGCACCCGGAAAACGATTTCCCGCTGACGGATGTGCAGAAATACCTCTTGATTGCCGGCGGTATCGGTATCACGCCAATCTATTCGATGGCGCGTTATCTGGATAAGAAAGGTAAGATGCTTCGGATCATTTACGTAAGCCGGAGCGCGGAAGAATCGGCCTATCTTGATGAGCTGATGAAAGATTTCGAAGGCCGGATCATCGTGCACCACGATGACGGCGATCCGAACGCTGTCTATGATTTCTGGGACGATCTGGTGACGCCGCGCGCGACCCATGTCTTCTGCTGCGGACCCAAGCCGCTGATGGAGGAAATCAAAGCCGTGTCAGGTCACTGGCCAGAGGGTCGTGTCCACTTCGAGGATTTCAAACCTGTTGATGTGGTTCGCCAGGATGATGTCGCCTTTGAAGTCGAGCTGAAGAAAAGCGGTCAGACGGTAACTGTCCCTGAAGATCGCTCTATTCTGGAGGCGCTGCGTGACGCTGGTATCGCGACGACCAGCTCTTGCGAAAGCGGCACATGCGGTACTTGTAAAACGCGCTTACTGGAAGGCGAGGCCGATCACCGGGATATGGCGCTTATGGAAGAGGAAAAAAGCAGCCAGATCATGATTTGCGTGTCGCGTGCCAAATCCGGGAGGCTGGTTCTTGACCTCTGATCCCGTTCGTCTTGGCGTGGCGGGGCTTGGGCGTGCTTTCATGCTCATGGTGCCTTCGTTTGACGCCGACACCCGTGTGAAGCTGACGGCTGCCGCCGCCCCAAGGGAGGAAAGCCGCGACGCATTCGAAAAAGAGTACGGTGGCACAGGGTATGCCACCGTCGAGGAATTGTGCGCAGACCCTGACGTTGAGGCCATTTACATCGCGACGCCGCACCAGATGCATGTGGATCATGTGTTGGCTGCAGCGCGCGCTGGCAAGCATATCCTTGTCGAAAAGCCGTTGGCCGTTTCGATGGAGGATGCCGAAGTAATGGTTTCCGCGGCCAAGGAAGCCGGGGTGTATTTGATCGTTGGGCCGAGTCACAGTTTCGACCCGCCGGTTGAATTGGCCACGCAACTCATTTCCAGTGGCAAGTTCGGTCAGTTGCGCATGATCCAGGCCTTTAACTATACGGACTTTCTCTATCGTCCGCGTCGCCCGGAAGAGTTGCGGACCGAAGAGGGTGGGGGCGTTCTGTTCAGTCAGGCGATCCACCAGATTGATGTGGTTCGCAGGCTTGCTGGCGGCATGGCCGAAAAAATCTATGCCATGACGGGCGCATGGGATCCCAAGCGCCCGACCGAGGGCGCATTCACTGCGCTGATGAATTTTGCCGGGGGGTGTGTCGCGAACATGACGTACTCGGGCTATGCGCATTTCGACAGTGATATCTGGATGAACAATGTCGGAGAGCTTGGGCAGCGTAAATCAGAAGGGGCTTACGGTGGGGCAAGGCGCGCTTTGCTGGATCTCAACCCTGATGACGAGGCCCGGCTGAAAACTACACGAACATTCGGCAGCGGCACGACGATCGAGGCCGAACATAACGAACATTTCGGCCCGGTGATCGCGCTTTGTGACCGTGCCGACCTGCGACTGACCCCGGATGGGATAGAAGTGTTCGGTGATACCGAACGCAGCTTTATCGAAGCCAAATTCGGGCCGGTACCACGCAGAACCGTTCTGGATGCGCTGGTGGATGCCGTGCGTCATAACAAGGCCCCCGACCAAACAGGGGAATGGGGGCTGGCAAGCCTGGAGGTTTGCCACGCGATCTTGCAATCCGCAGAGACCGGACAAGCGGTCGATCTTCAGCGGCAATGTAAAACAAATCACTAGGAGCCGACAGGATGAGCAATCTCAAACTTTCCCTTGCAATGGGTAACTATGACCGCACACGGGCCATCGTGGATGGGCGTGTTCAGATCGACGGAGTAGACCCGGTTCCGATGCTGTTGTCGCCGGAAGAAATGTTCTTTCGCGCGTTCCGCCACGAGGCTTTCGATATTAGCGAGATCTCGCTGTCGTCCTACTCGATTTCGGTTGCCCGCGGGAATCCGCATTATGTGGCAATCCCGGTCTTTCTGAGCCGTGCGTTCCGTCACACCTCTGTCTATATCCGCACGGACAAAGGGATTAACAAACCAGAAGACCTGAAGGGCAAACGGATCGGTATCGCTGAATACCAGCTTTCGGCCAACGTCTGGGTGCGTGGCATTCTGGAAGAGGAATATGGCGTTAAGCCCTCGGATATCATCTGGGTGCGCGGCGGCATGGACACACCCGGCCGGCCTGAAAAAATCAAGGTTCAGTTGCCCGACGACATTCGTATGGAAGAAGCCCCGGAAGGCAGCACGCTGAACAGCATGCTTGAAGCGGGTGAAATTGATGGCTTTATCGGGCCGCGCTGGCCGCGTTGCTTTGCTGAACGTCATCCGCATGTTGGGCGACTGTTCGCAGACAGCATTACAGCGGCGGAATATTACTTCGAGAAAACCAAAATCTTCCCGATCATG
>CAYFXM010000014.1:0-24769 GCA_964346965.1 uncultured Actibacterium sp. | reverse complement strand
GGCGAAGGTCTGGCGGCAACTGCCCCGTGGCCCAAGGCCGACGAGAAGATGCTGGTCGAGGACACGGTCACCATGCCGATCCAGATCAACGGCAAACGCCGCTCTGAATTAAAAATTGCCAAGGACCTGCCGAAGGAAGAGGTTGAAAAACTCGCGCTGACCGATGAAGCTGTCGTCAAGGCGCTGGCCGGAGGTCAGCCCAAGAAGCTGATCGTTGTGCCGGGGCGTATTATCAATGTCGTTGTCTGACCGCCGAAAGTTCTTTCTGGGCCTTGCCGCCTTGCCCTTGGCGGCCTGTGGTTTTCAACCCGCTTATGGCACCAATGGCAGAGCTGAGGTCTTGCGCAATCAGGTACGCATGGCGGAACCTGCTGACCGACAAAGTCTCGATCTTGTCGGCCAGCTGGAACGGCGGCTGGGTCGTGCACAAGTCCCGGTATTTGAGCTGCGCTATGCCATCTCGACCAGCGAAGAAGGTGTGGCGATTACCCAACAGGCGGTCACCACTGGCTATAATGTGTTGGGCTCTGTCGACTTTACCGTCGTCGACCTGAGATCAGGCCGCACGGTTTCGCAGGGTACGGTCAGCAACTTTGCCACCTATTCTTCGACCTCGAACACTGTTGCGACCCGCGCCGCGGAAGAGGATGCGCGCAAACGCCTGATGGTGATGCTGGCCGATGACATTACAGCGCGACTGATCGCCACCTCCGGGACCTGGGCCATATGAAGCTGACGGGCCGGGACGCTGCGCGGTATTTCGCCAAGCCGGAACCGCATCGCACTGGCCTTCTGATCTTTGGCGCGGACGCCATGCGTGTCGCGTTGAAACGGCAGGAAGTCGTGGCGGCGCTCGTCGGGCCGCAAGGCGAAGAAGAAATGCGTTTGACTCGGCTTTCGGGCGGCGATCTGCGATCCGATCCCGCTGCGCTGCTGGATGCGGTCAAGGCGCAGAGTTTTTTCCCGGGGCCCCGTGTGGTCTTTGTCGAGGAAGCTGCAGACAGCCACGCCAAGACCTTCGAGGCGGCCCTGTCCGAATGGCAAGAGGGCGACGCGCAACTGATCGTCACCGCCAAGCAACTGACGGCGAAATCCAAGCTGCGCAAACTGTTCGAGGGTCACCCCAACGCCTTTGCTGCGGGCATCTACGATGACCCGCCCTCGCGCGACGAGATCGAGGCGACCTTGCAGAAGGCGGGCGTCACCAACCTGCCGCAGGACGCGATGACAGCGCTTCTGGACCTGTCGCGCCAGCTTGATCCCGGAGATTTTCGCCAAACCGTCGAGAAACTGTCCCTTTATAAGCGCGGCGACGACACCCCGGTCAGCGCCGAGGATATCGCGGCGGTTGCGCCTACGTCGACGGAAGCCGATCTCGATGACGTTCTGCATATCGTGGCCGAAGGCCGCACAACCGAGATCGGGCCTGTTTTGCAGAAACTGGCCGCTCAGGGGGTTCAGCCTGTCGGTCTCTGTATTGGCGCCACTCGCCATTTCCGCACCCTTCATGCCGCCTGTGCAGATCCCGGAGGCCCTGCGTCCGGAATTTCCCGGGTGCGCCCGCCGGTGTTTGGCCCGCGACGGGACCGGATGCTGCGGCAGGCACAGAAATGGGGGATGTTCCGTCTGGAACAGGCTTTAGGGATTTTGACTGACACGGATTTGCAGTTGAGGTCTTCCAGCCGCGCCCCATCTATGGCGGTTATGGAGCGCGCCCTGATCCGGTTGGCCATGCTGGGCGCGAGATAGGAGCTTGCCCATGTACACGCTGATCGGAGCGCCCCGGTCCCCACCTTTCGGGTGTTGTGGACATTGACCGAGCTTGACCTGCCCTATGAATACCTGCCGCACCTGCCCCGGTCCGACGAAGCAAAATCCGTTAACCCGAGTGGTAAAATCCCTGTTTTCTTGGTTGATGGCGAACCGATTCAGGATTCTGTGGCCATCATGACCTTCCTCGCAGACCGCCACGGCGCGTTGACGTTTCCGGCGGGCACCATCGAGAGAGCACGCCAAGACAGCTTGACCCAATTCATCAATGACGAGTTCGACGCCCGTATCTGGACGGCCGCGCGGCACAGTTTCATTCTTCCAAAGGAAATGCGCCTGCCGCAGATCAAAGACAGCCTGCGATGGGAGTTTTCCCGCAGCATCAAAGTTCTTGAAGAGCGAATGGGTGACGGAACTTTCCTGTGCGGCGAGATGATGACCATCGCGGATATCCTGTTAACCCACTGCCTGAACTGGGCTGAGATGGCGAAATTCGAGATCGGATCGGACAAGGTTCTTGCTTATCGAGACCGGCTATGCGCCCGTCCGCAGTACAAGACCGCCCGGGCGATTGGTATTTAAGGGTAGATTGGCGACCCCGGCAGGATTCGAACCTGCAACCTGCCCCTTAGGAGGGATGCGTTCATAGCGTTATTCCTTTTGTGATTTCTTACTGTTGGGGGTTTGTACAGCCTCATCCTGTACGTGGTTTGTACGAAAACGAGCCCGAATGTCGGCCTCATCGGTCTCTGCGTGGGCATAGATGCGCATGGGCAAATTCGGGTCTGACCAGCGGCCAGCTTTGGCTGCAGTGACCGGATCAACGCCTTGCCGTACGACCAATTCAGTGAAAAAACCGTGTCGCCCAGCGGGGTGGGCTGACAGGTACGGAATGCCCGCGCGTTTGCAGATCGTCTTCCACCGCGTGTTGTAACCGGTGGAGCTGCCATAGCCGAAAACACGGGCTTTCATCAGCTTGCCGGTCTTGCGGTTCTTGGGCCGTTTGGCTGGCAGTACGAGAAGCTCGTCCATCATCTGAGGCGAGACGGTGATCCAACTTTCCGGATGCCCCTTCTGCGCCTTTACCCGAACTTTGTTTTCGTGTGGCCGCAGATCGTCTGGCTCCAATGATACGGCCTGATCAATTCGCGCGGCCGTCTCAAACATGAAACGGACCAACGCGGCATTGTACGGATCGGCGGCATGACAAAATGCCTCGATCCATTCTTTGTCGGCTGGCGTGCGCTCTACGCGACTAAGCTTGCCGCGCCGCTTGTCCTGAGCGATCCGCTCGAACTTGTCGTAGGGTTTCACGCGGATCAGCGGCGTCCCCTCCAACTCGTGTGCATTGTTGATGACCGCACTCGCGGGCGTCACGATTTCACGCCACCAGGTATCGGTCGACGCTTTAGGTTTCAGTTTCGGTCCAAGGCTCTTCAGTAAAGCACCGGAAATTGCACTCAACGATAGGTCGCCGATTGCTTCAACTATCGGGATCAACTGCCTTGCCGCTTTTGGGGACGCGTTGTAGAGCATGATTGCATCAGAGAACGTCTTGCTCAGTTCATCGCCCACGACATAGCGACGGATTTGACGTTCGGTCTCATGGTTTATCCAGTCCCGTGCGCCCTCTTCTGTAGATGCCTTAGTGCTTCGCCGGTATGGGCCGGCGATTGGCCTGCCGTTGTATTCGATCCACCCCTTGGCCCAGTAGACACGGCCCCTCTTGTAAATTTGGAGCGGCATGACTGGCCTCCTTCAAAAATCGTATCAATCTGCGCGGGCGTAATCAGCATGGTCCGCCCAAGGCGATAAAATGCACCCGTCTCATTGGCGCGTTCGCGCAACGTCCGCTCTGAAATATCGATCCCCATCCCGGCCATGACTTCGACCCACTGCGCGGGCGTCTTACCAAGCCCCAGGATCTGAGAGCTGTCTGAATAGTTGGTCTCTGCCATTTCAGTTGTCCTTGTCCGCTTAAGTTGAGTCAGCGACACGTATGGAATCGCTTGTTCTGCACCTTCTGACGTGGTCAGATGGGTGAAACCGAAAATATGCGTCATTTTGTGCTATGTTTATACAAAATTGCGCACCCGTCAATTAGGAAACTTGCATGGTGCGAGATGATGCTGAATTGTTTGCAGAGATTGGCGCTCGCCTCGCGATCTGTCGCAATGAGATAGGTGTTTCTCAGGCTGCTATGGCTGAAGCCATTGGCGTGTCACATCGTGCCTACCACAGCTACGAAAAGGGCAAACGCGGCGTCCCGGTCGAGGCCTTGGTCAAAATGCAAAGCCGTTATGATATTGACGTCGCCTGGCTGCTACTTGGCACCAAATCCATTCGGGCTGGGCATGATTTCGAGGCCCTCAAACACATTGAAAGCTCGCTGGATAAGCACCTCACCGAAGAGGGCACAAAGATCAAAAGCGAAAAGCGCGGGGCCATCGTCGCGCGCTGGTATCAATCGCATGTCGAAGGTCGTGAAGTGACGGATGATGACGTGCACACATGGATCGAGTTGGTAAGGGAGTAATCTGGTGAACAAGGCAAGCAAACGCTGGAACATGTTGCGGCATTCGGTCTTGGAGCGCACTCGCCGTGAGGTGATCGAACCCTTTGGGCCGCTTTACCTGATCTTCCTGGGAACCAGCGTGTTCTACTTGATTGGCTTGGGTCGACTATCATTGGCACAACAGACCACCGAATACTCGGTTTTGGCCACCATCATGATTTTCGCAATCGCTGCAGCGGGCTTGGCACTTCCATTTTTGACAGGTGCGGTGCTGACCCTACGCGCGGCCGATCGAAAATTGGAACGCCTACAACGCAGGTGATCCGATGGCTTTCGGCATCTTCATCCACCGCAGCGACTCGATCTACGACGATATTCCCTCGGAGCGGTATCAGTTTCCCAAGCAATACCTCTCGCGTGCCCAACAGTGCGAAGGGGATTGGATCGTCTACCTGGAGCCAAGCAAGGTCAAAGAGACCAAAGGGTATTTTGCTGTCGCCAAAGTGCAGGAAATCATTCCGGATCCTAGGAAGCAGGACATGTTCTTGGCGGTCATCGAGCCAGGAACGTATCTTGATTTCGGCGACCCTGTTTCATTTCGAGACGAAAACTCAATCGTCGAACAAGGCTTATTGAACGATCAAGGCAAGATTTCCGGGCGCGCGCAAGCCGCGGTCAGAACCTTTTCCGCTGAAGACTTTGCTCGAATTATCGAACGTGGCCTTGGACGGGATGAGGACATCCTGCCACGCGTGGGCGACACGATGCAAATGCCTGGGTTTCAAGATGCTCAAACACCTTTCCAACACATGCCCGCTCGAGAACGCGTCAACCAGCTGACCAATCGCGCGGTTCGCGATCGTAATTTCAGAAAAAACGTCCTGCGCGCCTACGGCGAGCGCTGCGCCATCACTGGTTTACGTCTGATCAATGGCGGTGGCCGTGCCGAAGTGGAAGCCGCTCATATCAGACCTGTAGAGCATGACGGCCCCGACATTGTCAGCAACGGACTCGCCCTGTCCGGAACCGCGCATTGGATGTTTGATCGCGGCCTCGTAGGGTTGGCAGACGACCTGACAATTCTGGTTTCCCGACAAAGCAACGATATCGAAGCTGTGACATCGATGATCAACTCGTCCGGCAAAATCTTGGTGCCAGACCGGCTCGCCAACCGGCCAAGGGCGGAATTTGTGAATTGGCACCGAGAGAATTGTTTCAAGCAGTAATGGCCTATCTGTTTTTAGGCGACAGCAAACACCATAGATCCGGATTTTCACTGCACGCGTTTGTGACCTGCCGCCTTGTCGCTCCTTTCAGTGCGCTAGATCATGATTAACTCAGCGAAAGAGTAAATGATGTGACGCATTTCTCCTAAAATTGTGCTGAGTGAAAATCTCACTCGAGGTGACAGTCATTCCCCTCTAGTGAAGGCGCAATGGCGTTTCTTCTAAAGTACCAGTTTTGCAGTCAGCGCAAATCGGCCATTGGTACGAAATCCATATCTGTGAAGTCCTGATTGTCTCCGGCCATCGACCAAATAAAGCTATACCGCCCCGTACCGGCACCACTGTGAATGGACCACCCAGGAGACAGAACCGACTGCTCATTGGTAACCAGCAGGTGGCGTGTTTCAGTTGGCTCACCCATGAAATGGAATATACGTGTTTCTTCAGCCATATCAAAATAGAGGTAGACCTCTGAGCGGCGGTCGTGGGTGTGGCATGGCATTGTGTTCCAGACACTACCATCCTCAATCGTGGTAATTCCCATTACGAGTTGGCAACTATCGCAGACATCGGGATGAATATATTGTCGCAAGGCGCGAACATTTGCATCCGACTGCGTGCCAAGCTCCAGTAAGTTGGCATCTTTCGGCGTAATCTTTTGCGCTTTGTAAGCATGATGCGCAGGCGTGCTGATAAAGTAGTAACGAGCCGGGTTTGCCGCATCGGCGCTTTCGAACGTTACCTCTTTGATACCCATCGGCAGATAGAGGCAATCGAGCTCATCTAAGGCGAAGCGATCATCATCTGCTATGATCGTCCCAGGCGCACCAATATTGATGATGCCTATTTCGCGGCGATCCAGAAAATTTAGCGATCCGATTTGCTTATTTGACTTCAACGTCAGCGCCGTCCCGGCCGGAACAGCTCCGCCCACTACGGTGCGGTCGAGGTGACTGTACGTCATCATTACTTCGCCCTCACGGAAGGTATCTTCGATCAGATAGTTTTCACGTAGTTTCTGGGTGTCGAACATTTTGGTTTCTGCAGGGCTGCAGACTTGGCGAATATCAATGGACATTGTATCTCCGAATTTTTGGTTGGGCGTGCCCGATAGGGTTTTGGTGGCCTAGATATTAACCAGATCGTTAAGGTCCGCGTCGTGGATGAAGAAGTCAGGATGCGCATCGACGACGGTCTTAATGTGGTGTTGCAGACCATTTAGGTGCATGTCCATTTTTTGCCGTGCACTTTCGGGCTCGTTGTTTTCGATGGCAGTGACAAAGTCTATATGCTCCTGCAGCGCCATATGCATGCGACCGGGTTCTGGCAGTGTTAGGCGGCGGAAACGATCAATCTGAATCTTGACCTGTTGAACCATCGTCCACAGGCCTGGCAAGCGACCGATCTCAGCAATCTTTTGGTGAAGCGCCTCATCAGATGCGTGGAAGCCTTCAAAGTCACCTATATCAGCAAACTCTCGTTGCCGCTCAAGTAGCACCTGCAGTTCAAGCTTCTGGCTGCGGGACGCATCTTCTGCGGCCGCAGCTGCTGTAACACCCTCCAGCGCACGACGCGCGATAAGTGCTTCGGGCAAAACGGAAACCGGTATGCGCGCTACAAAAGTCCCGGATTTCGGCGCAACCTCGACCAGATCATCTCGGACCAGTCGCAAGACGGCCTCGCGGATGGGAGTGCGACTGACACCAGATTGCACTGCCAGTTCGGTTTCCGAGATGGGCATACCAGGAAGCAGCTCCATCGAGATGATGCTGTCGCGCAGCTTTCGATACTCAATCTCTGCAAGGGTGGGCGCGGCCTTGGCGCGGAAGCGCGCCTGTTCGGTCGGCGCGGCGTTTTGCGCGCGTTTTCTTGAATTCGGCAACTGATGTCTACCCATTGTCCTGGTCATTCGTTTCAGTTGTCCTGTGTAGGTTAGGCATGGCGGTTCGGCAAATAGCTTGCATTCGCTGTTAACTTGTATATTAGGTATACTAGTTGCCGTCAACTCTCTGGGAGGAAATACACAAAGGGTTGCGGCGAAACAGCCTGTTATTGGGCGCTTAAGGAGAGAAATATGACGATTCGGAATTTTGCATCAATTGTAGCCGCTGGCTGCTTTGCACTAGCTGGCCCAACGGCAGCATTTGCACAAGAAACACTGAAATGGGCTCATGTTTACGAGACCGGGTCTGCATATCATCAGGTCGCTGAATGGGCCGCAGAAGAAATCAAGGACCGCACCGAAGGGCGCGTTGAAATCAACGTTTTCCCGGCATCAACTTTGGGCAAAGAAGTTGAAATCAACGAAGGCCTTGGCCTTGGTGCAGTTGACATTATCTACACCGGACCAAGCTTTGTTGAGCGCTACTACGGTCCGATTGCGATTTCCGATTACCCGTTCATTATGCGCGGTTGGGATCACTGGCTTTCCTATCGTAACAGCGACCTGTTTGCCGAACTGTCCGAGGGATATCACGACGCCACCGGCAACCAGGTAATGGGCCTCGTTTACTACGGTCAGCGTCACGTAACCTCAAACAAGCCGATCCTGAGCCCGGCTGATATGGAAGGCCTGAAGATTCGCGTCCCGAACTCACCTGTTATGTTGATGTTCCCGAACGCAGTCGGCGCAAACCCGACACCGATGGCATTCTCTGAGGTATACCTCGCGCTTCAGCAAGGTGTTGTTGACGCCCAAGAGAACCCTCTGCCAACAATCCAGTTCAAGAAGTTCTACGAAGTACAAACCAACATCAACCTGACAGGCCATATCCTGAACTCGTTGCTGGTGATTGCATCTGACAGTGCCCTAGACCGTGTTGGCGATGATGCCGCCGTGGTGCGCGAAGTGCTTGATGCAGCCGCGCTGAAGGCCTCTGAAGAAATCAATCAGGCCGAGCTGGATCTAGTCGCATGGTTCCGTGAGCAGGGCATTACGGTCAACGAAGTCGACAAGAAACCATTCCAGGATGCCGTTAAGCCGATGCTCACAGGTGACGATGTTCCCTACACAATGGATCACTTCCGTCGCTTGGGCGAACTCTAAAGCCACGTAGGGAGTTCGGTTATGCAAGATAACCCGAAACCAATGGAGGGGCGCGCCGAGAGTGCGCGCCCCGAAATTATTTTCAAAGACTCTGACGTCGATGTTTCCGACTTTGGGGCGGTCGACCTACCAGGGCTGATCGCACTGTGGGTGTTGGCTTTCATTGTCTTTCTTCAGTTTTTCACACGGTATGTTCTGAACGACAGCCTCGCTTGGACAGAAGAAATCGCGCGGTATCTCCTGATCGTCGTCGCCTTCTTCGGCGCCATTTCAGTCACCCGCAAGGGCACACATATCTTCCTTGAATTCTTCTACCGCTATCTTTCGCCACGCGCCGGAAAATGGCTGACCATATCTATGGAGGCACTTTCACTGGCCTTCTACGGCTATCTAGCAATGCTGGCAGTAGAATTGGCGCAAAAAACAAGAACCAAAATGGCATCGGTCGAGATACCCAAAAGCCTTCTTTACTGGTGTGTCGCAGCAGCTTTGATTGCGATGACAGCCTTCTCAATCTACTGGCTCGTACGAAAAATTCGCCAGTCACCTGAGGCTGTTCTGCGTGAGCTAGAAGAGCATTCACTTCACGACATATCAAACTGACGGGCGGCACCACGAAATGGCTATTACTCTACTATTTATACTGTTGTTTCTTTTGCTGATCGCCGGTGCTCCGGTTGCAGTGGCATTGGGAGTTGCGTCGTTGGTTTTCGTCATGTTGGACGGGCTCCCAAATGTTGTTGTGCTTCACAACATGGTCAATGGGATCAACTCTTTCCCCCTGATTGCTGTGCCTTTCTTCATCATGGCTGGCCATCTGATGAATTCGGCCGGAATCACGACAAAGATCTTTGCCTTCGCACGTGCGACAGTGGGTTGGATGTATGGCGGTCTGGGGCACGTTAATGTCGGGGCCAGTGTGATTTTTGCCGGGATGTCAGGCGCGGCGGTGGCCGATGCCGGAGGGCTTGGGAATATCGAGATCAAAGCCATGCGCGAAGCCGGTTACGACACCGACTTTTCGGTTGGTATCACTGCCGCGTCCTCGACGATCGGCCCGATTATCCCACCTTCACTGCCATTGGTGGTTTACGGAGTGATCGCAGATACTTCGATCGGTCAGTTGTTTGCAGCCGGTTTGATCCCGGGAATGCTCATGGCATTCGCGCTGATGATCATGGTCGCAATCTTTTCCAAAATCAGAAACTACCCGCGAGATGAACGTTTCTCAGTGCGCCTGTTTTTGTCGACATTCTGGCAGGCCATTCTGCCACTGTTTACGCCACTGATTATCGTCGGCGGCATTCTGACAGGTATTTTCACACCAACCGAAGCTGCGATTGCTGCCGTGGCCTATTCAATGTTTCTGGGGATGTTTGTCTACCGCACGCTGGACGCCAAACGCCTGTTGCGCGTGTCGATGGATACGGTTGAAACGACCGCATCTATCATGATGATTGTGGCTGCATCGTCGATATTTGCATGGATCCTAACTGCCAATCAGGTTGCCCCAATGTTCGCTGAAATGATGCTTGGATTTACGGAAAATCGGATTGCGATACTGCTGATCATTATGCTCATTGTTCTGGTGGTCGGGTGTTTCATGGAAACCTTGGCGGCGATCACGATTTTGACTCCGGTTTTGTTGCCGGTGGCGATGCAAATCGGTGTTGATCCAGTTCACTTCGGCATCATCCTTATCCTCAACTTGATGATCGGGCTTTTGACGCCACCTGTGGGCTTGGTTCTTTATGTTCTAGCCAAAGTATCAGACGTGCCGTTTGAACGCTGTGTCGTCGCAACGGCGCCGTTCCTCGTGCCGCTTGTGCTCGTTTTGCTGCTTCTGACCTTTGTCCCAGCGTTGTCAATGTGGCTGCCAGAGATGATCTACAGGTAGAAAACCAAATCCATCCATCCCATACACTCAACATCTGGAAGACTCATGACTGTAGAGAACCTCTTCGATCTAAGCGGTAAGACCGCACTGGTTACCGGCTGCAAACGCGGCATTGGGCGCGGCATGGCAATCGCCTTGGCGCGGGCTGGCGCCGATGTCATTGGCGTGAGTGCAACCCTTGAAACAACGGGCAGCGCCGTTGAACAGGACGTTGTCGCGCTTGGGCGGTCCTTTCGCGGATACGCTTGCGACTTTTCCAGCAAACAGGCCATTCTGGCATTTGCTGAACAAGTCACGCGGGATGTCGGGCAGATTGATATCCTCGTCAACAATGCTGGCACCATCAAACGCGCCCCCGCAGCCGAGCATGGCGATGACCTGTGGGATGAGGTGATCGAGGTCAATCTGTCCTCTCAGTTCAGACTGACTCGCGAAATTGGCAAGACAATGGTCAAGCAAGGCTCGGGCAAGATCATCTTCACGGCGTCTCTCCTAACATTTCAGGGCGGCATCAATGTGCCTGGCTATGCCGCATCAAAAGGCGGAATTGGTCAGCTTGCCAAGGCCTTTGCCAATGAGTGGGCTGGGTTTGGCGTCAATGTAAATGCCATTGCACCGGGCTATATTGCCACCGACAACACGCAAGATCTGAGAAACGACCCCGACCGCGACGCAGCGATCCTCGGTCGTATTCCAGCAGGCCGCTGGGGCAAGCCCGAGGACTTTGATGGGCCGGTGGTCTTTCTGGCGTCTGATGCGTCACAATATGTCAACGGCACAGTTCTGACGGTGGACGGCGGCTGGATGGGGCGCTGAGCACAATGAAGATTGCATGTGTAGGCGAGGCAATGATCGAGCTGTCACTGGATAGCGCGCAGGACAACGCTTGTCTTGGTGTCGCGGGGGACACATTGAATACCGCGATCTATCTGCGGCGTGACCTGCCGGTCGAGCACGAAGTTGCCTTTGTTTCTGTTCTTGGCTGCGATGGACTATCTGACCGGATATTGGACTTTGTTGCCAAACATAAGGTTTCATCTGAAAGCATCAAACGTCATCCTGACCTTTTGCCTGGCATCTATTCGATCAGTGTCGATGACTTTGGCGAACGGGAATTCTCCTACTGGCGGGAAAACTCTGCCGCACGGACCTTATTCCAATGCCCTGACGGCAGCGCAAGCTTTGAGGATCTAGAGGGATTTGATGTCATTTACACATCGGCCATCACACTGGCAATTCTACCCGCATGGCTACGCGATAGATTTCTCGATTGGATTGAGCTTTTTCAAGGCCGAGGCGGAAAATTTGTCTTCGATTCCAACTTTAGACCAAGGCTCTGGGAAGATTTGAGTGAGGCACGCCGTGTTGTAGAACGAGCCTGGAGGCTCTGTGATGTTGGCCTTCCGTCCGAAGACGATGAGCGCGCTTTGTTTGGCGACAAGACCACAGGTCATGTGCTTGAAAGGTTTAGAGAATATGGCGTTCCAACTGGTGCCTTGAAGCGGGGTATATGCGGACCTCTGCCAATCGGTGCACCTAATGACGTGTCTATCGAATACCCACCTGCGCAATTGATTGTCGATACAACCGCAGCAGGGGACAGCTTTGGCGGCGCATTTCTCGCATCTCTTCTGACCGAAGGTGACCTCTATAATGCAATGCGCGCAGGACATGCGCGCGCGTCTATCGTCGTCGGTCATCGTGGCGCAATCGTGCAGGAGTAAGACTATTGGCATTGACTTGGCTACGAAGTTCTACCTTTCGAAATTTTGGGTTCAGGTTACGTTTGAATGGAAAGTAGAAGCGCCAGATGCATACTGATGTTGAGAGCGCCTTTTGCAACGGAGAAATGCGCAAAGAAAGACTGGACGTCAATTGTTCGAAGCTCAAAATCCCCATCACATCGAGGGGGTACCTTAATTTTCGGCGTGACCTAGCTTTCAATAAAAAGCAACCGCGAAGTGCATATGATGCAAGCTGCGTTCGCCAGCTCTACGACAATCACGATATCACCAAAGCGAGTGGCTCACGCTGCGGTGGCTATCTCTCGCGTCTAACTCTCTTTCAGTCGCTTCTCGGCGTCTTTCGCTAGATTCCAGCTGGTCTCTAATCCCGCCTGAAGCGTCTCGTAATTCTGCTCCTCGCGCAGCAAGTCGGCCAATGTGGTGACGGACGTGAGATGTGATTTCATCAATAGCGCCACGCAATGCGCCAAGCCATTCACTTTGCTTTCGATCCTGCTGGTCGAGCGTTTCTCCAAGGCGTTCAATTCCTTGGCCGAGCTCTCGCAGGCCGTCACCAACCGCTCGACGGATGCGAGTAATTCGCGCTCCAATGTTGTCAGGGGTGTTGTCGGTGGATTGGTCATCTAAGGCTCCTTGATCTCGATGCAGATGATGGGCTTTTGCGCTATCGTGCAGGTCTTCAGTTCGGTCCGGTTCGGGTCCAGCGTCACCCATGTCTGCCCAGCCTGTTCGATCCGTGTCAGGCCAAGCCTCGCCATCTCCGAGCGTGAAATCAAACCCGTCCAAAACCAACTCGCGATCAGCACCGTCGCGATCCAGGCTGAGACCATCCCCACGATCACCCAGGGCGAGATCGTCAACCAGCGGCGGATCGTCTCGCTCCGCCTCTCCAACTCGCTCTTGCTGTCGCTGAGAAAGAACCTGATATCGGTCTCGATTGTATGCAGTGCGCTGGTCGCAATGCTGCTGAAATCGCTCCTGAAGCTCTCTAGCTGAGATGCCATCAAGGCGGCGTTGTCGCTGCGTACCGCCTCCATGTCTGCATTCAATTTCTCGGCGAGGCGGTTCGGCTTGCCAGTCGTCATGGAAAATCTCTCCTTTCAAGCGCCAGCGCTCACCGGTGTCGGGGTCTTTGGCTGTGATGTAATTTTTGCTGGCACGGGGGATCTCGAATCCCGCGTCAGTGAGTGCGTCGATCATGCTAGCGCGGTCAGTGATGATGCCGACGCTGATCTGATCGAGTATCCAATCGTACAGCTCTTCGCGACCTTGCGCGCGCGTCGGCGCTTCAATCGTCGCTCTCACTTCACGGGCGCGTTCTGGGTCCAAAGGGTCTGCCCAACCGTGCGTCTTGTTCAACAGGTCGCGCAGGCTGGAAAAGGCGTTCTCATGTCCCGGCGGAGCGATGTTCAGCGCCTTGCCGGTGCTGAGCTCAAGGCGTGGCGCGCAGAAGTGCAGCTCGACGTTGCCCTCATGCGAGTGGCGCACCCAGAGACAATCGTATTGATCCCTGTCCAGCCCAGCAAAGGCCAGAGCCTCAAATAGCTCAATGGCCTCTTGCTGGGCGTCGGGACTGGGATCATCGCAATCGGCAAAGCTGATGACGCCTGCCGTGTAGCTCCACTTGTTGGGGCTCGCGTCGATCAGGTCACGGGTTTGGTCGGGGTTACCGTGCAGCACCTCGGGCAGCGGGTCGCGGATCTTGGTTTGCGGCTGGCCGGTGTCGTCGCGGATCAGATTGCGGTTCTCGTCATAGGCCAGCACTTCGCGAGCTGTCAGGTAATCCACGGGGGCCGCACCGCCGCCAGTGCCGGTGGAGAAGAACGAGATGATCATTTGCCACCGCCTGTGTGTGCCGCCACGATCTGCGCCAACTGCCGTTCGATGATCACCAGCTGCGTCGCGACCTGAAGCGCATCGATCTGGCTCGCGCGGCCGGATTTGACCGCACTGTTGATCCAACGCGAAAGCTGATTGAGATTGCCGCCGACACGGGCAATCGCAAAGGTCAGCCTCGGGTCAACACGAGGGATGGGCTTGCGCCGACGTGCCTCGGTCAGCCCCAAGGCCTCGCGCATCAGCGTAGCATTGGGCAGGCCAGCGGCGCGCGCTTTGGCCACAAGCGCCGCTTTTTCCGACGGGGTGCATCGAAAGATCACGCTCTCGGAAAGGCCTTCTTTGACGCCGCTTGCACGCGTCAGGTTGGGGTTTGAAGGGGAGGCTTGCCGCCCCTCACAAGTCCCGTCGATGTAATCGGCGGGTAACCTTGCTCTCTGCTCATTGTGGGGATCGGTCGCACTCATGCTCTCAGCCCCGCCGCCTCGATTTCAGCTGGGCTGACAAGCTTCGCGGCCAGCAACGCGGTCACTTGGCCGGGCGTGATGTGGCGGCAAAGGGGATGTTTGTCTGTGACCCAGTCGGCCAAGCCTTTCAGCAACTCGGCCTCTTTGGCTTTGCCTGCTTCTCGCGCCTCCTCCACGTCCTGAAGGTATTTCAGCCAGCGGCCAGAGGAGAACCAATTGTCGGAGAAGCACACCTTCGAGCGGGTGAAGCCTTCGCTTTCGATTGCATAGGCCCGCACTGCTTCCTCGAAGTCCTTGGCATCCACTCCATCGGCCAACGCTTGGCGGATTTGTGAAAGGCAAACCGCTTTGTTGCGAATGCGATCCTCGGGATAGGCGGACAAAATCTTTTCTGAAACCTCATCCTCCACCGCCGCCTTCGCGTGCGAAGGATTTGGTTTTTGATATGGTTTATATCTGTTCTTATAGGATTTGCCTTCTGGGGCAGATGGCTTGCCCTCAGGGGCAAATGCATCATTTTCCCGCTCAGACGGATCGATTTGCCCATTCGGGCAAATGGAGTTGCCCAAGGCATACCAGCAGGTTCGATCATAACGATCATCGCTGAAATTGCCTTTGATTAGAAACTCTGCGCTGACCAGCTTTTCGAGCGCTGTTCGGATCTGCTTTTCACTTAGATAAGGGAACAACTCGCCAAAGGCCGAGATAGAGTTGTAGGTCCAATACCGCCCGTCTCGAAGGTTCCGGCGATTGGCTTGGTTCTTCTCGATCCAGAAGGTGATGTTCTGGAAAATCACCGCTGCATTGAGACCCACACGTCCAGCGATTTCGGGATCAAAACTATGACGGCTCATAATTGCCCCCTTAAATGCGCACAAACGTGCGAATTTTGTACAGGTTTTGTACGAGAAATCGGCCGTTTCAGCCGATTTCGCCGCGAAAGCTGGCGGGGCTTTTTGCAAGCTTCCGCACAACGTCCTGTAAATAAGCCATATTTTTCAGGTGGTTTTGGCGACCCCGGCAGGATTCGAACCTGCAACCTGCCCCTTAGGAGGGGGCTGCTCTATCCAGTTGAGCCACGGGGCCGGACAGACCTCTTTTCGCGGGTCGCGCGACGGTTTTCAACCCACCTTTCCAATTGAATGACAGGCTGTGCGCCCTTGTCTAACATGTATTTATGGCGCTAACTGTTAGCGTCGAAACTCGAAGAAAGTATGCCCGTGTCTCAAGTCGCCCCTCCCCGCGCCGCCCGCCCCCTGACACTCCGCGATGTTTCAGAAGCGTCGGGGGTCAGCGAGATGACGGTGAGCCGGGTGTTGCGCAACCGTGGGGATGTAAGCGATGCGACGCGGCAGAAGGTGTTGGAAGCCGCGAAACGGCTGGGCTATGTGCCAAACAAAATCGCCGGTGCATTGGCCTCGCAAAGGGTCAATCTTATAGGCGTGATCATCCCGTCGATGTCGAACATGGTCTTTCCAGAGGTCATGACCGGGATTTCCAGCGTGCTAGAAGAATCGTCGTTGCAACCGGTTGTGGGGATTACCCATTACCGTCCGGAGCGGGAAGAAGCGGTTCTGTATGAAATGCTGTCCTGGCGCCCCTCTGGTGTCATTATCGCCGGGATCGAGCATAGCGAAGCAGCGACTGCCATGTTGCGCAACGCCGGGATTCCGATTGTCGAGATCATGGATGTTGACGGTGAGCCTATCGATTCCGTTGTCGGCATTTCTCATCGCCGCGCGGGCTTGATCATGGCCGAGCGGATTGCCCGGGCCGGATACGAGAATATCGGCTTCCTGGGCACGAAGATGCCGCTTGATCACCGCGCGCGAAAACGCTTCGAAGGTTTTACAGAGGGCCTTGCCAAGAAGGGTATCGAGATCGCCGATCAGGAATTCTATTCCGGCGGGTCTGGCCTGGCAAAAGGGCGCGAGATGACCGCGGCGATGCTGGAGCGTACCCCGGAACTGGATTTCATGTATTACTCCAATGACATGATTGCTGCCGGTGGCCTGATGCATTGCATGATGGCGGGTATCGACGTTCCAAGCCAGTTGGGCATAGCCGGCTTCAACGGAATTGAACTTCTGGAGGGGTTGCCCAAGAAGATCGCCACAATGGACGCCTGCCGCCGAGAGATCGGCGTCGCCGCAGCCCAGATCATATTGGAATGCAGCGAGGCCGGTGAATCAAGCTCTGGCAAGCGGATCGAACTTGAACCAAAGCTGGAGCCGGGCGAGACGCTACTGCGCCGATAAGCCAATGTGCCGTGGTGGACAGGTCGCCGGATTGATGTTACCCCGCCCAAGACTTAACCGCACCGGGCGGGTTTTCCACAGGGGTCAAGGATGCCATCCGTTTCGATCGTAATCCCGATGAAAAACGAAGCGGAGAATGTCGAGGCATTGATCCGTGGCATTGCTGAATCCTGCGCCTCTCTCGACAGTTTCGAAATTATCCCCGTGGATGACGGTTCGACTGACGAAACCGCCGACCGGATTCGCGCGTTGCAGGATAAATTGCCGATGGTGCGCTTGGTCCAGCATCCGAATTCAGCGGGCCAAAGCGCTGGCGTTCACAGTGGTGTGCTGGCCGCGAAGGGCCGCGTGATCTGTACGCTTGATGGCGACGGGCAAAACCCGCCGTCGGAATTGCCAAAGCTCTACGAACCGCTCCTGGCAGACGAAACCGGGCGCCTCGGCCTTGTCGCGGGCCAACGTGTGAACCGGCAGGATACGGCGTCGAAGCGCTACGCGTCCAAATTTGCCAATGCTCTGCGGTCCCGTATCCTGAAGGACGGCACGCGTGATACTGGCTGCGGCCTGAAGGGCTTCCGCCGGGATGCCTTCCTGCGTCTGCCCTATTTCGATCACATGCATCGCTACCTTCCGGCCCTGTTCAAACGCGATGGGTGGGACATCAAACTGGTCGACGTCGCTCATATGGAGCGGCAGGCAGGCAGCTCGAAATACAACAACCTGAACCGGGCGCTGGTCGGAATTTACGATTTGATTGGCGTCGCCTGGCTGATCCGCCGCCGTAAAAAGGCACAGCCGATCGAGGCGGATTAATATGGCCGAAACGGTGTTCAAATTCCTCAGCGTTGAAAGCTGGACCGAATTCTGGTGGGTCGCCTTTGGCCTGTTTGGGCAGTTGCTGTTCACGGGCCGCTTTCTTGTTCAGTGGATCGCTTCGGAAAAGGTGAAGCGGTCGGTCGTGCCATTGGCCTTTTGGTACTTTTCGGTTGGCGGCGGGATCATCCTGTTCACCTATGCCGTCTATAGGCAGGACCCGGTCTTCATCCTTGGCCAGTCGATGGGGCTATTCATCTACATACGCAATCTTTGGCTGATCTATGCCGAACGCCGCAACGCAGCCTAGGCCTCGCAACTGGCTCGGTCTGACGCTGGTTCTGGTTCTGGCGATCACGGCCTATCGGGTGGGCCTGCTTTGGTTCAGCCGGATGGACCTGTTCGTGGACGAGGCGCAGTATTGGCTGTGGGGTCAGGATCTGGCCTTCGGGTATTATTCTAAGCCGCCGCTAATCGGTTGGCTGATCCGGGCAGTCACCGAGCTGGCCGGAAGCGACGCGCCATTCTGGGTGCGTCTGCCCGCGCCCCTCCTGCATGCCGCGACTGGCCTGATCCTTGGTGGTATCGCCTCACGGCTTTGGGATAGTCGGGCCGGGTTCGTTGTTGCGGTTGGCTATGTCACCCTGCCGGTGGTCGCTGTTGGCTCGGTGCAGATGTCGACCGATACGGTGCTATTCCCCTTCCTCGCTTTGGCGCTGGCCGGGTATCTCGCTTTATTGGAGCGTGGTGGCGGCGCGCTGGCCGTCTTGACCGGCGTGGCTATTGGGCTGGGGTTCATGGCGAAATACGCTGCGGTCTACTACCTGCTTTTCGGGGGTGTCGCGGCGCTTTTGATCCCTCAGGCACGACCGGGGTGGCGGAATGCAGGACTGATCCTTCTGGCCTTTGTCGTGACGATATCGCCGAACCTGATCTGGAATCTAATGAACGGCTTCACCACGGTTGAGCACACGATGGACAATGCCAGCTGGGTGCGTGATCCCGGCGTGCGCGCAGGATTGAACTACGGCAATCTGGCCAGTTTCTTTGGGTCACAGTTCGCTGTGTTTGGCCCGATCCTTATGGCAGCGCTTCTTTGGCAGCCCTTCCGCACGCGCCGGTGGCCGCTTGGGTTTCTGCAGATGTTGTCCTTGCCGATTATTACGCTGGTTTGTGTGCAGGCGCTTTTGTCGAATGCCTATGCCAACTGGGCGGCAGCGGCCTATCTGGCGGGAAGCCTCGCCGTTCTGCCATGGCTGACACGGAGCTGGCTGATCGCGTCATTCGGCCTGAACTCCGCGCTTTGCCTTGTCATTCCAGTTCTCGCCGTTTTCGCGGATGATTTGAAAATTCTCGAGCGCTACACCGGGCTCGACGAGATGAGCGAGACATTGATTCAGGCCGCGCGGTCAGAGGATCTGGACGCGATCGTGGCGACCAGCCGAAACATCCTTGCTGACCTTCATTATACAGGGCGCGACACTGGGATCAGTTTCTACTCGACCCCGCCAAAAGGCAGGGCGATGAACCACTATGCGCAAAGCTATCCCTTGCCTGACGATTTGCCCGGAGAGGTGCTCTTTGTTGGCAATCCCAAAAGCTTGCCGGATTGCGCCAAATCCACCGCGCCGCTTCAGCTTCTGACGCAGACAAGCGGTGCTTATCGACGCGCCGAGATCGGGCTGTACCGACTCACGGCCTCCTGCGCGGCGGAACGATAGAGCACGGCGCGTATTATTTGACCACTGGAAGACCGCGCCGCAACCAGCCCGGACCAACACGCGAGCCCATCATTCCTTCTGACACGTCGTAAATCTGCGTGTATCCGGCTTCGGACAATGCGTTGCTCAGCCATCGCGACCGACCGCCCGTCGCACAGATGAGGGCTACGGGTGCCGACCGGTCGCCATCCACCAGCGTGTCGAGCGCGGCAACGAAATCCCTGCGCCGCATGTCCAGTCGTTCGGCTCCTTCGGCGACACCGGTCTGTGCCCATTCCTTTGGTCTGCGAATATCGACCAAGGTGACCTTTCCCGCCGAGAGCATTTCATAGGCGCGATCAGCGGCGAGAATTTCACCGGCAACCGCGGCTCGTGAACTCAAGGACCACCAGCCGGCAGCCCCAATTCCAACAACCGCGATTCCAGTGGCCGCGGCTAGAACTTGACGGCGCGACAGGCTTGTTTTGGTTTTTGGCATCACGACATTCCCCGATTTGCACAGAGTTTGCGCGACCCTACGCTCGAATCCCGGGCAATTTCACCTCAATTTCCAGCGAGGAGACGATTTCTTTTTGAGAATCATTCTTAACTAGTTGACTTGTTGCGAATGACTCTCATATGCACTCTAAATCACTTAACAATAGGTTCCTAATGACTCTACGTGCTCTGACATTCGCAATTCTCTGTGGTTTGACAGCGGTAAACCCGGCATACGCAGCCGAAAAATTTAAAGCGGTGACAACCTTCACCGTCATTGCAGATATGGCGCAGAACGTTGCGGGTGATGCGGCCGAAGTCGTCTCGATCACCAAGCCGGGCGCCGAGATTCACGGCTACCAGCCTACTCCCCGCGATATCATTCGCGCTCAGGATGCCGATCTGGTTCTGTGGAACGGGATGAACCTTGAGCTTTGGTTCGAGCAGTTCTTTTCGAACCTCAACGACATCCCGCAGGCCACCTTGACCGATGGGATCACGCCGATCAGCATTGCCGAGGGGTCCTACACCGGTAAACCCAACCCTCACGCGTGGATGTCGCTGGACAACGCTATGGTCTATATCGACAACATCCGCGATGCCCTGGCCGAACACGATCCGGCCAATGCCGAGGTCTATGCCGCGAATGCCGAAGCTTATAAATCGGAGTTGAGCGCGACGATCGAGCCCCTTCGCGAGATGGTGCAGCTGGTGCCAGAAAGTGAACGTTGGCTGGTGTCCTGCGAAGGCGCATTCAGCTATCTGGCCAAGGATTTCGGATTGAAAGAACTGTATCTCTGGCCGATGAACGCCGACCAAACCGGCACACCGCAACAGGTGCGCAAGGTCATCGATGGGGTGAAAGCCAACAACATTCCGGCTGTGTTCTGCGAAAGCACTGTCAGCAACCGCCCGGCCAAACAAGTCGCCCGTGAAACTGGCGCCCGTTACGGCGGCGTTCTCTATGTCGACAGCCTGACCGAGGCGGACGGCCCCGTGCCCACTTACCTCGACCTGCTGCGTGTCACGACCGAAACCCTTGCGAAAGGCCTGACCGGTGCCGAAGGATAACACCTCCATCGGCCTGTCGGCCCAAGGGGTAACTGTCACCTATCGCAATGGGCTGACTGCGCTGCGGGACGCCAGCTTTACCCTGCCCACAGGGACCATCACCGCGCTGGTGGGGGTCAACGGGGCCGGGAAATCGACCCTGTTCAAGGCGATCATGGGTTTTGTGCCCGTCGCCACCGGGGACATTTCGGTCATGGGCCAGACTGTCAAACAAGCCCTTCGTCAAAACACCGTCGCCTATGTCCCACAGGCCGAAGAGGTCGACTGGTCCTTCCCGGTTCTTGTCGAGGATGTGGTGATGATGGGCCGCTACGGCCACATGGGTTTCCTGCGTCGCCCCGGCGCAGCCGACCGCAAGGCCGTGGATCAGGCCTTGTCGCGGGTCGGCATGTCCGATTATCGCCACCGCCAAATCGGAGAGCTGTCTGGCGGCCAACGCAAACGTGTCTTCTTAGCCCGCGCCTTGGCGCAAGAGGGTCAGGTGATCCTGTTGGACGAGCCCTTCACCGGCGTCGACGTCAAAACCGAAGAGGCCATCATTGCCTTGCTCCGCGACCTGCGGGCTGAAGGCCGTGTGATGCTGGTGTCGACCCACAACCTTGGCTCGGTGCCCGAGTTCTGCGACCGTACGGTTTTGGTCAAGGGAACGGTACTTGCCGACGGCCCGACCGAGACCACCTTCACCCCGGAAAACCTGCAAATGGCCTTTGGCGGAGTACTGCGCCACTTCGTGCTGGAGGGCAAAGAGCTGCACGACGACGAAGACGCGCGCGGCGTGACCATCCTGTCGGACGACGAGCGCCCGATGGTCGTCTACGACGACAAGACCCGGACACGGGGCGACGGATGATCCTGCTGGAACCCTTCACTTATGGCTACATGACCAACGCCATGTGGGTCTCGGCGCTGGTGGGGGCGGTCTGTGCCTTCCTGTCGGCCTATCTGATGCTGAAAGGCTGGTCTCTGATCGGTGACGCGCTGTCGCATTCCATCGTGCCCGGCGTGGCCGGGGCCTATATGCTGGGCCTGCCCTTCGCATTGGGCGCTTTCCTGTCGGGTGGTCTGGCAGCGGGGGCCATGTTGTTCCTGAACCAGCGCACCGGGCTGAAAGAGGACGCCATTATCGGGCTCATTTTCACCAGCTTTTTTGGGCTGGGGCTGTTCATGGTTTCGATCTCGCCGGCCTCGGTGGACATCCAGACGATCACCTTGGGCAATATTCTGGCCGTGACACCGGGTGATACACTGCAACTGGCGATTATCGGATTTGTCTCGCTCGCGATCCTGCTGGTGAAATGGAAGGACCTGATGGTGGTCTTCTTCGATGAAAACCACGCCCGATCCATCGGCCTGCGGCCAGAGCGGCTGCAGATCCTGTTCTTCACCCTGCTGTCGGCCTGCTGCGTCGCGGCCCTGCAAACGGTCGGAGCATTCCTTGTTATCGCGATGGTCGTGACCCCCGGTGCCACGGCTTATCTGCTCTGCGACCGCTTCCCGCGCCTGCTGATGGTCAGCGTCGTGATCGGAGCCGGGTGCAGCTTCCTTGGCGCCTATCTGAGCTACTTCCTTGATGGGGCCACCGGTGGCGTGATCGTCGTGCTGATGACCGGTGTCTTCCTGACCGCCTTCGTCTTTGCCCCGAAACACGGCATCCTTGCCGCCCGCCGCCGCGCGGCCCAAGCGTTGGAGGCATGATGGACACGCTTCTGATGCCCTTCCAGTTCGCCTTCATGGTCAACGCCTTCTGGATTTCGGTGATCATCGCGGTGCCGACAGCGATCCTGTCGTGTTTCCTTGTCCTGAAAGGCTGGTCGCTGATGGGTGACGCCATCAGCCACGCGATCCTGCCGGGGGTCGTTCTGGCCTATCTATTAAACATCCCCCTTCTGATCGGCGCCTTCGCGGCAGGCATGACCTGCGCGCTGGCGACCGGGTATCTGTCGGGCAACAGCCGGGTGAAGCAGGACACAGTGATGGGTGTGGTCTTCTCTGGCATGTTTGGGCTGGGGATCGTTCTGTACACGAAGATCCAAACCGATGTGCATCTGGACCATATCCTGTTCGGCAACATGTTGGGCGTCGGAGCCGGCGACCTGTGGACCGCCGCGCTGATCGCCATCCCTGTCACTCTGATCCTGATAGTGAAGTGGAAAGACCTGCTGCTGCACGCATTTGATCCTGCACAAGCGCAGACAGCTGGCCTGCCGGTGAAGGTGCTGCACTATGGGCTGCTGGCGGTCTTGTCTCTGACCATCGTGGCCACGTTGAAAGCGGTGGGGATCATCCTCGCCATCGGTCTGTTGATCGCGCCGGGGGCCATTGCCTTTCTGCTGACCCGCCAGTTTTCGACCATGCTGATGGTGGCCATTTCCGTCACGGTCCTGTCCTGTCTGGGTGGAGTCTATGCCAGCTTTTGGCTGGACAGCGCCCCCGCCCCGACCATCATCCTGATTCTGACGGCCGCCTTTATCGCCGCGTTTATCTGGCGCAGCCAACGCACACAAAAGACCGTTCGCACAATTTAACCTGCACTGATGCACAGTCGTTAAGTAACCAAAGTCACATAAGACGGGCCCTCCCGACCCTAGGTTTATCCCGAGATTTAACGGATGACCTATCTAAAGGAGACTCACCATGTCTGGTTCGATCCGACCCGTCGCCGAGGAACACTATTCGCCACTCTACTTCCTAGCCTCTCTGGGGGCCGGGGGCCTTGTGGTGACCTTCTTCATGTATCTGATGTTCTGGGTACCGCATCCCGGCCAGCCGGTGCCGGTGTTTGAAGACATCGTGCAATACGCCACCAGCCAGGACCTGTTGGGTCAGGCGATGGTCGCGGTCGCGCTTCTGGGCATCGCTTTCATGGCGTTCATGCATTTCAAAACCCTGATCTGGAACCTGCGCCAAGTCAGCGGCTTCAAGAAATCCGGCGGTTATGAGGCCATCAAAGGCACCAACGCGGAATCGCAGATGAAAGCCATGCCGCTGGCGCTGGCCATGTCGGTCAACGTCGGCTTCATCCTTGGCCTCGTCTTCGTACCGGGCCTGTGGAACGTGGTCGAGTACCTGTTCCCGCTCGCCATCATCACCTTCGTCGCCATCGGCATTTTCGCCTTCCGCCTTCTGGGTCAGTTCTTTGGCCGCGTACTGGGTGACGGTGGGTTTGACACCAAGGCCAACAACTCTTTCGCGCAGATGCTACCGGCCTTTGCTCTGGCGATGGTTGGCGTTGGACTGGCAGCGCCGGCGGCCATGTCGCAAACTGCTTGGATCGTCGGCACCTCGCTGACCCTGTCGACCTTCTTCATCATCGCCGCGTCGATCATCGCGCTGGTTGCCATGGTTCTGGCCGTCGTTTCGATGGTGCAACACGGCACCAACCCAGAGGCCGCCCCGACCCTGATGATTGTCATCCCGCTGCTGACCGTTATCGGCATCGCGCTGGTTCGCCTGAACCACGGATTACACACCACCTTTGACGTGCATGGTGGCGCGGGTGAAGCCTTTATGCTGCTGACCAAGCTAATCTCGGTTCAGGTGTTGTTCGGCCTGCTTGGCCTCGCGATCCTGCGCCGCCAGAAATACGCGCAGTCCTTTTTGGCTGAGGGTGGAAAGCGCTCAGCAGGCTCCTATGCGCTGGTCTGTCCGGGTGTCGGCCTGTCGGTGATGATCCACTTCTGGGTCAACAAGGGGCTGGTTGCCACTGGTCTGATCGCCAAGTTCGGCGCAGCCTATTGGATCGCAACTGCCCCGGCGCTGATCCTGCAGGTGGCGATGATCCTGCTGGTGCTGAAACTGAACCGGATGCACTTTGGTCGCCAATCTGCTCCGGCAGCCGCAGTTCCGGCGGAATAACGACCGCCTACTCATGGAAAAGCCCGGGCTTCGGCCCGGGCTTTTTGGTTTCAAAATCGGTGATCGATTACT
>CAYFXM010000013.1:0-24921 GCA_964346965.1 uncultured Actibacterium sp. | reverse complement strand
TCCAGAGCGGCGATACGCTGGTCGTTGGGCGGATCGACCGGCTTGCGCGATCTCTGTCGCACTTGCTGGAGGTGATCGAAAGACTGGAGGGAAAGGGGGCGTTCTTCCGCTCGCTCCAGGACCCGATCGACACTGCCTCGCCCCAGGGCAAGTTCACGTTGCAGGTTCTGGGCGCTGCGGCTGAGTTCGAACGCGCTCTGATCCGCGAGCGCACAAAGGCCGGGCTTGCCTCTGCGCGCGCCAAAGGGCGCGTAGGCGGCAACCCAGGGCTACGCGCCAAGGATCCCGCCGCGCTGCGCAAGGTGCGGCTGGCACGGCAGGACGGCTATATGGAACGCCTGAACGAGACCGCGCAGGATTGGGTGCCTCATGTGCGCCGCCTGCGCCCCGATATGGCTTGGGAAGACGTGCTGCGAATTATCAATGCCCCCCTGCCCCCAGATCACCATTGGACACAAGGCCGACTGCTCCGCGCTGTGAAAGCATATGTGCGCGACGGGTTCCTTCCTGCCGAGGTGCTTGGCCGCGCCGGACGCCGCGAAACCGATGACCGCCTGCCGGCCATCGTCGCAGCGATCAAAGGCGCGGACCCCGAAATCACGCTGCAGGCGATCTGCGATCGGCTAGAGTCGATGCGCGAACGGACCCCTCGAGGTCGTGCCAGCTGGCAGCCGTCTTCGGTCAAAATGTTGCTCGAACGAGCGGAGCGGCTTGGCCTAATTTCATCAGAATCGGCTCACTCCCAACTGTAACTAGCAGAGGCTCAAACAGCTGAATCTATCGCTCTAAACACCGTCAGAAGGTCAATTGTGCCATTGGTTGCATGGGTTTAGCCAATACCATCCAAACAATCCCCATGAATGGCTTGAAGCACGGTCTTTTGGATTTATCACCATAAAATCAACAACTTGCAGTTATCTTGATGTGACTGTACGTATTGGTGCTGTGGATAACTTTCACACTACATCTAGATTCTTCTTGCCGGACTCACTTGATCGTGGCATTCCCATTCTGACGGTAAAACGCGTCAGTCGCGCTGTACACCGTCAGAATGACCAAGAGCCTCAACAGAGGCCGAGAGTGGGCGGCAGGACATGGATGATCGTAACGTTGGATACGCGCAAGGCATAGGCTCTTCCGACATCGGAGCATTTGCCGACAATCTGGCTGAATCTTTGGATCGCCAGATGAAGATCGCTTTCGAGCCCGAAGAACGAAAGTCCCTGCGCCGATTCAGTTCTACCGAAGTTGCCAGCCTCCTGCGCGTTAGCACATCTAACCTGCGCAACCGGCACAAGGACGGCAGCTTCCCGGAAGTTCATACAGACAACCGCGGACACCGGTTCTACACAGCCCAAGAGATCGATAAGCTGCGCGACATTCTGGGGCGCACCGGAAAGAACGCAGAAAGCTACCGCCCCGGTCGACGTGAAGGCGATCGTCTCCAGGTGATATCTGTCGTCAATTTCAAAGGCGGATCGTCAAAAACAACAGCAACGATCCATCTTGCACAACGGTATGCTTTGCGAGGTTACCGAGTGTTGGTCTTGGATCTCGATCCGCAGGCAAGTTTGACCACCTTTTTCGGCTTTCGGCCAGAGCTCGAGTTCGCCGAAGGCGGCACAATCTATGATGCCCTGAGATATGAGGAACAAGTTCCGCTCTCAGCCGTCATCCAAAAAACCTACTTCCATAAGCTCGATATGGTCCCAGCGGGCCTGATGCTCTCGGAATACGAAACTGAGACGGCAAACGCCCTCGCCCGCCGGGTGCAACCCATATTTGCGGAGCGTCTTGCCTTAGCGCTTGAGGAAGTAGAGGCGAATTACGACATCGTTCTGATCGACTGCCCACCTCAACTTGGCTTTCTGACCCTAACGGCGTTGGCAGCCTCGACGGGACTCCTAGTAACGGTCGTGCCTGGCATGCTCGACATTGCTTCAATGAGCCAGTTCCTGAAACTTGCTTCGGAAACGGTAAAGGCTGTCGAAGAAGCCATTGGCAGGCGCGTTACATGGGACTTCGTAAAGTTCTTGATCACGAGATACGAGCCGTCGGACGGGCCTCAGACCCAGATGGCGGGCTACCTGAGATCGATCTTGGCCGGACAGGTCATGACTGAGCCAATGCTGAAATCTACAGCAATCTCGGACGCCGGTATGACCCAGCAAACCGTCTACGAAGTTGATCCGAGCCAATTCATTAGAAAAACGATTGATCGCGCTCTGACCAGCGTGAATGGCGTTGGAGATGAGTTGGAACAGACAATCCAAATGGCATGGGGGCGTCGCTGATGGCCCGAAATATCTTCAATCAGCCTCCAAAGGACGAGAAGGAGAGCGCGGCCCCCTCCCCTACCCCGCCAAAAGCAGCAAAACTGCCAGGATCTGTTGGCGGATTGCGCGACTCTTTGCGCGAGATTACCGCGAATTCGATCCGTGACATCGAGCCCGATCAGATTGACATGGATGGTCTGCGCGATCGGTTGGTGCTGGAGGATTCCAGTATTGATGAGTTGGCCGAAAGCATTCGCAAGCATGGGCAACAAGTACCAATTATGGTCCGTCCATCAGCGCAACCGGACAGATACCGTATCATCTACGGACGACGCAGGCTCGCAGCGATCCGCATGGTCGGCGGAACGGTCAAGGCGATCGTTCGAAGCCTGGATGACGACGCATCTCTGATCGCACAGGGCCAAGAGAACAACCTCCGACTAGACCCGTCTTTCATTGAGAAATCTCTTTTTATCAAAGAGATGCAGGAATCAGGTTACAAGCCAAACGTCATTCAGGATGCTCTCGGCTTGACACGGCAGGGCGTGTCCAATCATCGCGTCGTCATAGAGCAACTGCCAGAAGGGCTTGTACAGCTGATCGGGCCGGCACATGGCATCGGACGACGGCAATGGGGTGACCTGGCCGCTTTGTCGAAAAAGATAGATCTGGTGAACACAGCCAAAGAGGTGATCGCCGCCCTGCCCGACGACACTCCAAGCGCGGATAAGTTTCAGGCAGTCTACTCGGCTTGCTCGAACAAGGCGCGTAGCGACAAGAAGCAAGCCAACCGCAGCCTAACGTCCGTTGTCAAAGATGGGGACGGTAGCTCTGTGGGAACGCTGACAGTCGACCAGAAAACGATCGCTATCAAGATCACCAAGAAGGACAACCCAGAATTCGGCCAATGGATCGAAGAGCGCGCGGAGGCAGCGCTTTTGAAGCTCTTCGAACAGTGGCGGAATGAGAGCGGCTCTGGGTCCTAAGCCCCGAGCCACACAGAGTAACTCGAGCAGAGGAGAAAAGCGAAGACCAGAAAGAAAAGAGCCCCCCAAAGTTTCCCCTGGAGAGCCCTCATCATTCGATTAGCACTCATGATGTAGCAACCTCCAGCAAACCGGTCAAGAGTCACCGATTCGGTGGACGGGTTTTTATTGCCTTTTTCTGAGCGAAATCTCGGGAAGAGACTGGGAAGTTGTGGGCCGAACGGTCGTCGTGAAGAAACCATGGCATTTACAAAACTATCGATCAGAACCGCTGATGCTGATGCATCACGCGGCTCAATTTCTGCGGCTGAAACCGACATCTGGACCATCTTCAGGGCACTAAGAGATGCACGTAGCGTATTCGGTCTGCGTCCTGGCCATATCCAAACACTTCAAGCCATGCTCAGTTTCTTGAAGCCCGGCCATGGCGAAACGGTTTTCGCGTCCAACGACTCGATTTGCCAGCGCGTCGGCGGAATCGACGAACGGACACTCCGCAGGCACATCAACCGCTTCGTCGAACTCGGGTTCATCAAACGCAATGACAGCTCGAACAGAAAGCGCTACCGCGTTCGCTCATCCAGCGGGGAATGCATCAGCTATGGACTGTCTCTAACCCCCCTCCTCCAACGTGCGAGCGAGCTTATCGCCATCGCACATGAGATGGAAAATAACCGGCGGGATCGGATATTTGTCCGCAAACAGATCCTGACAAAGCTCGCCCATTTGGAAGAGCATGATCCCAGCAACACATTCATCAACCACGCACGGAAAGCTCTACGCAGGAAGCTGAGCCTTACCGAATACCACGCGCTGCTCGCCGACACGGACAAAGAATGCCAGACTTTGTATACCCCAGATAACCCACCAGAAACTGTGGAGTTGCCCGCCAATGACGGACAAACTGTCCGGCACCAATCTATGTCTGAAGAAGAAAAAAAAGATTTAGATAGCAACACAGGCAATGAAGCTCTGAAACCAGACTTGCTAACCTCAGTCTGCGATCAAGCGACATCGTTCTCCACAGAGAGACTTAGAGACTGGTTGGACATTGAAAACCATGCTCGAACTCTTGCACCCATGATGGGGATTCACCCAGAAACATTTGAGAAAGCCAAGAATGCAGTAGGAGCTCAGAAAGCGTCATGCGCGATCTTCATCATGCTACAGCTTGGAAAACGCATCAGGGATTTTGGAGCGTATTTTCACAGTATCACCTTGGGCCAACGTCAAGACCAGTTTGATCCAGTGGCTTTGATCAAGCGTCTATCCAAAACTGCTATGCAAACCGCCTAGTGTCCACCGCGGTGGACGTCTGGCCATCAACTAGTCCAATGACGCGCGGTCTCGCCACATGCATCAAAGCGACAGAGCCAAATTCCACTAGGGCGATACTACACAGTCAATCCATGTACCTCCGACCCGCCGATGTCCACCGCGGTGGACAGATCCGGCACCAAGTCTCACAACTCACATGCGCGACAGCCGCTTTTCGTCATCCACCACTTCCAAAGAACCCTTGTTGGCAGTCCAGGCCCACAGGACGATGTTGAAGTCCGTTGATGACGCACCCTTCGCAAAGCTTTGGATCAGAAGCCCCGCAAACCGATCTGCTATAAGGGCGCGTGCTAGCTCCTGTGTCGGTACCAATTGGCCATCGAGCATCTTCATGCGCCATGCAGAGTCGGCAAGCATCGCCTCGGTCACACCATACCGTTCGAGCTTGTCCTGATCGCGGGTATCGAAAATAGGCCCAAGGTCGGCTTTGTAGGACACCAGGATCGTGGGTTGCAGGCTGCCTACCTGGTTGGCTTCTCTAAGAGCGGTCGCGGGATCCAGCGAGGTGTAGAGGGCAGGGGTGCCCTTGGCGTTAAAGCGCCCTCCATAGAGTTCAGCCCCTCGTCCGGACAGAGGTTCACGCGCATAGACCGGGTTCAGGGCGCGATAGAGTGGCCCTGTGTAGCGTCCATCTTTCAGCGGCATCAGGCAAAGACGCCCGCATCGACCGCATCGATGTATTCCAGAACTTGCTGAGCTTTGCCTTCCTGCACCAGCTGCATGGCTGTCCGGCCATCAAAGCCGGGCAGGGGCTCTGACCGGTACCATGCATAGGCCATCAGTTCCGAGCCGAAGCGGGGCTCAACTTTGTTCAGCACCTCTACCAATTCGCGCAGGCGGCGCTGCGTCTTGTCCGAACCGATGCGGGCTCGCCTCTGCAACGCGTCTTTGCCCAAGCCGACGGTCAATGCGATCTCTTCTGCTGATGTGCGTAGCACCGCGGCGATCTTGCGCGGTTCGAATTGCCCAGCTTCAGCAAAGTTCGTGATGTGCATGATCTATGCTCCTACGGTGATACTGACGGTATATAGCGGCAACATCGCTGAAATTCAAGCTGACAGGAGGCGCTGCGCCTTCGTTTCCCGTGCTTATCCGTAACGCTGCAGTGCTCTGAACGAAGCAAATCCTGATCTTTGGGCCTGAGAGGTCACCGTTGGAGCGCTTTTGCCGATCGAGAACGTCAGATAAGCTATTGATAATATGAGAAAGACTGCAGCAGTCGGGCCGGAGTTGCCGATATGGCTTGCCGATCTTGGATCGAAACCGCCACTTACTGCATGCCGTCACTGGGGTCCGCGGTGGTGTCGGACCCTCGGCCGTTACCCCGGACCAGTTGGCTGCTGAAAAGTAAAAGTGTCCTTCGGGTTTTGTGACTGACGGATGAGGGCCTTTGGGGTCCCTCGGATGGGTCCGGACCGGATTCCGGTCTGTCTTTCCTAATGAAGGGCATTCTAATGGAAACAGGTGTCTTGCGCGTGCTCCGCACAACCGCCGCCTCCTGGTGGCGGCATAGAGAGCTGCGCAGAACTGGCCAGACGGCGCTATCGCGGCAACTCGAGCGCGAGACCGTCCTGCGCGATCTTGGCTACCTCAGGCAGGCGGCATTATTGCCAAACGCGCATGTGATCTGCGGGGAGGGTGGGACGTTCCTTCATCTCGGCTGGACCACAGTGTCGACTTTCGCGCCGATCGAACGCTTTCCCTTGGCCGCTCTTGCAGTCGTGCGAGGGACACCGTTCATCGATATCCGACCCGTCCGTGACGTCATCGCCTTCGCGAACTTGCCGTGCGTGGCGCGGGACGGATCGGTCGACGCTGCCCCTTCGGGGCTCGCCAGGTCCGTTTCACTGACCACCTATATCGACATGGTCGAAGAGCTTGGCGCGAAGGTCGCCAATGATCCGCGGCCCCGTCAGACAACCTGACTCCCAATCTTCTCACCAACACTCGAAAGGAGGCCAGCCATGGCCCGATCCCGCACGCCCAAATTCGATGCCTCCGAGGTCATCACGAACGAAATCATCCGCATCATCGAGCGCGGCGTCCTGCCGTGGCGCAAGCCATGGACCGCAGGTGGCAGCTCTCGTCCCCTGCGCGTGGGCGGAGAACCCTACCAGGGAGTGAACAACTTCCTGCTGACGATGCGGACCGTGATGGCGGGCCACAGCTCTCCCTTCTGGATGACGTTGCCGCAGGCCAATGCGTTGGACGCAAAGGTCCGCAAGGGTGAGAAATCCTCTGTCGTCGTCTATTACGGTCAAAGCCGGAAAGACGCGGGCGGCGATGAGCGTGACCGCAGCGACGGGGATGATCACTCCGAGGAAGCCCGCATCTTTCGCTTTCAGAAATCCTACCGCGTGTTCAATGCCTGCCAGATCGAGGGCTTGCCCGACAGCTTCTTCCCCGATCCGGAGCCCGTGCCCGAGCATCCGCCGTCCGAGCCCATCCCGCACATGCAGGCGTTTTTCGACGCCATCGACATCACAACCGTCTTCACGGGCACGGAGGCGTACTATTTGCCCCCCGTGGACAAGGTTTACATGCCATCCATCACGCGGTTCCAGGACCCGCGCAATTTCTACGGGGTCTGGGCCCATGAGCTGGCCCATGCCACGAAAGCCCCCCATCGACTGAACCGTGATTTCGGGTTCTCGAAGTTTGGCAACACGTCCTATGCGCGCGAGGAGATCGTCGCGGAATTGACCTCGGTGTTCCTGGGTCAGACGCTCGGCTTCACGGCGCATACGCTCGAGATGAATGCCGCCTACCTCCACAACTGGTTGCGCGTTCTTCGGTCGGACAAGGGTGCGATCTTCAAGCACGCCGCGGATGCGCAGCGCGCCTGCGACTATCTGATCGCCAGATCGGAGATGGGCAGGGCAGGGCGCAGCGCCGAGGCCGCCTGACCACATGGAGAACGGAGATTCCTATGTCACGTAAGGAACCCAAAACGCTGCGGGTGGCCTGCTTCAACGACGGCCGCCGCAAGATCATCACCTTCAAGCGCGGTGCCTATTGGTGGAGCCAGTCCGAGGGCGCTTATCCGTTCTCGGCAGCGCTCGAGAGCATTAAAGAACAAGGCGGCTGGATCGAAACCATCCCCAACTCGAATTACAGACCCAAGGGGCTGTTCGGGTAGGGCACCTTCTGCTTCGGTCCTTCCGACAAGCAGAAAAGAAAAAGCAGGCTTTGGGAAGGGTGTTTCAACTTCTCAAAGGAGAGCCCTATGACCATCACTGCACAGCCCCAGACAGAATGCCCGGATCCGAGTGTGATCGCCGCGCAGAACGACGCGTTCCGCAAGCTCGCGTGCCTTGGAGTGCCGCCCGCGCAGCCCATCCAAGGCCGGATGCATGTCACCCGCTCGCTCATGGAGGCCGGTGACGGCTTTATGGCCGAGGCGGTGAAAGCCACCGGTGAGTTTACCACCTTTGAGCAGGACAATGATCCCGAGGGATGGCATGATTTCGCGCCGGAGAATGACCCGAGCGGCTTGCATGATTTCGGGGCGGTCGAGATCCGGGGCGAGACCGTGTTCTGGAAAATCGATCTCTATGAAGCGGATTCGGATTTCCGCTACGGGGCCGAGACCCCGGGCAATCCCGTGACCACAATGCGCGTACTGACCGTCATGCTGGCGCGCGACTGGTAGAAGGGCAAGGGACGCCTCCCCGTGACATCTCAGACGACTAAGGCCCGCTGCCCCCAAAAAAGGCAAAGCGGGCCTTTTTTCGTGGTGATCCCCGAAGCCGGGGATTGGTCCCGCGCGTAGAGGCGCGGGCCACACCTAACCCATCTGGAAGGATATCCCATGACCACAAGTTTTGCCCCCCTCACCGTCGCCATCGGCGATCTGGTCCCGCATCCCGCCAACGTGCGCAGCAACTCCCCGGAAACTTATGAGCCCGAGAACATCGCGCATCTGAAGGCGAGCATCGCTGTGCTGGGCCTGCTCCAGCCGCTTCTTGTCCAGAAGCTCGACGGCAAGTACGCCGTCCTCGCCGGCGGCCGGCGCCATGCAGCCCTGAAGGAGCTGATCGCCGACAATGCCAGCAAGGGGTTCACTGCGAAAACCAAGGTCGACTGTCGGCTTGTCCCTGACGACTGCGACGTCACCACTGCCCTGTCGCTCGCCGAGAACATCACCCAGGCGCCGATGAATGCCATCGACGAGTTCGAGGCTTTCGCGCGGATGATGGAGGTCGACGACCAGACGCCCGAGACGATCGCAAAGACCTTCGGCACCACGGTGGCGGCCGTGAAAGGCCGGTTGCGCTATGGCCTAATCCACCCCGACATCCGCGCCGCGGCCCGGGCCAAGACGATCACGCTCGACACGATGAAGGCCTTTGCGGAGCATCCGAGCCAGGAGGTGCAGCGCGAAGTCTTCGAGGCGCTCACCAAGGAAGATAGCTACCTGCAGGCCTATACGGTCCGCCAGGCGCTCAAATCCCGCGGCGTGCAGGTCAGTGACGATATCGGGGCCTTCGTGCGCGCGGACTACGAGGCGCGGGGCGGCGCTGTCGCCGCTGACCTTCTGGAAGAGCATTCCGTGCTCGAAGACGCCGCGCTGGTCGAGACCATCCTGCTCGAGAAGCTCGGTGCCGCCGCCGAAGAGGCCCGCATAAAGCTGGGCTTTGCCTGGGCCGATGCCATGGTCCGCTATGATTACGCGACCATGGCCGACTACGGCCGCGTTTATCCCGGCCCGATCGAGCCTGATGAGGCTTCCCAGAAGCGCGTGGATGAGATCACCGCGGAGCTCGAGCAGCTGCAGCTCGAGATGGAGGATGAGGGGCTCGAGGACGGTGCCTACAACGCGCTTTACGAGCGCGTGGACGCCTTGGAAGAGGAAGCCCGCGACCTGCAGGAGGCCTACAGCGCCGAGGACCTCGCGCGGTCTGGGGTAATCGCGTCCTGGTCGGGCGGGCAGGTGACCCTCCATGTTGGCCTCGTCCGCCCGGAAGACACCGTCAAAAAGGAGGGCGCGCGCGGCTCCTCGGCTAGCCCGACCGGGGAGGAGGCCCCAGACGCCGGCGAAATCACCTATCCGGCCTCACTGGCTGAGGACCTCAAGACCGAGCGAGCCATGGCGCTTGGGGCCGCGATGGCGCTGCATCCGGAAGCTACGCTCGATCTGACGCTCTTCAAGCTGGTGAGCGACGTTCTGGCCAGCGGCATGAGTGTAACGCAGGCGATCAAGATCGATGCCCGCAAGGAATACCGCAGCCATGCCAAGATGGACGAGATCGACGCAACCTCGCTCGAGCAGGTGGCGGCGGCGCATGAGGCGCTGGACCTCTCCTGGCTCGATGACACCCGCGCGCCCGCCGATCAGTTCGCGGCGTTTCGCGCGCTGGAGGCAGGCGAAAAGGCCAAGCTCGTGGCCTATGCCACGGCCAGCACCACGCAGTCCTGCTTCGCGCGGGACCGCCAGCGCGACAGCCTGATGCATGCGTTCGAGATCGAGATCATGCCCGACATCCGCTCCCACTGGACGCCGAATGCGGCGCTCTTCAACCGCTTCAAGAAGGCCTGGCTCCTGAAGATCCTCGGCGAGGATCTGGGTCTCGCCCAGGAGGCGGTGACGCTGGCCTCGTCGAGCAAGAAGGAGATCGTCGCCTTCTGTGACAAGCTCTTCGCCGAGCCCTTCGCCACGCTCACGGACGCGCAGCGCGCTGCCGTGGCCGCCTGGTGCCCGCCCATGATGCAGACAGCCGGTGTCGCCTGTGATGAGGCGGAGCCCGCGGCGGAAACCCCGGAGCCTGACGGCGACATCGCGCAAGCGGCCTGAGTCCTCACGCGACCCGCGCGTGGACCATGCCGCCCGCGCGGGTCGACCCTTCCAAACCGAACAGAAAGACATCCCCATGGCTATTCTCAAGTTCTCTGCCTCCGCTGTTGCGGCGCAAATCGCACATGCGCGTGCCTGCAAGACCTTCCTGCCCAACTGGAACGGGCCCGTGGACAGGCCGGCCCTGATCCTCATCGTCGGCAATGGTGTGCATCTGCGCTCAAACGGCATCGATGGCACGACCACCCGTATCGTTACCACCGAGCAGGCCGATCCCTCCTTCGCCTTCGCCGACGGCATGAACCCGTTTCGGGACACCGACTGGATGGCGCAGCGCCGCATGGCGTTTCGCGATCTGACCGGCCAGTTTTACACCGACATCCTGGATGACGTGCAGGTGCTCATCGACCGGGGGCGAGGGGCCATCCGGCTCGCCACCGATGGCCACAGTATCCGCGTCTTCGTGCGCCGGGCCTCGGACTATCTCATCGGCGGGACCTACGAGGTGCCCTCGGGCCTCGGCGGCACCTTCCGGGTCATCCTCAAGGATGCCTGCGACACCTTCGCGATCGTGCAGAACTGTGGCAATTGCGAGGATTTCGACGCCATGCAGCCCTACCGCGTGCCGCTCGATGCATTGATGGAAATCGATGACCGGAGGGCGGCATAATGGGATGGCTCTTCTACACCGATCGCCGCGTCCAGACCTACGCGGACGAGAAAGCGGAGATTGCCCGGCTCTGCACCTTTGAGGGCGACACGCGCAAAACCGAACTGGTCAAGGCCTGTAAGGTCGGCTCCACCTGGTATGCAGCGGCTAGGGTCACCAATCGCGACGGCACCCCTGTCGAGGACGCGACCTATGTCACCGATGCGGATGGCTCCATCACTTTCGGAGCTGTCTTCCTCACCCGATACGATGACGGCTGCTGGGGCTACAAGGACATGGAGGAAAGCGCTGGCCCGAACGAGTCGCGTGCTCCCCTTGGGCTGATCGAGCTCCTCTCCGACCTGAAAGACCCGGACAGCTACGCCCAAGACTGGCGCCAGCGCTGCCGGGATTGGGCTGCGATCCCGGACTACCAGGAAGGCGACAAGATCAGGCTCGCCGCGCCCGTGACGCTCACCGATGGCAGCACCTGCCAGATCGTCACCGCAACGCACTACAGGCGGGGCCGGCAGAAACGCCGCTGCTACCGCATCGAGGAAACCGGCGGGCTCGTACGCCTGTCGAAGGCCTCGCTTGCGGGGTCGGAACTCCTCAGCTCGGCAAAAGGCGAGGCCAGTCCTGTGCTGGCGGAGTACCTGGCGGGGCGAAATTAGGTCCTGCGCCGGACGGTTCTTCGAACTGCCGGCGACAACAGATCCTGCGGCTTATCTTGACAAGGCAATGCAAATGCATTACCTATCGCGGGCAGCAAAGACCCCCATTCTTTCAGGAGACTGCCATGACAGTGCTCGCACAAGATGTCTCGAAACTCACGGATCGGTATCAGACGACCGTGCCGGCGGGTGTGCGCAAACAGCTCAAATTGGGCAAGGGCGACCAGATTCGCTACTGCACCGAGCCGAGTGGCAGGGTCTATATCGAGCCCGTGCGCAGCGACGAGGAGGACGATCCCGTGCTCGGAGCCTTTCTCGATTTTGTCGAGGCCGATATCAAGGCGCATCCGGACCGCATTCGGGCGTTCGATGGGGCTTTGCATGACCGTCTTGCAGCACTGGTCGGAGACGTTGACGTCGATCTCGATGCGCCGCTATCGCTCGAGGATGAATGAGCGGCGATAGCGTGCCCGCCCAAGCGCCCCTTGTCGTAAACGGATGGTCGATTTATGCGCATCCGCTCTTTCTGGATCAGCTCGAAGGGTTGATTGAAGAGGTCGAGGCGCGTAAGGCACGCGATCCTAAGACCTGGCGCAAGAAAAACCCGACGAAACGGCTGGCCGCCATCTTTAAGCTGGTCACCGAGGCCATACCGACAGATCCGGGTGCCGCCGCCTTCCGGCAAGGCGGCACACTCGGCGATCACCGCAAGCACTGGTTCCGGGCGAAATTCTTCCAGCAGTATCGGCTGTTCTATCGGTTCAACAGCGATGCGAAGGTCATCGTGGTGGCCTGGGTGAACGACGACAAGACCCTGCGCGCCTACGGCAGCAAGACGGATGCCTATGCGACGTTCAAAGGGATGTTGGAAGATGGCAATCCACCTGACAATTTCGACGCGCTCTTGAAAGAAGCTGCAGCGGCGGGCAAGCGGTTCGAAACTTCTCTTGAAGCGGTGCCCGATCGGTAAGTGGGCCAGCTTGCTGTGACCCTTTGGCATTATCGTTTACGACGCCCCGCTGGTGAAGATGTAGCATCGGCTGATAATACGGTCGGAGAAAGCACGATGATTGAGGCGGAAAAGGATAGGCAGCACCTCGGGCTAGAGGAGCAATGCGCGCCTGACCTGACGGGGCACCGTTTCCCAATTGCTGTGCGCGTTGCAGACATGCCCGATGACCTCGGCAAGCTGCTGGATATCGGGCTCGAGGAGCATTTCCGTGGCCGCTGAAGCGAATTCTTATGACACGTGGTTTTGCGCGCAGGTGCAGGCCGCGCTGGAGGATGCACGCTCGGGAACATCTCAGGTTCAGGTGATGCAGGCCGCACAGGCATTGATTGATGCGAAGCGGCAGGTCGAACCCAAGTCCTGACCAAGCCTTTGAGGTCGGCGCGGTCTGACTACGTCACCCTGAAAAGCGAAAGCGGGCTTTTTGTCCTTTGGAACTCAGACCCTGATCCAAAGGAAAATCCCCATGTCCAAACCCAGAACGGCCAACCCGGCTCTCGCAATCTCCGAAGCCGATCTCGCCTCTGCCCTCGCGCAAATCGGCACGGAGGTCGATGACCAGCCCCTGCGCAGTTCAGCGCTCGCGCGTATCATGCGCGAGACGTTTCATGGCAGCGATGCCGGTGGCGCCTGGGACTGGCGCATGGCCTATGACATGATGCAGGCAGCGGCTGTCCAGGTGCTGCTGCGTGGGAACGGCGCGGCAGGTGACACCGCCGCTGCAAGGCTACTTGCCTCACGGCTCCTGACGGAAACCCGCCGGTCAGAGCAGCAGATCCGGCTACAGCAGTTTTCCACGCCGCTGCCATTCGCGGCGCTGGTTTTGCGGGCCGCGGCGATCCGCAAGGGCGAGACCGTTCTGGAGCCCTCGGCTGGCACCGGTGCCCTGGCTGCTTTCGCCGCCCGGGCCGGTGCCACGCTTCTGCTCAACGAGATCGACCCCTTTCGCCAGCGCCTCCTGCGCGCGGTTTTCGGCGGCGAGGTCACAGGCCATGACGGCGAGCATATCGATGATCTGCTGCAGACGCCGGTTCTACCCGAGGTCGTGGTGATGAACCCGCCCTTCGCCTCCTCGGTCGATCGCTCCCGAGACAAGCACATCGCCGCCAAGCATCTCATCGCGGCTGCAAAGCGCCTGGCACCCGGCGGGCGGCTGGTGGCGATCATGCCGCCGGGATTCACGCCCGAACGCGATGCCGCGCATTGGTCCCGCGCCTGCGGTCTCCTGACGCCGCGATTGGCGCTGACGATGCCGGGACAGGTCTATCGCAAGCTCGGCACCTCTGTCGAAACCCAGCTGATGGTCTTCGACAAGGTGCAGGAGGACGGCGAAATGATCCGCGCCAGTGTCCGGGACTTGGATGAAGCCCTTCCTTTTGTCGACGCAGTTGCCGCGACCCGGCCCGAGATGCGCCCCGTCCAACGGGCTGAAGCGATCCCTCATGCGCGACCGATCGTTCCATCATCTGCCCCGCGCAAGACCGCTGCTGCGCCTGTCGCCGCCTCCAAATCTCGGGCCAATGCCGTTGTCCCGCTCACTTTCAAGAGCCTCGATATCCCGCGCGACAACACGCCCATCTCGGACATCTATGCGCGCTACCGTCCGCAGCGGATCGAGATCGCGGGTGCGCAAGAACATCCCACGCCGCTCGTCGAGAGCATCGCCATGGCCTCGGTTGCCCCGCCCATGCCCTCAAACACGGGCAGTGATGACTTGCGCCTGCCCGCACGGTTGATCGAGGAGGGACATCTCTCCGAGGCGCAGCTGGAAACCATCATCATGGCGCATGACGCCCATGGGCGCGACCTGCCGGGTCGGTTCGCGATCGATGACGACCAGACCAAGCTGACGCGCGCCGATGATGATCCAGACGCACGTGCCTATCGCCTTGGCTATTTCCTCGGCGACGGCACCGGTTGCGGCAAGGGGCGCGAATGCGCGGGGCTCATTCTCGTGAACTGGCTGGCCGGGCGCAGAAAGGCGATCTGGGTTTCCAAATCCGCCACGCTCATCGAGGACGCCATCCGCGACTGGACCGATCTCGGCGGCTCGCCAGCCGACATCCAGCCGCTCTCAAAATGGAAACCGGATCAGCCCGTCCCGATGGGCGACGGTATCCTCTTCGTCACCTACGCCACGCTGCGGTCCGCGGGCAAATGTGGCACCACGCGACTGAGCCAGACCCTCGACTGGATGGGCGAAGACTTCGACGGCGTACTGGCCTTTGATGAGGCCCATGCCATGCAGAACGCGGCCGGGTCCGAGCAGGGCAGGGGGGTCAAACCCTCCCAGCAGGGCCTTGCAGGCCTGCGGCTGCAACTGGCAGCACCCCGCGCTCGCGTCTTCTACATTTCGGCCACGGGTGCCACGAGCGTGCACAACCTGGCCTATGCCGCGCGTCTTGGTCTCTGGGGGCAGGGGCCGGAATACCCCTTCCCAAGCCGCGAGAGCTTCGTTTCTGCGATGGAAGCTGGCGGTGTCGCCGCCATGGAGGTGGTCGCGCGCGATCTCAAGACGCTCGGCCTCTACACGGCCCGCGCCCTCAGCTTCGATGGCGTGGAGTATGACGTGCTCGAACACGCGCTCACCCCGGCCCAGATCGAGATCTACGACGCTTACGCGGGCGCGTTTCGGACGATCCACCACAATCTCGAAGCCGCACTGACTGCGACTGGCGTCAATGACGCCTCGGGGGAGACCAATGCGTCAGCCGCCCGGGCCTCGGCCAAGTCCCGCTTTGAAAGCACCAAACAGCGTTTCTTCAATCATCTGCTGATGGGCATGAAGGCCCCGACCATCATCCACGCCATCGCGGACGATCTGGCGGCAGGCAAGGCTTGCGTCATCCAGGTGGTCTCGACGGGTGAGAGCCTGTTGAAGCGTCGGCTTGAGACGATGGACCCGGAGGATGAACTCGTCGAGGGTGCCTTGACGCCACGCGACTATGTTCTCGCCTACCTCGAACAGGCTTTTCCGATCCATGCCCAAAAGCTCGTGGAGATCGACGGCAACATGGTGGCTGAGCCGCTTCGGGATGAAACTGGCGCGCTGGTCGTCTCGCGCGAGGCGCTCGCTCTGCGTGACGCGGCCATGATGGAGTTGATGACGCTGGCGCCGATCCCCTCGGCGCTGGATCAGATCCTCTGGGCCTTTGGCGACGAGGCCGTGGCAGAAGTCACGGGGCGGTCCATCCGACCCCTCAAGGCCGAGGATGGTCATCTCTTCATCGAGAAGCGCGCCGCCAGCAGCAATTCGTCCGAGACCCAAGCCTTCATGGACGGCGAAAAGGATATCCTGATCTTCTCCGACGCGGGCGGTACGGGCCGGTCCTATCACGCGGCGCAAACGGCGAAGAACCAGAAACGGCGCCGGCACTACCTGTTGGAGCCCGGCTGGCGCGCCGATGCGGCCATCCAGGGGCTGGGCCGCACGCATCGCTCGGCTCAGGTCAGCGCGCCCTTCTTCCGGGTCTGCACCTCGGATGTGCATGGCGAGAAACGCTTCACCTCGACGATCGCCAAACGCCTCGACCAGCTGGGGGCCTTGACCAAGGGTCAGCGCGAGACCGGCTCGCAGGGCATGTTCCGCGAGGAGGACAATCTCGAAAGCCCGATCGCACGGGCGGCGCTGCGTGGGTATTTCGCCGATCTTGCCGCCGGACGCGCTGAGGCGATGAGCTACGAGAGCTTCACCGACTGGACGGCCCTGCGGCTGATCGACAAGGACGGGGTGCTCCTTGAGGAGCTTCCCCCGATCCAGCGGTTTCTGAACCGGGTTCTGGCCCTTCCCATCCACATGCAGAACGCGCTCTTTGCCGAGTTCATGCGCCGGATCGCTGATCAGACCGAACGCGCGCGGGCGGCGGGCACGCTCGATCTCGGCGTCGAAACCATGCGCGGCGAGAGGATCGAACAGGTCTCCACAGAGGATCTCTGGACCTGCCCGAAATCCGGCGCCGTGACGCGGATCATCGGACTTGAGGTGACGGACCCAGTGTATGTCCTGGGCGCCAAAGAGGCCATATCGCGCAATCCCGACAAGCTGCCGATGGTTAACCGCGCCTCCGGTCGCGCGGCGCTCATCTCGGCGCGGCCCATGCAGATGTATGACGAGGACATCGTCACGCTGATGCGCAAGGCGGTGCGGCCAAACGGGTCGAGCTATCTCGAAGAGGCACGGTTTGAGTCCTCGGCTTGGGAAGAGATCGACAGGCCTGAGTTCGCACGTCTTTGGGATGCCGAGGCTGCGTCCCTGCCAAAAACCACCACGACCAAGCTCTACCTGCTGACCGGGCTCTTGCTGCCGATATGGAAGGACATTCCGACCACCAATGAGCGCATCTACCGGGTCACGCCCGATGGGGCGACCGCCATGATCGGGCGCACGCTGAGCGAGGAAGGGGCGGCCGCGCTGCGCGCCCGCTTCCTCGTCTCCAACCCGCAAACACCGCAGGAGATGTTGACCGCCGCCCTCGGCACCACCGCGCCTGTCGATCTGGGCCGGGGTCTGACCCTGACCCGTCGCCGTGTCGCAGGCGAGATGCGCCTCGAGCTGGGCGGCGCGGATCGGGGCATGATTGATGGCCTCAAGGCAATGGGGTGTTTCACGGAGATCATCGCCTTCCAGCTGCGGGTGTTCCTGCCGCATGGGGACGGGATCGACACGGGAAGCATTCTGGCCCGGATCGTGGGGCAGGAAGCCGCCATGACGTCAGAACAAGCCGCCTGAAAAGTCAAAGCGGGCTTTGGGTCGGGCGTCGCGGATCGGGGTTTGCCCGGGCTGCGCTTTCCGGGCGCGCGCTGACCAATGCCACACCCGGCCCCCCAATTGCAGACAAGAGGACAGTCCCATGACCAATCCCCAGATCGACTATGCCGCAATGGCGGCTCAGTGGCGTGCAGAGCGCGAAACCACCTTGAAGGCATCCCGAACGGAGCTGCTCGCGCAACTACGTGCGCTTGGCATCAGCGGGGTCACTGCCGAATACGAAGGCTATGGCGACTCCGGCAATGTCGAGGATGTGACGGTGCAGCCTGCAGAGGTCCAACTGTCGGAGGCGCTTGCCACAGAGGTTGGCGACTTCGCCTGGTCGCTCGCCTATCACCATCACCCTGGGTTCGAGAACAACGAAGGCGGCTATGGCACGCTGACCTGGGACTTGCGCGACGACAGCATCACGCTCGATCATGCGGACCGCTACGTTGAATGCTCGCACAGCCATGACGAGGGACTGTGAGATGGCACATCCGCTTCATCACGCTGAAAGCTCTGCCCGGAAATTCGGCGGGGTGCCGTCTGACTATCAGGCCGTGCACGAATGGTTCGACGCCTCGAAAGAGCACCTCGCGCTCTTCACGCACCGCGCCTTGCGTCATCATTCCCAAGGCCTGTTCGAATCCGAACGTGTCTTCGGCCTGACCCTGACCAATAGCGCGGGTCGGGACATTCCCGTGCGCTGGATCGGTGAGCAGCATGTCCGTGAAGATTGCCAAGGCCGCATCCCGAGCATGGCGGACTGGCTGCGTCGGATCCAGCCCGAGCCATGGGTGGCCAATGGCCACATCGACCGGCATGTCGGCTCCGAGCCCTGCGGCGACCCAAGGGTTGCCTGGGCCTCCGACGTCGCCGCCGGCAGAACAGTTCTTGGCTTGAAGGATTGGATGGCGGCGCGCGCGACACAAGCCACGCAAGGTGCCTGACAGCCTCGGCCGTTTGCCAAACAAATGCTGCAGTGAAGCCCGGTTCGATGACCGGGCTTCCTGCGTCGTTTCCCCACCATTCTTCGTAAGGAGGTTCGCATGACACTCGATGACATCAAGGCGGCCGTCGATGCCGGCCAGACCGTGCACTGGGCCAATACCGGCTACGTTGTCCAAAAGGATCGGCTCGGTCAGTACCTGATCAGCTTTCTGCCGAACGGCAGCTGCATCGGTCTGACCGACTGGGAAGGGCAACGGTTGAATGGCAAAGAGTCGGAGTTCTTCATCGCGCAATCGAAGGACGCTGCGGAAAATCCGGGCCGCCAATCAAGATCAGACGGGCAGGAGAGGGGCGCAGCACCCGGGGGCGCGGCGGCACACCTACTCAGACGGCATCGCGAAGCTGGGGGCGGGGCATAAAGGGAAAGCAAGCTTTCTGATTTGTGATCCCTCAAGGGGTCGAGAAAGCAATCCCGGATGCGCTGGCAAGGACGTCAGGCACCGGCCAATCCAAAAGGAACCATCCCATGTTCGCAGGAACCCTCACCCGCAACGTCGAGACCGCAGCCGCCGAATACACCGGCATGATCCATTCGACGCGCTTTGACATTGCCATCCAGCTCGAGGCACGGGCCAAGATGTCCGAACGCAGCCCGGATTTTGATGTAACCGCGGTCAACAAGTCGGGCCGCAAGGTGCGCATCGGCACAGCCTGGAACGAGACCGGCAATACCAGCGGTAACCCCTACATCTCCATGCAGATCGATGTGGGCCTCGGCCCGTTCCGGGTCAACGCGGTGCAGACGAAAGAGGCGCGCGCGGCCCAGAGCGGCGAATTCGAGATCATCCCGTTGGTCTCGAACGGTCTGATGAAATCCGGCTCGATCTCGGGCGAGCTCACCGCCATGGACGCTGACAACGCCTTCACCGGCTACATCGCCAATATGATGTTCGATCTGGAGTTCATGCTGATCGAGAACAGCTACAAGACCGAGGAGACCCACCCTGACTACCGCATCGAGGTCAGCTCGCCCCGGGGCACACCGATCCGCGTTGGCTCGGCGTGGATGGCCAAGAGCAGCCGCACGGGCAATGACTACCTGTCGCTGCTGATCAACACGCCCGATGGCGACCTGCGTGTCAACGCCGTCCAGAACGAAGAACAGCGCGGTGGCCAGACTTTCTCGATCATCCCGTTCATCGACAGCGGTGAGCAACCGCAGGACGCGGGCACGGGGCTCTCGCTGGTCGCGTGACCTTGGTACGAGGCTTGAACATCTGAACTGCAAGGGGAGCCGTGGGTTCACGGTTCCCCTTTTGCTGTGCTTGCTTCAATAGAGCGATCGAACTGCCACTTCATATGGCGTTCCGGTGTAGATGAGACTGCTAGATCGGAAGTGCCGCGCGGAGTTTCGATTAAAGTCAGACTTGTACAACTGCTTGAGCGGCAATCAATGCGTCAACAGCAACTTGAACCTCGGCGTAGAGCTCGGTGTCCAACTCTGCTGCGTCGATTTCCACAATCAGTGCGTAGCGTACGGAAGGCAAACTCTCAGCGAGAAGCTTTTTCGACTTCCACCAACCGGTGACTGGGTGAACAGCCAGCAAGTTGCGCCGCGCCAGATCTGAAGCCCTGCATGTCAGCTGATCTATATGGAGCGACCCGACATGGCGCCGATTGCTACCGAAGTCCCAAAGATCATCTTCGTCGCTTGCAGGACCATCGGGCTGTTCGGCCGCCTTGCTGATCCGGGCCAGAAATTGGGCTTCGTTCTCGCCAGCGCGATTGAGTTGGAAACGTAAGTTGTGGGACGCGTAGCGATACCGAACGCCGCGCGAGGCTTCGGACGGGTTCGGAGCGATAAAGCTACTGAGTGCCACCCGCAAGGTCACATCGGCATTGCCGAGCGCGCGCAAAGCCTCAACGGGCCAGGGAAGGGCGAACAGCTTCATTTCATTGTGGACATCACCGCCGGTCTTCTCTGAAATCCCGTACGGCGTAATCGTATCTTCCACGATGAGGGTCAGCGCGTTCGACGCGCTGCGGCGGGCACGCGCCATGTCCGGCACACCATACCCATAGCGCTGAAAAAGGGGCGTGAAGTGACCCTTGTTTGGCTGGGCCGGCAGATGCGCACGCATCTGCTGCGTCCACCGCGCTGACGACACGTAGAGACCACGCACTGTCTCGGGCCAAAGCGTCGGATAGTCCGACCAGAGTTCCGTTACATCCTTCGCGGCAAGCGCGGTCGCCGCGCTGGTATCGAAGGTGAATGTGAAGGATCGGACTGGGTAATTGTGGTGAGTCGAAAGCAGCGATAACCATCCATGCCGCATTGGCGGTGGCATGGCACTTAGCGCCCAGTTTCCACCCTCAAGGACGACGTCCGGCTTGTTCGGCCAATGGGACGACCACGATGCAGTTCTCGAAGCTGGCGATAGATCGCCGAATGGTGCAAGCGCCTGGGCCGGCTCTCCGTCTGGCAGTACGGTCTTCTCTGTAAAGGCCCCAACAGACAGAACATTCCACGCTTGGGCAGGCGACTCGATTTCGTTGTCTTCGTGATCGCATCGGTCCAGGTAGTTTCCGGCACCAAAGGTGAAGTTGTCGGTATTCCCTGCGGAGACAAGCACCAAGCGTTGTTGTTTCACCTCACCTGAAACACCGGCGGCGAGCTGATCGACCTCCGTCGACCAGGACGTCGGCGCGCCGTCATGCGGGGTGTCCTCACCCGTCGTCGTGGTCATGGTGAAGGTCCGGCGCCGGGGGCCGACCTGTTCTACTGTATTGATCGCCTGCCTGGTAACCGCGCCGAGGAGATGATGCGGGTTCATCCCTGCATCAGGCAGCAGCTTCACGGATTCCAGACGGTTCACGACAGAAACCGGATTCGCCTGGTGCAGTTTCGGCGTCAGGTCTCCAAAGAGCGCCAGTCCTCCCATCTGCGTGCCATGGCCCTTCACATCCTCGAGCCCCCAGGCCGGGTTGGCGGCATGTCGGTCATCCACGCTGAGCGCCGGCTGAATGAGAGGATGCGCGCGACTGACACCGGTATCCAAAAGCGTGACGTAGCTAGGATCGGGATTGTCAGTGTAGGTCGTACGACCCGCGAGTTCGTCGACCCACTGCGCCTGTTCTGCCACCGGCAAGCCGTCGAAGAAATCCGCTGTGATGGTGGGAGCAGCAAGGGCGCGCACGCCGCCTAGTCGGCGGACGGCTTGGGCGAGCTGATTGCGATCGGCCTCTACGATCACAACGATATCTTCGGGAAACTCCAGCCGATCTGCTCCCACGGTAACGCCATAGTTTGGTGCGGCCGCGACGAAACCTTCGGTCATTTGAGGCTCGAGCCAAACCTCCCAGATGGTCGCAACATCCGCTGCTGGAAATTTGCCTGAAGGGCTGCGCCAGAGGGCACGCAATCCCGCTTCCGTGATGGCAGCGACGCTCTGCACCAGATCCGCGTTCTTCGGACGGCCTGGGATGAATTCACCATCCTTTTCCCGGTCGGGTGTGTCTTCCGTCCGAAACTGCTCGACCTTCTTGCGCAGCTTTTCAATACCCTTGGCTGTCGCAAACACCGTCGCGCGCTCTTCGGTGCCACCGGGATCAGGGGTCTCGGCGACGCGAAGGAGAGTCAGGCCACTAGCGTCGAGGCTGCCTTTCTTCAGGCGCTCGTCGATACGCGAGCGTACTTCCAGATAGACGCCGGGAAGTTCGGCTGCTGGAATATCTGGCAGCGCGTCGATGGCCTGAAGCAATGCTTGGGCGTGCGCCGCGCGATTGGGGACATCACTTGGTCTTTTGGACCCGCCCCCGCCCTTTGCTTGGAACGGGCGAGGTTGTCCGAGATTGCGAAGGTGGAAGTGCCGAAGGTCTCGTGCCATTGTCATCGGTCCCTAGTTCTTGGAGCGACCGTCGGCGTTCGAGGGCATCAAGCAAATCCTGTGTCGCAATCTTGTCGGTATCATTCAGAACAGCACGTCGAGCGGCATCTTCCGCCGCTGCCACAACATCGGCCGTTGAGAGGCCTGTGGCAACGTCTATAACCCGTTTCCATCCCATGCGAGCGAGTGAGAAGCCGATCAAACGGCGTTCGAGCGCCTGCCGAATGGCAGGGCCATCGGGCATGACATATGGCAAAACAAGATCAAAGCGGCGCAGCACAGCGCGGTCAAGAATTCCCGGCAGGTTTGTAGTGGCAATGACGATCGAAGGCCCGGTATCCTCATCCAGGAATTGCAGGAACGAGTTCAGAACCCGCCGGGCCTCACCGACATCGTTCTCACCGCCCCGGGCCGCGGCCAAAGCGTCGATTTCGTCGAAGAGATAGATACCGCGCGTCGTCTTGACGGCATCGAATATCATCTTCAGCTTCTGCGCTGTTTCACCCATGAATTTTGTGATCAGTCCGTGGAGCATGACCGAAAAGAGAGGGTACTGCAGCTCACCGGCAAGCGCTGAAGCACTCAGGGTCTTGCCGGTTCCGGGAGGACCGGAGAGGAGAACGCGCCGCCGTGGCTTCAACCCTTTCGCCTCGAGCTTTTCGCGCATTCGTGTCTCTACAACGAGATGCGCGAGTTCGCTCTCAATCCTGTCTGGCAAGATGACATCGACGAGGCGCTCGGTCGGATAGGACGCGGCAAGGAACTCCGCCAGATCACCGCGGGGTGTTGCGATAGGAGTGATCGCAGGGGTTCGCTTCGAAGGCGGCTTCTGTCCCGCTTCGGCCCATTGTCGCAACTGTTCAGCCAGACGGGTATGTCCCTTCTGCTCTTCAGCCGCAGAGAGTTGCATCGCCAGATCGTAAAAACGATCAGCGTCCCCTTCTGCGTGGCTCTTGACGAGACCGATGAGTTGTTGGGCGGAAGCCAAGGTCGAGTTGCTCTTTCTGAATGATCATTTTCAATGATACTAAGGTCTTTTCTACATTCGAACTCCTCAGCAGACCAGACAATTTGCGCTGTTTGGAAGCAGAGTGTGTCGGTTTTGTGCTCTCGAGCATCGACTTGGATGCTTGCCTTGCGGCCTCCCCCGCTCGGCTTCGCGTGTCGCAGGGGAGAACGGCCCTTCGGTCCGTCGCGCATTCGGCCATGCGGCCTCACCGCGGCGTCGCACCCAGGCCCCCGGTTTGCCCGCCTCGCGAGCACGTCCCTCCCCGGCCGCTCCGCCGGATTGCGCTCTGGTCTGTTTTGCGGGGCAAAACGATCCCGCCGCTCCATCCGTCTCCCGCGTCCGGTCGGGCCGTTTGCCTGCTCGGGTCGGGCAAACCTACCGTCAAAACACACACACATGAGTGCGGAAGCATATCCTCCGGATGGCCCCCAAATCAGCCCGCGTCAAGGATCGCAAAACTTTTCGGCGAGGGCGGGGCCGGTGGCTTGGGGTGAACCCGTGCGTGAGCGCGCGCATGTGTCGGGTGTTGCGCGCGGAAAACTTTTGCGCCCGGCAAGCCGGCGGCTGCGCCGTCCCTGACCCGGGCAGATTCGGAAACCAGGCATTCGGCCATGCCCCCACACTCACGTGGTGGCTCCTCAACCGAACACTGGAGACCAGACATGGCTTACGACACTGCAAACACCTACGAGACGATCGAACTTTTCGGGCTGACCGAGAAGGACGCGCAGCTGCCGATCCCGGAAGATCACATCCTGACCAACCACATCATCCGCGAGAGCTTCGAGGCTTTGCTCGGGCAGTTGCGCGGGACCAGGCTTGAAGCGGAAATCGAACCGCTGGCCCATGGGCTCGCCACGATCCTGCAGCGCCGCAAGGTGGCGCTTGGCAAGGAGGTCGACCGCACCGCCGACAAGATCGGCGCGCTGGCAAAATCCCACGACGGATCGGAAATCGCCGAGACCGCGCTCGAAGAGGCGCAGGCGCGCTTTCTGCAGCTGCGCGAGATTGTGAGCGCCATCGAGGTGATGAGCGAGGCAGCGGCGGAATGCTACGAGGTCGAAACGGGCCACGCCTTCATCCCGGCAGCCGGGTCGCGCGCAAGCGTCCGGGCGCAGGAGACCGGGGCGGTCTTCGAGGCGCGGCAGCTCCTGGAGCAGCACGACCGTGAAACCGCCGAGAAGTCGAAAGTCGAGGGGGTTCCCCTGATCGTCTCAGGAGCCACCGACTGGGCAGATGTCGATGTGATCTTCAACACGCTCGACAAGGTTCGCGAACGGATCAAGCAGAACCGCAACCAGGAGATCTTCCTCTGCCACAAGGGTGGCAAGCACGGGGCAGAGATGATTGCGGCTCGGTGGGCCCGGGCACGCGGGGTCGCGCAGGCGCGCTTCGATCCGCGCTGGTCCGCGCACGGGCGGGCGGCACCGTTCAAGTGCAACGACGAAATGCTGGACGACAAGTTCGCGGCGACGGGGGTTGTGCTCTTCGGCGGCAACGGGGTCGCGCTGAACCTCGGGCAGAAGGCGGAAGCGAAAGGCCTGACGGTCATGCGGGTTGCTGACCCGGCGAAGAAGGCGTCGCAGGATTGAAGAGAG
>CAYFXM010000012.1:0-24966 GCA_964346965.1 uncultured Actibacterium sp. | reverse complement strand
TCTTCCCTGTCGAAGCCGGTAAAATCTGCTGTGGCGCATTGATAGCTGCCGGCCTATACGGACGAAGCGGCAAAAACAAGCAAAAGCGCTGCGATCCTCACGTCAGGCAACCGTCACACCCGCCGTTGCCATCTGACCAAGCGCCACCGCAAGAGAGCCGTCCAGATCAATCGCGCGGCACAGTTCCTCGATCACCGTTACCTCAAACCCCAGTTTCGCGGCATCCACCGCCGAATAGTTTACGCAGAAATCCGTGGCGAGGCCCACCATGGTCAGCTTGGTGATCCCACGGGTCCGCAGATAACCCTCTAGCCCGGTAGGGGTCGTTTGGTCGTTTTCAAAGAAGGCCGAGTAGCTGTCGATCGCTTGGTGAAAGCCTTTGCGGATGATCAGATCAGCGCGGTCGGTGATCAGGTCGGGGTGGAAATCTGCGCCGTCCGTTCCTTGGATACAGTGATCAGGCCACAGGACTTGGGGCCCATAAGGCATTTCAGTCATTTCGAACGGGTTCAACCCGTCGTGTTGCGACGCGAAGGAAGAGTGATCCGCCGGGTGCCAGTCCTGCGTAAGGCATGGTGGTCGTTTCGAACGGCGCCTTGCCGGGGTGGCTGCTGGCGAACGACAGTTGACCGGTGGGGTGCCAGTCCTGCGTCAGGATCACGGCGGAGAACTCTGACATCAGCGCGTTGATGCCCGTCACGATTTCATCCCCGCCCGTCACGGCCAATGCGCCGCCGGGGCAGAAATCATTTTGCACGTCTATGACGATCAGGGCTTCGGTGGTGTCGCGCATGGGGACCTCGTTTCGTTACAAGCAGACCTTAGCCACCGCTTGACCTGCGTCAATGCCAGCCCCTTGCGGATAAGGGCAAAAGGGGCGTAAAGGACGCGCCCATGTATACAATTGCTGCACTCTATCATTTCTCTCGATTCGAGGACCCCGCCGCGATGAAGGCCCCGCTAGAGGCGGTCTGCGCGAATGCGGGCACCACCGGGTCTTTGCTTTTGGCCCGCGAGGGCATCAACGGCACCATCGCAGGCAGCCGTCAGGGGATCGACACTGTGATCGCCTATGTCAAATCCCTACCGGGCTGCGCGGACCTGATCTGGAAAGAAAGCGGCAGTGATCACCCGCCGTTTGCCCGGATGAAGGTGAAGCTGAAGAAAGAGATCGTGACCATGGGCCAGCCGGATGTCGATCCGCTGGCAAAGGTAGGTCATTACGTCGAGCCGCAGGACTGGAACGAGTTGATCAGCAGTCCGGACGTCGCGGTGATCGACACCCGCAACGACTATGAGGTCGCGATCGGCACGTTTGAAGGCGCCGTTGACCCCGAAACCACCACCTTCCGCGAGTTCCCCGATTGGTGGGAAAAGAACAAGGACCGCTTCCACAACAAGCGCATCGCCATGTTCTGTACCGGCGGTATCCGCTGCGAGAAATCCACCAACTTCCTCATGGGTCAGGGCGTGGACGAGGTCTATCACCTGCAGGGCGGCATCCTGAAATATCTTGAAGAAATGCCGCAGGACCAAAGCATGTGGAACGGTGAATGCTTCGTGTTCGACGAGCGTGTCTCGGTTGGTCACGGATTGGTCGAAGGCCCGCACCAATTGTGCCGCGCCTGCCGTCGCCCGATCCTGCCGGAAGACAAGCAGCGCTCTGAATACGAAGAAGGCGTGTCCTGTCACCAGTGCATCGACGAACACACCGAGGCCGACCGCGAACGCTTCCGCGAACGCCAGAAACAGATCGCCTTGGCCAAGGCACGGGGCGAGGTGCATATGGGAGCGCATCGCTAGGCGAGGCTTTGCCACCTGATCCACGCGTGAATGGCCAAGTCGCCCGCAAGGGGTCATAGTGGCCAAGAGTCGCTCGGGGGCGGAAGTTTTGCGTTTGTTTCAAAGTCTTTGTCTGGGTTTGTTGCTGGCAGGTGGCCTGTCTGGGCCGGCATTTGCAACCGACCTGCAGCTGACCCTATCTCCGCAAAACGAGGATCTGCGGGACCGACTGCGGGCTGCATCTCTTGTAGCCTCTGAACTTTCCCGTGGTTCGGCTACCAATGCCGATCTTTTGGCGGCGGCGCGGGCTGATTATGCCCGGCTGTTGTCCGCGCTATATGCTCGGGCCCACTATGGCCCTCGGATTTCGATACGCGCGGACGGGCAGGAGGTCAGTTCCCTACCGGCGTTTGATGCTCCCGCGCGAATTGACACAATTGAGATCAGCATCGTCACCGGCCCGGTATTTAAATTCGGACAGCCCGACATCCGCCCGCTGGCACGAGACACACAGCTTCCAGACGGTTTCCGCATCGGAGCCCATGCAAATAGCGGTGTCATTCAGGACGCCGCAAGTGCTGCGGTCGACGGCTGGCGCAATCTGGGTCATGCCAAGGCTTCGGTCGCGGATCAAAGGATTACCGCGAACCATGCCGACGGTACTCTGGCGGCAGAGCTGGAGCTGGCCCCCGGCCCTCACCTGCGGTTTGGAAAGGTCACGACCAGTGGCGACAGCCGCGTCAGGCCAGAGCGTATTCGGGCCATTGCCGGCCTGCCACAAGGGCAGAGCTTTTCCCCGGAGGCACTGAAGAAATCCGCCGACCGGCTGCGGCGGTCCGGGGCATTCCGATCTGTGGCTCTGACCGAATTGCCGGGGATCGGACCGGACAGCACGCAAGAGATCGACATCGCAGTTGTCGATGAGAAACGCCGTCGAATGGGTGCAGGGGTCGAGCTGTCGTCTCTCGAAGGGTTAACCCTCTCGGGCCTGTGGATGCATCGCAATCTTCTGGGCGGGGCCGAGCGGCTGCGGCTGGAGGCTGAGGTTGGCGGTCTTGGCGGCAATAGCGGCGGTGAAGACCTGAGTTTTAGCGCCCGCTTTGACCGCCCCGCGACTTTCCGACCGGATACGGGCTTCTATGCGGAACTGGTTTTCGAGGACCTCGACGAACCCGATTACAAGGAAAAACATCTGCTTCTCGAAGCGGGGTTAAGTCGTCAATTTTCCGACCGGTTGAACGCCGAGGCAGGGGTTCAGTTGCTGTTTTCAGAATTCAGCGACGATCTGGGGTCGGGGAAACGGGATTTCCTGTCCTTTCCCATCAGCGCGACGTGGGATGGGCGCGATGATATTCTCGACGCCCGTCAGGGGCAGTTCCTTGACCTGCACGCAATGCCGCTTGTCGGACTGGGTGAACCATCGACCGGGGTTCGGTTGACGGCGGACACGCGTTGGTACCACGGCTTCGGTTCGGATCAGCAGCATGTTGCTGCGCTGCGCCTGCAGGCCCGGTCGGTAATCGGAATTGATCGGGCAGATCTTCCCCCGTCGTTGCTGTTCTTTTCGGGTGGTGGAGATACGGTTCGGGGCCAGCCCTATCAGTCGCTTGGCGTTGATATAGGTGGAGACGATCAGGTTGGCGGGCGGTCCTTCTTCGGTGTTTCCGGCGAGTTGCGGATCGCAGCAGGGCGTCGCATTGGTGTGGTTGGCTTTGCCGATTACGGTGTGATTGGGGAAGATTCCTTTGGCGGCGATGTCCAAAGCCATGCAGGGGCCGGGTTGGGCCTGCGCTATGAGACCGGGCTTGGGCCCCTGCGGCTGGATCTTGCCCTACCTGTGTCCGGTGACACCGACGAGGGGCTGCAGATTTATATTGGGATTGGGCAGGCTTTCTGATGCGGATCGTTCTGGCAATTTGTTTTGTTCTTGGTCTTGCCTCTGGCGCGGCGGCGCAAGAGGACGATCGCGGCCTGTTGCAACGGTTGATCGAAGACAATCTCTCTGATGCAGGGCGCGACGTTCGGATCGAAGGGTTCGAAGGCGCCTTGTCCTCGCAGGCGTCGCTGTCGCAACTGACCATCGCTGACGAGAAAGGCGTTTGGTTGACGCTGAAAGACGCGCAGTTGGATTGGACGCGGTCCGCGCTGCTCTCCGGGCGATTGGAGATCGAAGCGCTAACGGCCGCTGAGATCATCCTTCCCCGTTTGCCGGAAAGCGGAGCCGCGAGCGATGAGTCTGACGCCTCGGAATTCGCCCTGCCCGAGCTTCCGGTTTCGGTCCGTATCGGCACCCTGCGCGCGGATAAGGTGACACTTGGCGAACCGGTACTGGGGCAAGCCGCAACCCTGTCGCTTCGTGGAACCATGCAACTGGCCGATGGCGCGGGACAGACGACATTGCATGTGAAGCGGCTGGACCGGGCGGGAGCGATAAGCCTCGACTCCGGGTTCGACAATGACAGCCGCGAATTGTCGCTGGACTTGTCGGTGACCGAGGCCGAAGGCGGCCTGTTGGCCAGCCTCGCCCGCCTGCCGGGCCGACCGGCGGTGAGTTTCACGGCCAAGGGGACCGGATCAATCGACGACTTTCGCGCGGTGATTTCACTGGCCTCTGCCGGACAAGAACGTCTTGGCGGGATGATCGGTACTAAACACCTGCCGGACAGCGGGGCACGGCAAATCACAGCCAGCCTGTCGGGGGATATGACGCCGCTATTCGCGCCGGAGTTGCAACCGTTTTTCGGATCAGACGTCCAGCTTGGGCTTTTGGCGCAAAGAGACAATGACGGAACCGTCAAGGTGGAACAATTCGTCCTGACCGCAGCGCAGATGAAGCTTGCAGGAAATCTGGTGCTCGCTTCGACAGGTCTGCCCGAGAGCTTTGCGCTTACAGGGGAGATTGATGGCGATGGGCCGGTGGTCCTACCCCTTTCAGGCCCCGTGACCACAGTCGATCAGGCGGAGATACGGGCTGCCTATGATCAAACATTGGGCGAATCTTGGACGGTCGACGCGCAACTGCACGGGTTGAAACGCGACGGGTTCGAGTTGGCGCAGGCAAAGCTGTCCGGCGAGGGCAATATCAACCAAGCGCCACAATCGGTTTCGGCACAATTGAAGTTTGTTGCCGAGGGCGTCGATCCCGGAAATGAGGCTATTGCGACAGCCCTAGGATCGCAATTGGTGGGCACGACAGACCTGATCTGGGCAGCAGAAGCACCCCTGCAGATACGATCTCTGGACCTGCAAAGCGGGGATACCGAAGTACAGTTGAGCGGGGAGCTGGAGCTTGGCACCGATCCCGTATTGCGAGCGCAAGCCGATCTGGTGGCCCTTGACCTGTCGCGATTTTCTGCGCTCGCAGGGCGCTCTCTTGGTGGCGGATTGACCGCCCGTTTCGACCGTCTGAATTGGGCGGCCAACGGCGATATCCAGACAGACATGGCAGCGACGGGTCAAGATTTGAGAACGGGTGTTGCGACACTCGAAAGGCTGCTGGCAGGCGAGTCCGATCTTGCCTTCACAGGCGGGCTACGGGGAGGCCGACCTGACATCGTGTCATTGGACCTTAAGACCGGCCTGTTGCAGTTCTCGGCGCAACGCGAGACAGCAGAAGTTCTTGCGGTCGTTGGCCGGCTGGTGCAGGTATCGTCTCTTTTCCCTGAAATCCCCGGCGCGCTCGAGCTTTTCGGTTCGGTGACCCCCCGGACCGATGGCTGGGTCTTGGACATCGATGCCACCGGCCCCGCCGACCTGACCTTACAAGGCGATGGCTGGGTCGCCAGTGATGCCAGCACCGCCAATCTTTCACTGACCGGCAGCGCACCGCTGGCGTTGGTCAATGGATTTATCGCGCCGCGAACGGTTCAGGGGACCGCACGCTACGACCTTCGTCTGGACGGGCCATTGGCCCTGTCTGGCCTAGTCGGAAAGGCAACAACCACCGGCGCAAGGCTTGCTGACCCGCTTACATACCTCGTACTCGAAGATCTCGATGCCACCATGTCGTTATCGGATTCCAGCGCGGTGGTACAGATTTCGGCGGAGGGTCAGGGTGGCGGGACTGTGGTTGGCTCCGGATCCTTGAGCCTGTCACTGCCCATGATGACAGCGCTGGAAGTCGGATTGCGCCAGCTTGTCATTTCGAACCCCGCCCTGTTCCGGACTGAAGTCGATGGGGATCTTACCCTTCGCGGCCCGTTGCTGGCTGGGGCTGTTGCGGCTGGGCGGCTTGTGTTGAACGAAACCGAAGTCCGCGTACCTTCGTCGCAATCCGGTCTCACCGGTCCCATTCCAGTCGTCACGCACAGAAACGAACCCTCTGCGGTCCGGGCGACGCGACAGAAGGCAGGCCTGTTGGATCAGCGCGCGGCGGGTACCGGTCCGGGGCTTGGCCTCGACTTGCGGATCGATGCACCCAATCGCATTTTTCTGCGTGGTCAGGGGCTCGAGGCCGAGCTAGGCGGTCAACTGCGCCTTGCCGGCACCACCGACGACGTAATCCCCAGTGGCCGTTTTGATCTTCTGCGAGGACGGCTGCAAATCCTTGGCCAGCGGCTTGATATAACCGAGGGCTATGCAACTCTGCTAGGGTCTCTGGACCCCTATGTCCGGCTCGTTGCCGAGGCACGCGCCGAGGACATTACCGCGCGGGTTACCCTTGAAGGTGAGGCCTCTGACCCGACGCTAACCTTTTCGTCGACGCCCGAACTGCCCGAAGATGAAGTGCTGGCCCGGCTTTTGTTTGGGCGAAGCGTGCAGACGCTGTCGCCGTTTCAGGCCGCCGAACTGGCGGTTGCGGTCACCGGTCTGGCCGGCGGCGGAGGATCGACCCTGCTCGGGCGCCTGCGTGAAGGGTTCGGTCTGGACGATCTGGACCTGACGAGCGACGAGGCGGGAGAAACCTCAGTTCGGGTCGGGAAATACCTGACCGACAACGTCTATAGCGACATCACCGTTGGCAGTACGGGCGAGAGTGAGATCAATCTGAACCTAGATCTGAGCCCACATGTCACCGTGCGTGGTGGGTTGGACAGCTTGGGCGAATCCAATCTGGGGATCTTTTTCGAACGCGATTACTAGTCGCGGTTCAGAATTTGCTTACCGATTGTTGTGAAGCTTCCCGAACGGGGCAGCTAAGGACGACCATGACGGTAAAGACGATTCTCGTAACCGGTGCCAGCGGGCGTGTTGCGCGTGTTTTAACGCCTCATCTTTTGGGTCAGGGCAATTTGCACCTGCGTTGGCAAAGCCGCCGGCCCGGCGCCGGGTCTGGCTGGATCGCCTGCGATCCGTTGTCGGACCTGAGTGGGTTGACGGCCGTCTGTTGGGGGTGCGATGCGGTTCTACACCTTGCTGGCGTCACATCTGCGGCAACGACGCCAAACTTTTCCGTGAATGCCCGTTTGGCTGATGCCGTCCTGCGGGCAGCTCAATACGCGGGTGTTCCGCTGTTATTAGCGGCGTCTTCGATGGCGGTTTACGGCTCGGGCGGGGTTCCGATGACCGAAGATGCGCCGTTGCGCCCTTTAGCCGCCTACGGCCGATCTAAGGTCGAGACGGAAGACCTCCTTCGCACTGCTGCACACGGTGGGCCAACGCAGCTTTGCCAACTCCGGCTAGCGAATGTAGCGGGGGCGGACGCGCTTCTGACGGGTCAACCGCGCTCAACGGTGCTGGATCAGTTCGCCGATGGCACAACGCCCGTTCGAAGCTATATCGGCCCCGCCTCCCTTGCACGCGTGGTGTCTCGTCTGGTCGAGTTGGGACCACATTGGTTGCCGGAGACGCTCAACGTCGCCGCCCCGGCTCCGGTCGAAATGGCCGATCTGATGCGCGCGGCCGACTTGCCCTGGACGCCGCGGCCGGCACGTGCTGATCTGCCGCGTCAGGTAGTGGTTTGCACCAGACGGCTTGAGGGACTTGTCCCCCTCAATCCGCTGGAAGCAACACCGGAGTACCTTGTTTCGGAGCTTAACATTGCAAGTCAGAAACGGGTCAGCGCATGACGTGGGGCAAGCGACTATTCGACCTGAGCTTATTGGCGTTGTCGCTGCCGTTCACTCTGTCGGCGGCGTTTACAATTGCCCTGCTCTGCGCCGTCATGCAGGGGCGCCCGATCTTGTTTTCACAGGTGAGGGTGAGAGAATGCGGACGGTCGTTCTGCCTTTGGAAGTTTCGTACGATGACCCTAGAGCACCGCGACCGCGGCGTGTCAGGAGGTGACAAGGCGCGGCGGGTGACAAGATTGGGGCGGGCCCTGCGCCGGTTCCATCTCGACGAGCTTCCCCAGCTTTGGAACATTTTACAGGGCGAGATGAGTTTCGTCGGGCCCCGCCCGCCATTGCCGCCATATGTTTTGGCAGAACCAAAACTATATGGCCAAGTTCTTTCCATGCGACCGGGGCTGACCGGGCTCGCGACCTGCATCTACGGCCCGGTCGAAGTTGTGCTGCTATCCCAATGTAAAACAGCCGAAGAGACAGAGGCGGTGTATCGGCGGCGCTGCATTCCGCGTAAGGCCCGGCTCGACCTGATCTATCTGAAGCGCCGCTCGATCGGTCTGGATCTGAAGATCCTGTTTCATTCGGTTACAGGCCGGCCTTGGAGAGGCGGTCACGCAGTTGCTGCACTTCCTGCAGCAACATTGGAACAAGCCGGTACGCGTCGATTGCCCAACGCTGGTCGGGCTCCGCGCCCTTCTGGACAGCGTCTGGGACAACCTCGGCCACCTCCTGTGCGATAAGACCGTGGGAGACCGAACCACCATCCATCCAGTCGAAAGCAACAACCGACAAAGAGTCGAGTGTGGCGCCGCAGGGTTCCGCTGGGCGAACGTTGGTTTTCAACCGACGGTCCGACGGGGTCAGATGGGCATCGGCAAGAACGTTTCCGGCAACCTCCAGAGTTTCAACCGCAGGGGTTTTGCCAACACCGACCTTGCCTGTCCCATCGATGGTCAGGGCCTGATTCCAGTTTGTGCCATCGGTGCTGGTCTTGACGCTGAACGCGTCTTCACCTGCCAATCCCATTTCGGCTCGCCCAGAGTAACCGGTCTGGAACAGAAGGCTGGCGGTGTCCGCGACAGCATTTTTGTTGACCTTCAATTGGTGTCCGTTGCCCGCGTGGGTCAGTAGCGAGGCATCTGACGAGACAGCAAACCGATTGATCGCGTCATAGGTGGCCTGCACGCCAATCCCGTCGACATCTTGAAAATCAGCAATCTGCGGAACCCAGCCAGACCCGTCATAGATCATCATCAGGGCTTGGTCTGCGACCCAGCAACGCCATCCTTCCAGCGGGGATGTAAAACTCCACGAAACACCATCCCAGAGGGTGATCTGACCCACCTCGCCTGCCCAACTTCCGGTAGCACCCGCCCCGACAATATAACGGTCCCCCACGGTCGGAGTGACCGGGGTTGCTGATACCGTCTGGCTTTTCACAGAAAGCTGAACGAGGAGGTCGAGCGACCTGTGGGCCTCGTTATGAGTGACGTGTTTTTGCGCCTGACTTGGCTGGATATAGGGCAAGTTCAGGATGGTGGATTGTTCGGACATGAGAAACCCCGTGGCAGTTGGATGGCGGGCACATGCTGTGAACCTGTTCGTTAACAGCGAATTGCCACTGCGTGCGGGGCTTTACAGGCTTTTCGCCTCTTCCTCTTTGGACGGAGCATAGACCCATTGTTCGACCAGACGGCGCACGGCCTCGCTATCATAGGTTGCTACAGCGGCTTTCAGGCCGCGCAAGAGAAGGCGGAGATCCTGTCTTTGCGCAGGTTTTGAAGCCGACCGGAAGATCTTTGGATGACAAGTTGGTAACATGTCTTCAGAGACCGGGGACTGCTCGTGTAACCGCTCGCCGGGACGCAATCCGGTGAATTCGATTCGCAAACCGGGCTTTCCTGCATCGCGCATCAGTTTGCGGGCAAGGGCCAGAATAGACTGGGGGCGGCCCATTTCGAGCGCAAAGATATCGCCCCCCTTTGACAGCGCAGTGGCGCTTAAGACCAGATTTGCAGCCTCCCCAATACTCATAAAATAGCGGGTGGCCTCGGGATCGGTCAGCGTTATGGGACCGCCACGGGAAATCTGGCGCTGAAACAAGGGAACCACCGAACCGGAGGAGCCATAAACATTACCGAAACGGACGATTGAATAGCGGGTTGCCGAAGGTTCACAGGCCAAGTCGAACACTGCCTGTTCCGCGAGGTATTTGCTGGCCCCCAACATCCCACGCGGTGCAATGGCCTTGTCGGTGCTGACCTGCAGAAAACGGTCGACCGACGTGGTTTTCGCCGCGCGCGCGACCGACAATGTGCCGAAGAGGTTGTTTTCGATCCCCGCGACAGGGTTCGTCTCAACCATTGGTACATGCTTGTAGGCCGCTGTGTTTAGCACCGCCGAAACGCTAAACTGCTGGATCAGTCTCTCCATCCGATCCTGACGCGTGATACAATCCAAAACCGGGACCAGCAGAATCCCTCGCTGAGCCGCCTCTTCGCGTAAGGCCATCTCAAGCGAATAAAGCGCTAATTCGCAACGATCTACGAGAACCAGTCGCGCGGGATTGAACCGCAACAGTTGCTCGCAGAGTTCCGCACCAACCGTGCCGCCTGCGCCGGTGATCATGATAGACCGATTGCGGAAATACCGGCTGCTCTCCGTGGAATTATTTTGGAACCCTGTCTGATCGCGGCTAACCGGCTGACAAGCGAGCGGCGCTCTTAGTCGCGAGTGAATAAATCTAAATCTGCCCATTTCTGAAAGCCTATCTGTGCAGGTCTGACCCTCGTCAAACAACGCGCCTCCAGCGTTAGGTCTGGGACATTACCAAAGGCTTACTAAGGGGGCGAAAGAGGCTTGGCTTGCTGGAAAAACCGTTCAATCTGATTGACATTGTCGCAAGACATTCGAAGAACGGGCCAGCAGCGTTACGAAAGCCATTCCATGCAAAACACACCAAACTCCTCATCCCGCACGGCCTTGGTGACCGGTTCGGCCGGATTTATCGGCTTTCACACAGCGCGTGCCTTGCTGGATCGGGGCTGGAAAGTGGTCGGTCTTGACGGGATGACGGACTATTACGACGTACGGCTAAAAGAGCGACGCAAGGCGCTCTTGGTCCAGCACCCGAACTTCACCGCTGTCGACGGGTTGTTGGAGACGCCTGAACTGGTCATGGGTCTGTTCGACACCCACCGCCCCGACGTGGTCATCCACCTCGCCGCTCAGGCCGGGGTGCGTTATTCTATCGACGAGCCGCGGACCTATGTCACTGCGAACCTCGTTGGGACCTTCGAGATACTCGAGGCCGCCCGCGCCTTTCCGCCGGAACATCTTCTATTGGCCTCGACCTCGTCCGCCTATGGCGCCAACACAGAGATGCCCTATCGAGAGACTGCAAAGGCGGACATGCAGATGTCTTTCTATGCGGCGACCAAGAAGGCGAATGAGGCGATGGCCCATTCCTATGCCCACCTCTACGGGTTGCCGACGACGATGTTCCGGTTCTTCACGGTCTATGGCCCTTGGGGTCGACCGGACATGGCGTTGTTCAAGTTCACCAAGGCGATTTTGGCGGGCGACCCGATCGACGTGTACAACCACGGGAAAATGCGCAGGGACTTCACCTATATCGACGATCTGGTCGAGGGGATCGTCCGGCTGATCGACGCGGCTCCGGTGCGCCCGGAAATTGCAGAAGACATCGCCGAGGGTGACAGCCTGAGCGCCGTCGCGCCTTTCCGGGTTGTAAACATCGGCAATGCGCAGCCGGTGGAACTGATGGAATTCATCAGGGCGATCGAAGAAGCCATTGGCGAGAAGGCCGAGTTGAACCTGATGCCGATGCAACCCGGAGACGTGCCGGCCACTTGGGCGGACACCAACCTTTTGCGGTCATTGGTAGGCGAGATCGGCTCGACACCCATCGACGTAGGCGTGGGGAAGTTCGTGAAGTGGTACCGCGATTTCTACGAGATCTAGGGGATCTACCCGATCAGAAGGTTCAACAGGGGACCCGCGTCTGACATCCCGGCCAGCACCCCAAGCACCAGAACGGCGAGGGTGCCTTTCAGCAGGGCTCGTTTCAATGAACGCATGTCTATCTTCCCGTCTTTCAGTCTCTATCCGAAAGACTGCCACAGGAATCCGGCAGCAATTGGCCGGTTCCTTGGAAGAAAATGGGTTAAACGTCGATCCCGAAGCCCTGACGGCCCACAGCGCAATAGGCGTTAAAGCCCGCCCGCTCGGCGTCTTCAGGTGAATAGATGTTCCGCAGGTCAGCCAGTTTGGCGTCCGCCATGCTGCCGGCCAGACGTGACAGGTCCAGCGCACGGAACTCATTCCACTCGGTCAGCAGTACAAGCAGGTCGGCGCCGTTGGTCGCGTCATAGCTGTCTTCGACCCACTCTACACCCGGCAGCAATGCTTCGCCTTCGCGGCGACCCTGCGGGTCAACAACACGCACCGTAGCCCCACCGCCAATCAGGGCGGGCACGATAGTCAGGCTAGGTGCATCGCGCATGTCGTCAGTGTTGGGCTTGAAGGTCACGCCCAGAACCGCGATGGTCTTGCCATTGAACCGACCGCCGCACATGTCGCGCAGCTTGTCGACCATACGACGTTTCATGGCATCGTTTACCTCGATCACGGTTTCGGTGATCTGCATCGGGCTGGCGTGTTCCTGCCCGATCCGGGCCAACGCGCTGGTATCCTTGGGAAAACAAGAACCGCCATAGCCGGGACCTGCATGCAGGAACTTGTTGCCGATGCGCCCATCCAGCCCCATGCCTTTAGAGACAGCCTTTACATCTGCGCCGGTGCGTTCGCAGAGGTTGGCGATTTCGTTGATGAAGGTGATCTTGGTCGCAAGAAAAGCGTTGGCGGCGTATTTGATCATCTCCGCCGATTCCAGATCGGTGTAGACGATCGGGAAGTCGCGCAGGAATAGGGGCCGATAGATCTCGCCCATCACCTCTTGCGCGCGGTCCGTTTCGACACCGACAACCACGCGGTCCGGGCGCATGAAATCGTCGATGGCCGCTCCCTCGCGAAGGAATTCAGGATTGGAGGCCACGTCAAAATCGGCATCGGGGTTTGCGGCGCGAACGACCTCAGAGACCTTGCGGTTGGTGCCAACCGGAACCGTCGATTTGGTGACGATGACAGCGTAACCGGTCAAGCTGTTGGCGATTTCCTCGGCGGCGGCCATCACATAGGTCAGATCCGCGTGGCCGTCGCCCCGACGGGTCGGAGTGCCCACTGCGATGAATACCGCATCCGCGCCGGATACCGCCTTTTTGAGATTACCCGTGAACGACAAACGCCCCGCGGCCACGTTCTTGGCCATCAGGTCGTCAAGGCCGGGCTCATAGATCGGCACCTCGCCACGATCCAGCATCTCTAATTTGCGCGGGTCTTTGTCTACGCAGACGACCTCGTGTCCGAAGTCCGAGAAACAGACGCCGGAAACAAGCCCGACGTAACCGGTGCCAATCATTGCAATCTTCATCGCGCGAACCCTTGCTCGATTTGGTTTGGTCTTCGATGAGCCATGAGCAGGCGGCTGTCAACCAAGCGTGGTGGAACCTAGCCCAGAGTGCCCAATACGTAACCCAAAGCGCCCGCAAGACCGGCAATAACACCCCAGAGCACGCCTGTTTTTGACGATGATGCCGGAGTCGGTGGTTTGGGGTTAGTCTGGGCGATTAATGCGGCTTCGGCCAGTCGGGGAAGCTTCGGACCAAAACGACCCAACACGCGGGCGGTCATCATTAGGTCATGCAGCACGGCGCGCGGGCCGATATTCTCACGGACATAGGTTTCCACGATCGGTTTCGCGACCTGCCAGATGTTGATGCGATCGTCGAGCGATCGCGCGACCCCCTCGACCACGACCATTGTGCGCTGAAGGAGGATCAGCTCGGTCCGGGTTTCCATGCCGAAGCGTTCTGTCACCTCGAAAAGATAGCTCAACAGCGAGGCCATCGAAATGTGGGCCGCATCCATACCAAAGATCGGCTCCCCCACCGCGCGCAAGGCGCGGGCGAATTCGTCTACGTCGCGGTCAGCGGGGACATATCCGGCTTCGAAATGCACCTCGGCGACGCGGTGATAGTCTTTCTTGATGAAGCCATAGAGTATTTCGGCATAGACCCGACGCGTGTATTCGTCGATCCGTCCCATGATGCCGAAGTCATAGCAAAGGATGTCGCCATTCGCGCCGACCTTCAGGTTGCCCTGATGCATGTCGGCGTGGAAATAGCCGTCGCGCAGGGCGTGGCGCAAAAACATCTGTAGTACGCGCTCGCCCAGCAACCGGCGGTCATGGCCGGCGGCGTCGATGGCAGCATTATCGCCAAGCGGGATACCCTCGACCCAATCCATGGTCATTACACGGCGGCTGGACATATCCCAATGCACGGCAGGGACGGCAAAACCCTCGTCCCCCGCTGTTGTCGAATGAAACTCGCCAGCGGCGGCGCTCTCAAGCCGAAGGTCAAGTTCTCCGGAGACCACACCATCAAAATGCGCAACTACATCCATCGGGCGCAGGCGCCGTGACGAAGGCGACAGGAATTCGATGGTGCGAGCGGCGAAGTAGAAGGCGTCGATGTCGCGGCGGAAGGCGCGTTCGATGCCGGGGCGCAGAACTTTGACGGCCACCTGCTCACCCGAGCCAGACACGCGGGCCTTGTGGACTTGCGCAATCGACGCGGCAGCGACCGGGTCCGAGAATTCCGAGAACAACTGGTCGACCGGGGCGCCAAGCTCCTCCTCGACCATGGACTTGGCCTTTTCCGTCGCGAATGGCGGCAGCTTGTCCTGAAGCACACGCAATTGATTGGCAAGATCCTGACCGACAACGTCGGGACGGGTCGACAGAATCTGTCCAAACTTGATGTAGGCCGGGCCAAGCGCGGTCAGTGCTCGCGTCACCGGCGGCATGTTTTTGTCGCCCTTCAGCCCAAGCCACGCGAATGGCCAGCCCAGAACGCGGGCGGCGATGCGCAGGTGGCGCGGGGCTTCCATGGCTTCCAGAACGGTGCGCATGGCGCCGGTGCGCTCGAAAGTGGCGCCGATGCGGATCAGGCGCAGAAGGTTGTGAGGGCCACGCATCTTAGATTTTCCATCCCGAATGCAGGGCGGCGATGCCCATCGAGAGGTTGCGGTATTTCACCTGTTCAAACCCCGCTGAACGGATCATTTGGGCGAAAGTGTCCTGATCGGGGAACTTGCGGATCGATTCCACAAGGTACTGATAGCTGTCGCGGTCATTCGCTATTGCCTGCCCCATCGCCGGGATCACGTTGAAGGAATAGCGATCATAGGCCCATTGCATCGCTGGGTTCGGTAACTGGCTGAATTCCAGCACCATCAGGCGACCACCAGGGCGTAGCACGCGGAAGGCCTCGTTCAACGCGTCCTGGACGCGGGTCACGTTCCGAATGCCAAAAGAGATCGTGTAGCGGTCGAAGGTGTTGTCCTCGAAGGGCAGCGCCATCGCGTCGCCGACCACCCAATCCAGGCTGTCGGACATGGCACCAGCTTCGGCACGTTGGCGACCTTCGATCAGCATCGACTCTGTCATGTCCAGAACGGTGGCGTGCGCGCCGGGTGCCCGCTTGAGGAACCGGAACGAGATGTCGCCCGTGCCACCCGCCACATCCAGCAGCTTCTGGTGCGATTGCGGGGCCAACCAATCCATCATCGCGTCTTTCCAGATGCGGTGGATGCCGACCGACATCACGTCATTCATGATGTCGTATTTCGAGGCCACATTGGTGAACACCCCATGCACCATCCCGGCCTTCTGATCCTCGGCCACGGTCTGGAACCCGAAATGGGTTGTTCTTTCGTCTTTCTCACCGGTCATGGGTGTCGTCCCGTCTTGTCCGCTCTCTCGATATAGACTGTGGGCGTCAGACTCAAACGCATTGATTGCCGCAGCGAATTTTGGCGAACGTGCCGAACTGATGAGCATGTGCGCTTGTTGTTTGCGCCTACCGGCGTAAATTGACGCCCTATGCCCCCGAAAAGGAGCTTTACCGCGAATGCCGGAACTTCCAGAGGTCGAAACCGTCCGCAGAGGTCTTGCCCCCAGCATGGAGGGCGCGGTGATCTCCCGCGCACAGGTGAACCGTCCCGACCTGCGCTGGCCGTTTCCTGATCGGATGTCCGAACGGTTGACGGGTGCGCGGGTGAACCGGCTGGGGCGACGCTCGAAGTATATATTGGCAGAGCTGGATTCGGGTGAAACGCTGATCATCCATCTGGGGATGTCCGGGCGGATGACCGTTTCTGGCGATCCGATTGGTCTGTTTCATCACGATCACCCCGCCCCCGAGAAACATGATCATGTCGTCTTCGATATGGATAACGGCGCGCGGATCACCTTTAACGACGCACGTCGTTTCGGAGCGATGGATCTAGTGCGAACCGAAGACACTGACCAACACAAGCTATTGGCGGTGCTTGGGCCGGAACCACTGACCAATGCCTTCAACTCCGACTATTTGGCTGAAAGGCTTCATGGGCGAAAAACCCTGATCAAAGCTGCGCTGCTAGATCAGGGAATCATCGCCGGGCTGGGCAACATCTACGTCTGCGAGGCCCTGTTTCGGGCTGGAATCTCTCCGAAGAGACAGGCAGGACGGATTTCTGTTTCTCGGCTGGAAACGTTAACGGCCAAGATCAATGACGTGATCGCCGAGGCCATCGACTCGGGTGGGTCCAGCCTGAAGGACTATCGACAGGCGGATGGCGAGCTGGGCTATTTTCAACATAGTTTTCAAGCCTATGGCCGTGAAGGCGCGCCGTGCCAACGCGATGGATGCACCGGGTCAATCCGACGCATCGTACAATCGGGCCGCTCCAGCTTTTACTGTCCTGACTGTCAAACATAGCTTGAAAGGCCCAGTGGGGCTGGTAAGGCTAGCAAAACCAGAAATCACCAACGGGGGGCCGCATGGCCTATAAAACTCTTATCGTCGATACGCAGGATCACGTCACTCTGATCAAGCTGAACCGGCCCGAAGCGCTGAATGCGCTGAACAGCCAGTTGATCGACGAGCTTGGAACTGCCGTCGAAGAGGCCAATGCCGACGACAAGGTACGCTGCATCGTTCTGACCGGCTCGGAAAAGGCTTTCGCCGCTGGCGCAGACATCAAGGAAATGAGCGATCAAAGCTTCGTTGATGTCTATATGAACGATCTGTTTGGCGAGAAGGCAGAGCGTATCACCCGGTCTCGCAAGCCGATCATCGCAGCGGTTTCTGGATACGCTCTTGGTGGCGGGTGCGAGCTGGCCATGATGTGCGATTTCATCATCGCAGGTGACAATGCGAAATTCGGCCAGCCCGAGATCAATCTGGGAGTGATCGCCGGTATTGGCGGCACTCAACGCCTAACCCGGTTCGTGGGCAAGTCCAAGGCGATGGATATGCATTTGACCGGTCGCTTCATGGACGCGGCAGAAGCCGAAAGCTGTGGCTTGGTCTCTCGCGTTGTCCCGGCCAAGAAGCTGCTGGACGAGGCCATGGGCGCCGCGACCAAGATCGCCGAGAAATCCATGATCGCCGTCACCGCCGCGAAAGAGGCTGTGAACCGCAGCTATGAAACCACGATGAGCGAAGGCATCCTGTTCGAGCGTCGCCTATTCCACTCGCTGTTTGCTTCTGAGGATCAGAAGGAAGGCATGGCCGCCTTCACAGAAAAGCGCGAGCCGCAATTCCGCGACAAGTAAGCCCGGCTGGCCAAGTATCGAGAACCGGTTCACCTTTGGGGCCGGTTTTCCTGTTTACAACACCTGTAAAACTTGGCTATACGGCCCGCCAATACATGCGCGTGCAGCCCGCCTAGGCTAGAATCACCCCGGTTGAGGAACCGCCGGACGGGTTTGGCATTGTGCTTAGTGAAACAAACAAACCTGAGAGAAGGTCCAGACCATGGCAAATTCGCCCCAGGCAAAAAAACGCGCCCGTCAGAACGAGCGCCGTGCCTCTGTAAACCAAGCCCGTCGTTCGCGCATCCGCACCTACCTGCGTAAAGTTGAAGAAGCGATTGCCGCTGGCGATCCGGCCGCCGCTCAGGCTGCCCTGCGTGCCGCCCAGCCGGAACTGATGCGTGGCGTTACCAAAGGTATCCTGCACAAGAACACCGCAGCGCGTAAAATGTCGCGCCTGTCGTCGCGGGTCAAAGCACTCGGCTAATCTACGACTGTAGAATCGGTTGGAAAGGGCGCCTGAAACAGGCGCCCTTTCTTTTTTCCTGTCGACAAAATTTACCCGCATCTGTTGCAAAAAATCCCCCCCGAACCCGCCTTGCAAGCAACGACTCGGATTCGTTCCGGAAATCCTTTCGTCAAGAACGAAGTTCAGTTGCGCCGCGCTGCAACCAGTTGCTAGCTTCAGTCCTGCGATTCACATCGTCTTGGGGGGACATGGCAACGGACCGCTCGCTAGGCTGCTCTGCCGATCTGCAACGGCATGACGGAACAGCTTGGAAATGCGGATTCGACAGATGACTCGAGGTCGGGAAATTAATCCTACCGGTCATCACAAAGAGGGCGAGCCGTACGGCGACCGACCTTTTGCATGTCCATGATAATGCGTCTGGCAAACGCAACTTTGGGTCTGGGCAGACCCGAGTTTTCTGTTGCCGGATTTCGGGGAGCAACCCGTCACTTTGCGGAATTTCCGCAAAGCCCTTTTCCTTTGTGGATTGTTCGATGCGGGCGCTGGAAGAAGTATTGGCGTCTGGGGATAGAATGTATTTGGAACGGGCAATGATGACGAACGACAGTTGGGGGCAAACTTGCAACGAACTTCAGAAGGCGATTGGCAACAACAATTTTGTTACTTGGATCAAACCGATGCGCTTCGTGGCGCTTCGAGAGGGTATTGCCCACTTTGAAGTTCCGACCAGTTTCTTCGGCGAATGGGTGTCGCGTAACTTCGGCGACGCGATCAAGCACCACCTTAGCCAAAACGGCGAAACCGTCGCGCGGCTGAAATTCGATGTGGCCAACGGTATGGAGGCCCCGAAGAAAGAGGATGCTCCGGCTGCTGACGCGACTCAAACAGAGACCCGGCAGGCACCGGCGGACCTGCGCAAACCCGATTCCGATCTTCCCGGCGCCCCCATCGACTCTCGCTTTACTTTCGACAGTTTCGTGGTCGGCAAGCCCAACGAGTTGGCACATGCCGCTGCGCGTCGCGTGGCAGAGGGCGGGCCGGTCTCGTTCAACCCGCTGTTCCTGTATGGCGGTGTTGGCCTAGGTAAAACCCACCTGATGCACGCCATTGCGTGGGAGCTGCAGACCAAATCTCCGCATCTGAAGGTCGTCTACCTGTCGGCTGAACAATTCATGTACCGCTTCGTGCAAGCCCTACGCGACCGCGACACGATGGGCTTCAAAGAGCTGTTTCGCTCCGTCGACGTTCTGATGGTGGACGACGTTCAATTCATCGCCGGCAAGGACAGCACGCAGGACGAGTTCTTCCACACGTTCAACGCGCTGGTGGATCAGAACAAGCAGATCATTATCTCTGCCGACCGCGCGCCAGGCGAGATCAAGGATCTGGAAGAACGCATCAAGTCGCGCCTGCAGTCGGGCCTTGTCGTCGACCTGCACCCAACTGACTATGAACTGCGTCTCGGCATTCTGCAGCACAAGGTGGATCGCTACCGCGAACAGTACAAGGGTCTGGTGATCCAACCCGGTGTACTGGAATTCCTCGCCCACCGTATTTCGACCAACGTGCGGGTTCTGGAAGGGGCGCTGACACGCCTGTTCGCATTCGCCTCGCTGGTGGGCAAAGAGATCACGATGGACCTGACCACCGATTGTCTGGCCGACATTCTGCGTGCCTCGGACCGCAAGGTTACGGTCGAGGAAATCCAACGCAAAGTGTCCGAGCATTACAATATGCGCCTCAGCGACATGATCGGTCCGCGCCGTCATCGCACGATTGCGCGTCCTCGCCAGATTGCTATGTATCTGTCGAAGCAACTGACCTCGCGCAGTCTGCCCGAGATCGGTCGCCGTTTCGGCGGACGCGACCACACCACGGTCATGCATGCAGTCAAACGTATCGATGAGCTGCGCGCTGTGGACAATCAGGTGGCAGAAGACCTCGAAATGCTGCGCCGGATGCTCGAGGCCTAAGCCTTTCTGCCCGGTGGCCTTGACGCCCCGGGCAATCCAACCGACAGTCACAAAAAACACTTGAGCCGATGGGGAAAACGGTTAGGTTTTTCCTCCCGGCATCATTGGGAGCGTGGTTATGAAAATCAGTATCGAACGCGGGACGCTGTTGAAGGCGGTCGGACAGGCACAGTCTGTCGTGGAACGTCGGAACACCATTCCGATTCTTGCGAACGTGCTGATCGAGGCGGACGGCGATACGGTCACCTTCCGGGCCACCGATCTCGACATCGAGGTCGTGGACAAGGTGCCAGCCCAGATCGAACGCGCCGGTGCGACCACAGTGTCGGCCGTGACCCTGCACGAGATCGTGCGGAAACTGCCGGATGGTGCCTTGGTCCAACTATCGGACGATGGTACTGCTGGCCGCCTGACCGTCGAAGCAGGACGCTCGAACTTCTCGCTGGCGACCCTGCCGAAAGAGGACTTCCCGGTGATGGCGTCCTCGGAATACACCTCGAACTTTGCCGCCCCGGCCCCGGTTCTGCGCCGCCTGTTCGACAAGTCGAAATTTGCGATTTCGACCGAAGAAACCCGGTACTACCTGAACGGCGTCTACATGCATGTGGCCGACAGCGATGGCGGCAAGGCGCTCCGCTGTGTGGCGACCGACGGGCACCGTCTGGCCCGCATTGATGCCGACCTGCCCGATGGCGCGGCGGATATGCCGGGCGTGATCGTCCCACGCAAAACCGTGGGCGAGCTGCGCAAACTGCTGGATGACGACGACGCGACGATTGCGGTATCGGTCTCGGAAACCAAGGTGCGTTTCGCGACACCGGAGATCACGCTAACCTCGAAAGTCATCGACGGCACCTTCCCCGATTACTCTCGCGTTATCCCGCAGGGTAACACCAAGAAGCTAGAGCTGGACGCGGCAGAATTTGCCAAGGCGGTTGACCGCGTGGCGACCGTTTCTTCGGAGCGCTCCCGCGCCGTGAAACTCGCGCTGGACGAAGACCGCCTGATCCTGTCGGTCAATGCACCGGATGCCGGTGCCGCCGAGGAAGAGCTTGCCGTTGCCTATGGTGACGAGCGGCTGGAGATTGGCTTCAACGCGAAATACCTGCTGGAAATCGCCAGCCAGGTGGACCGTGAAAACGCCGTCTTCATGTTCAACTCGTCCGGTGACCCAACCCTGATGCGTGAAGGCAACGACCCCTCGGCGGTTTACGTTGTCATGCCGATGCGTGTCTGACCCTTAGGATGAGTGCCCTCTATCTTCGGGCGCTCAGCCTGTCTCATTTCCGTTCCCACAAATCCGCGCGCCTGTCCTTGGACGGGCGACCGATTGCCTTGTTCGGACCAAACGGGGCCGGCAAGACCAATATTCTGGAGGCCGTGTCTCTGTTTTCACCGGGTCGCGGGCTGCGCCGAGCCACTGCGGAAGAGTTGTCGCGCAAGCCCGAGGCTTTGGGTTGGAAAAACACCGCGGAACTGGTCAGCCTGCATCAGGTGCACGAGATCGAAACATGGGCTGAGGCCGGACAACCGCGCACAACGCGGATTGACAGCAAATCGGCCCCGCAGGTGGCGCTTGGGCGCATTTCGCGCATGCTGTGGCTGGTGCCGTCTATGGACCGGCTGTGGTTGGAGGGCGCCGAGGGGCGGCGGCGGTTCCTCGATCGGATCGCGCTGAGTTTTGAACCCGGTCACGCCGAGGCCACGCTGACCTATGAAAAGGCGATGCGCGAGCGAAATCGTTTGCTGAAGGATCAGGTTCATGAGGCCGCGTGGTATGCCGCATTGGAAGCCCAGATGGCCAAGAGCGGGGCAGAACTGCACCGCAACCGCATGTTGTCCGTACAGCGCCTGACGGAGGTGCAACAGGACGACGGGGCCTTTCCGGCCGCGGGGTTGTCGCTGTCGTCGGGTGCGGACGCCCCTTTGCCTGAAACCGAAGATGATTTGGCGACCGCCTTTGCAGAAAGCCGGAGGCAAGACTTGTTTGCGGGACGCACGCTTGTCGGACCGCATCGGGCTGATCTTGGAGCTGTCTATCTTGCCAAGGGAGTCGAGGCGAAACAGTGTTCGACAGGCGAGCAGAAGGCCCTGCTGATCTCGTTGATCCTTGCCAACGCCCGAGCCCTTGCACAGGATTTCGGCGCACCGCCGATCCTGTTGTTGGACGAGGTCGCGGCACATCTTGACGCCGGTCGACGCGCGGCGCTTTATGACGAAATCTGCCGCCTTGGGGCACAGGCCTGGATGACGGGCACCGGAGAGGAGCTGTTCAGTGAATTAAAGGACCGTGCGCAGGCGTACGAGGTCACCGAAGAGGGTGGTACCAGTGTGATCACCGAAAGAGACATGTCATGAAGGCCAATCGCATCACCCTGATCACTCTCGCTGCAAAGGACCTGCAGTCATTGTCGGCGTTCTATGCGAAACTGGGATGGGAGCAGGAATTTCAGTCCGAAGACGTGGTGTTCTACGACTTGGGCGGGCAGAAATTCGGACTCTATGTCGCCGAGAAACTGGCACATGACCTAAACAAATCGCCCGACCAGCTGCAAACGGGCGGCACCACGCTGTCGGTTAACTTCGCCTCGAAAGACGACGTCGACACCGCTTACGAGGCCGCGCTGGCAGCGGGCGCGTCGGCGCTGAAACGACCAGATGACATTTTCTGGGGCGGCTACACGGGATCTTGGGCCGACCCCGAGGGGCACGTCTGGGAATACGCCTGGAACCCATTCTGGAACATGGATGAAGATGGCGGGTTGGTTGAATGACGCTTGGGCCGTGGGACCTGACGCTATATGCCGGGGCGCTATTGATCCTGTTCCTGACACCGGGCCCGGTCTGGGTGGCGCTGACGGCGCGCGCTCTGTCGGGCGGGTTCCACGCGGCGTGGCCGCTGGCGCTTGGCGTGGTGATCGGCGACGTCATGTGGTCAATTCTGGCGATCCTTGGGGTCAGCTGGATCATCTCGGTCTATGGCGGTTTTCTGATTGCGCTCAAATGGGTTGCGGCGGGGATTTTCCTGCTCATGGGGGTGATGCTGATCCGCCACGCCGACAAGTCCATCGCCAATGACAGCCGCCTGACTCGCCCCGGCATGTGGGCCGGGTTCATCGCCGGGTTGGCCGTGATCCTTGGGAACCCCAAGGCGATCCTGTTCTACATGGGCATGCTGCCGGGGTTCTTTGACCTGTCGGCGCTGACATGGGCCGATATCGGCGTGATCGCGTTCCTGTCGGCGATCATCCCTCTCTTTGGGAACCTCTGCCTTGGTATTTTTATCGACCGCGCGCGGCGGTTGTTGTCCTCTCCAAAAGCGCTGCGACGGACCAACATAACCGCCGGAATTCTGCTGATCGGTGTGGGCATTGTCATTCCGTTGACCTGACTCCAAATCTTGTGTCATTCGCGTGACAACCCCCCAAGAAACCCGTATAAAATGGGCAAAAGATCAAGGAAGGACCGGCATGGCCGATACCGAGCAGAGCCCTGAAGAATACGGCGCTGATTCCATTAAAGTTCTCAAAGGCTTAGAGGCTGTCCGCAAGCGCCCCGGTATGTATATCGGGGACACGGATGATGGCTCTGGCCTGCACCATATGGTGTACGAGGTCGTGGACAACGGCATCGACGAGGCATTGGCCGGTCACGCGGACCATGTGACCGTAAAAATCCATGCCGATTCCAGTGTCTCGGTATCGGACAACGGCCGGGGTATTCCGGTCGATATCCACCCAGAAGAGGGCGTCTCGGCGGCAGAGGTCATCATGACCCAGCTGCATGCTGGCGGTAAGTTCGACAGCAACTCGTATAAGGTCTCTGGTGGTCTGCACGGTGTGGGTGTTTCCGTTGTGAACGCCCTATCCGACTGGTTGGAACTGCGTATCTGGCGCGATGGCAAGGAACACACTGCGCGGTTCGAGCATGGTGAAACCGCTAAGCACCTAGAGGTCGTTGGCGATGCCAATGGCCGCAAAGGGACCGAGGTCCGGTTTATGGCCTCGACCGATACATTCTCGAACCTTGAATACAGCTTCGCCACGCTGGAGCATCGCCTGCGCGAACTTGCCTTCCTGAATTCCGGTGTCCGGATCATCCTTGAAGACGAACGCCCGGTGGAACCGCTGCGGACAGAGCTGTTCTATGAAGGTGGGGTGCGGGAATTTGTGAAATATCTCGACCGCTCGAAGACCTCTGTCATGACCGACCCGATCTTCATGACGGGTGAGCGTGACGGCATCGGGGTAGAGGTCGCGATGTGGTGGAACGACAGCTATCACGAGACTGTTCTGCCTTTCACCAACAACATCCCGCAGCGCGATGGTGGTACCCATTTGGCGGGTTTCCGGGGCGCGTTGACACGGACGATCAACAGCTATGCCCAGTCCAGCGGCATCGCGAAGAAAGAGAAGGTCAATTTCACCGGTGACGACGCCCGCGAAGGCCTGACGTGCGTGCTGTCGGTCAAGGTGCCCGACCCGAAGTTTTCCAGCCAGACGAAGGACAAGCTGGTCAGCTCCGAAGTACGCCCTGCTGTTGAAGGCATGGTGAACGAAAAACTCGGCGAATGGTTCGAAGAACACCCCAATGAGGCAAAGCAGATCGTCGGAAAGATCATCGAGGCCGCCCTGGCCCGTGAAGCCGCCCGCAAAGCGCGCGAACTGACGCGCCGCAAGACCGCGACAGATGTAAACTTCCTTGCTGGTAAGCTGAAGGACTGTTCCGAGAAGGACGCCTCCAAAACCGAACTTTTCCTCGTGGAGGGTGACAGCGCTGGGGGCTCTGCCCAGACAGGCCGCGACCGTCGCAATCAGGCGATCCTGCCCCTGCGCGGGAAAATCCTGAACGTGGAGCGCGCGCGGTTCGACCGGATGCTTGGTAGCCAAGAGATTGGCAACCTTGTGATGGCCCTTGGCACCGGCATTGGCCGAGACGAATTCGACATCTCGAAACTGCGCTACCACAAGATCGTCATCATGACCGATGCGGACGTGGATGGTGCGCACA
>CAYFXM010000011.1:12865-25408 GCA_964346965.1 uncultured Actibacterium sp. | reverse complement strand
CAGTATATGCAGGTCGGTTTTAACACCAGTCAGGTCCCACTGATCGGCAAGTGCCTCGATCAACCTTTCAAGATCGCCCGAGGGATCGTGCATTTCGGGTTCGGCGACCTCGACGTAATATAGTTTTGTCGAGGGCTCCATGGTGATTTCACGCGCCTCGGCGCGTTTACGGATGACCTGCTTGTGGACCTGACTTTCAGGGGGCACGTCGACGACGATGTCGCCTTGAATAGTTGCCTGACAGCCAAGCCGTCGTCCGGGCTTCAAACCGCGTACGCGGTCATAGCGCTCTTCTACGGAGTTAAATTCGCTCAGCGCATCCTCGGCGACCTCGACTCCATGCTTCGGGAAGTTGCCAAATGCAGGCGCAACCTGACATTTCGAGCAAATCCCACGACCACCACAGACAGAGTCGAGATCGACGCCAAGCGACCTCGCGGCCTGCAGCACGGGGGTGCCCACCGGAAACCGGCCACGTTTGCCGGAAGGAGTAAAGATGACAAGCGGGTCCTGCGCCATGACGGGCCTTTGCTTCGACGTTGTCAGGGGACAATAACGGTTTCGTGGACAAGGGAAAGAAGCCTGACGCCAAATTCTTCTATGAGTTCCGGACTATAGCCATGGTTTCATTCCAAAACCCCAGACCATCAGGGGCACGGGGGCAACAGCAATGGCCACGCAGGCAATCATCGGGGTTCTACGGTAAAGGCGGCTCAGGCCGGCGATCATGCAGATCCCGCCACCGCCTCCGATGACGCCGTTGCCGGGGATGTTCAGCAAAACCATCGGCACGACATACCGGTAACGCAAAAGCATAGGACCCAATCGCTGAGGCGCGGTTTGTTGAAGGAATTGAAGTCGTTCCTCGCTTGTCAGGGTATGCAATTGGCTTACCAGCGTCGCGGCGCGATGTAGGTGCAAGAAACGGAATAGCCTCACGAGGTATTGCTCTGGTATGAGGCATCCAACCATGAAGGCAATGGTCAGCCCGCAGACAGTTGCGAGATAGATTGCCGGAGCAATCTCGGCCCCCCTGATCATTAGCAAAGCGACCCCTATTTCGATGCCAGGGACAAAGGGCAGCGCAATTACCAACGCATAAAGAATGACCAAAAATACTGTTGCCATTCCTGCGACGCGGCCCTGCTGATCGATCGATACCTGTGTCTCGATGGCGTTGACCAATTTCTCCAAGCCCCAATGCACCAGCAATGCAATGGCTCCGACGACGATCACCAGACCGGCTATTCGGGTCAAGACCTTGAAAGATTTGGTGATACCCGGCATCGCGCCTCCCATCCAATAGTCTGGACGACGGGGCATGCTACGTCAAATCATAGGCTTAATCCCGCGCCTCTCTTTCAGAGAGCCAGTTCAGGATCTCTTCGCGATCCCCGTCCAGCAATGGCGCGGGGGGACGGTGAACCGGATCGGCCATGTCAGACAATTTGATCGGATTTCCTGCTGCAACAAACCCCGGCCCGCCGGGTTGAGGCGCGACATCCACAACCATGTTCCGCGCAATGAGTTGAGGATCCTGAAGCGCCTCGGCTACATCCTGAATCGGACCAGTCGGCACGCCCGCGGATTCGAACCGTTCGATCCAATCGGCCTTGGTTCTGGTCAAAGTGACGGCCTCCATCAGGCGTTTGAGCAAGCGGGCGTTCTCACATCGCGCTCCGTTCGTCGCAAATCGGGGGTCGTCGGGAAGGCCGTTCAGACCGAGAACAGCGCAAAGCTTTCGGAACAGGGCGTCGTTGCCCGCGGCGATCACGAACAGGCCATCCTCGGCGTGGAAGGTTTCGAACGGCGTGATAGACGGGTGCCGCGCACCGGTACGACCGGGCGGGGTACCGGTGGCGCTTGCCGTTGCTACGGCGTGTTCCAGGATGGCCAGTTGGCAGTCCAGCATTGCTACATCCACCTTACGGCCGCCGCCTGTGACCTGTCGTTCGTAAAGTGCCGCTGTCACCCCTTGAGAAAGGTAAAGTCCCGCGATGATGTCACCGATCGATGCGCCAACCCGCACAGGATCGCGATCTTTCTCGCCGGTGATCGACATCACTCCGCCCCTTCCCTGAACCACCATGTCATAGGCGGGCTTATTCATTTCGGGTCCGGAGTGACCGAATCCGGAAACTGCTCCGTAAATCAACCGTGGGTATTGTTTGTGAAGGGCGTCCCAGCCGTATCCCAGTTTCTCCATCGTGCCCGGGCGATAGTTTTCCAAGAGGACATCTGATTGCGCCAAAAGCCGTTCGAAAACAGCACGATCTGCAGCGTCCTTTAAGTCAAGCGCAATGGATTGTTTGCCATGATTCAACCCGGCGAAATAAGCGCTTTGCCCGTCTACGAACGGGGGAAAGGATCGGGTGTCGTCCCCAGTAACTGGACGCTCGACCTTGATGATCTTTGCGCCAAGGTCCGAGAAAATCGTGGCGGCGAAAGGTCCGGCGAGGACATGGGTCAGATCAAGGATGATCAGCCCTTCGAATGGTTTTGACATCGGAACACCTCCTGCTCGCGTGCGACTCTATCAGAGCAGGATGACAGGATCTTGTACCTTGATTCAAATCAGGGTGGTTGCCTGAAACGGAACTTCGCCTCAACACAGAACAAGAGCCGCCGGTGTCTTGTTCCGCTTAGCGTCCCCGACGGTCGAATGTGCCGCGCGGGTCGGGGCCATTCGCCAGCCAACCGGCGATCACTTTTGATACGTGGCGAACAATGCGCACACGTTGTGTTTCCCCGCGCGCCACATAGGATTTGGCCTCGTCGCCTACATAGGCGATCAGGTCAGCCTGCACATGATCGATCGGTGTCAGGGCCTGACCGCTGCGGGCGTCGAAGACCTGTGCGGTGAAGCCAATGTTATGGACGCCCGAACTGCTGAGTTTTGTGCGAGCCTTTTCGGAAAGTGCGTGGAACGTGTCGACAACCAAGACAAGTTTCACGGGTTTGCCGCCTCGCAAACCTGAACTGCCGCGACGGGCCGCTTCCGTGATAATGCGGTCAACCTGTGCGTATCGGTCGCCTTTTCTTTCTTCTCGCCAAACGATGTCGGCATCGGGCGCATAGGAGTTCTCTTCAGAGACTGTAAGTGTCGTGGGAACCTGCACGTCGATCTCTGTCACACGCCAACCCCGTGAGGTCTCGGCCTTCACAACATCATTGTAAGACGTCGTCCATTCCTGCGCTGTACAGCCGGCAACCAACGTGGCGCCGACGAAGAGTGCCGCCAGAAATTTACCGCCCATTATTTTTCCTTCCCTGAGTTGCAGAAGCCTGTTGCCGAAGGTGTACGGCGGAAACACGCGCCACTCAACGAAATCCTCAGCAACGACGCTTCAGAAACACGAGATTTGGTCGATTTAAAGGCGACTGCAGTACGCGGGCAGATTATCCGCGACGGCGACGTCGGCCGGAACGTCCAGCACCCGCAGCCGCGGCTGCCTTGCTGGCTTCTGGGAAGGTCGCTCCCTCTTTCACAGCGTCCAAGACACGGCTGAACTTGATCCATTCACCGCCATTGGCGTCATGGTTCATGAGCAGGTTTGCAGCCCTGATCGACTCCATTTCGACCGACCGAACCGGGTTCATGATCGCGCTGGTCATGCCAGCGCCGATGGCCATGGGCAGGAAGGCCGCGTTAATGCCGTGACGGTTCGGCAGGCCAAAGCTGACATTCGACGCGCCGCAGGTGGTATTGACACCCAATTCTTCGCGAAGACGGCGGACAAGAGTGAAGACCTGCTGCCCCGCAGTTGCCATCGCTCCGACTGGCATCACGAGGGGGTCGACGACGATGTCATGGGCCGGGATTCCGAAATCGGCAGCGCGCTCGACAATCTTCTTTGCCACAGCGAAGCGTACGTCCGGGTCCTCGGAAATTCCGGTGTCGTCGTTCGAGATTGCCACGACTGGCACATTGTATTTCTTGACCAGCGGCAGGACTAGTTCCAAGCGCTCTTCTTCACCTGTGACTGAGTTCAGAAGCGGGCGGCCTTCTGCGGCTTCAAGGCCAGCCTTCAATGCGCCGGGAACAGAACTGTCGATACATAGCGGCACATCAACCAACGCCTGCACCTTTTCCACCAGTGATGTCATCAGCGGCGGCTCGACAAAATTGTTGTCGGCATAGCGCGGGTCCTCTGCCATTTTATTGGCGAAGACCGCGCCCGAGTTGACGTCGAGCACCATCGCCCCGCAAGCAACCTGCTCCAACGCGTCCTTCTCGACAGTCGAGAAATCGTCCAGTTCCAATTCCGCCGCCAGTTTCTTGCGGCCGGTGGGATTGATGCGCTCACCGATCACGCAGAATGGCTCGTCAAAGCCGATGGTAACGGTCTTGGTTTTGCTTTCGATGACAGTACGGGTCATGTGGTGTCCTTAATCCTGAGGGGCAGGGGCCCAGCCATCGCTGTCAATCAGCTGTTTCAGTCGGGCTTGGTCATATTCTGTGGTGATGCGATCTGTCTCGGCGTCGGCAATTTCTGTCGCGTCGCCGTCCAGCGAATAGGGTGCAGCTTTGCGCCATTCGGCAAGATAGGCGTCACTGTCCTTGGCGCCGATTTTCATCGCGCAGCGATCGATGGCCTGCTCGAACCGCTCGGGCAGGGGACGTTTCACCCCGCGCCGTCCCTTACCCACGATGACTTGGGCTGGAATATCGCGCCAGAAGACAATCGTGACGTCAGGCATACTCGTTTCCGCTGTAATACATTTCACGCATACCTACTGGGCTTTGGGGCGAAATACCATTTCCAGGACCATGAAAAATTTTCAGAACCATTGTGAAGAGTATGCGTAGTTTGTCGCAGATGTCCTTGCGCCAAATGCGGGTCGCGTCTAATCTGAATTCAACTAAAGTTGGAGGGCGATCAAGATGGCGCCCAAGCGTCCCAGAGGTGCGGGCGCGTTCCCGAAAGCGGTTGCAACCACCGCGCCTCGAAAACCGGACCCGGCCGACCTGTACGCGGCGCTGGATCTCGGTACGAACAGTTGTCGAATGCTGATTGCCCAGCCTAAAGGCAGCCAGTTTCATGTTGTCGACAGCTTCTCCAAAAGCGTGCAACTCGGAGCGGGGTTAGAGGCCTCGGGCCGTCTTAGCCGTGCGTCTATCTCGCGCACGGTTCAGGCAATGCGTATCTGCAAATCCAAACTGGATCGACACAAGGTGGGCAGCATGCGGCTGGTCGCGACAGAGGCCTGTCGGCGGGCGGAAAACTCGAAGGATTTGATTAAACGCGTCCGGCATGAGGCCGGGTTGCAGCTTGATATCATCGAGACCGAAGAAGAGGCGCGGCTTGCAGTTGTTTCCTGTGCACCGCTGGTTTCCACTAAGACAGAGCAATTGCTCGTCGTCGATATCGGTGGTGGATCGACCGAGCTGGTTTGGATCGACCTTTCCTCGGTTCCTCGTGCAGACCGACCCCGCGCGATCATGCGCCTATATGCGGGGTTTCACAGCACCGACAGCCCGTTTCCTGCGGCGAAAGTGGTGGATTGGATCTCGGTTCCGCTAGGAGTCGCAACGCTGAAAGACCAATTCAATGATGTAGAGGACGACTCGGCTCGGTTTGCTCTGATGAGTTGGCATTTTGAAGAGAATCTCTCCGAGTTCTCGCCCTATGCCTCGGAACAAACCCGTGACGGGTTCCAGATTATCGGTACGAGTGGAACGGTTACGACCGTTGCTGCAAGCCATCTGGGGTTGAGGCGCTACGACCGCAACAAGGTCGACGGGCTGCGCATGACATCGGACCAGATCGACACAGTTATCAAGAACTACCTAGCGCTCGGCCCGCAGGGACGACGACGGGATCCTCGCATTGGCAAAGACCGACAGGCGCTAATCATGTCTGGCTCTGCAATTTTGCAAGCGCTTATGCGGGTTTGGCCGACGGATCGGTTGTCGGTTGCCGATCGCGGTCTGCGCGAAGGGCTGTTATATGCGCAGATGAGCGCGGATGGTGTTCTGGAAGACGGTCCGTTCTGATCTTGCAGCGCTGATGCGATTGCGGCAATGAGGGCCGATCGACGAAGACGGAGAGCATTCCATGGCGGGTAAGAAATCCAGCGGCCGGGGGCAACGGGACCTGCGAGTCAAGGTCAAGACCGCGCGCGGGCGTCGGCTTTCGTCAAAGCTTTGGCTGGAGCGGCAGTTAAACGACCCATATGTCAAACGCGCTCAGGCAGAAGGATATCGCGGGCGAGCGGCCTTTAAGATATTGGAATTAGACGATAAATACAGGTTTCTCGTCCCCGGTGCTCGGGTTGTGGACCTTGGTTGCGCTCCGGGCGGCTGGTGCCAGGTTGCGGTAAAACGGGTCAATGCGTTGGGTGAAAAGAAGGGTAAAGCCGTCGGCAAGGTTTTAGGTGTCGATCTTCAGGAGGTCGAACCAATTCCCGGAGCCGAAACGCACCAGCTTGACTTCATGTCCGATGATGCGGACACGCAGGTCAAGGAATGGCTTGGCGGTAAGGCCGATGTTGTGATGTCCGATATGGCGGCGGCGTCTTCGGGTCATAAACAGACCGACCACCTGCGGATTATTGCCCTCTGCGAGGCTGCCGCCTACTTCGCTTTTGATGTTCTGGAAGAGGGCGGAACTTTCGTAGCTAAGGTCCTTGCCGGAGGTGCAGAAGGCGAACTCCAGAAACTCTTGAAACAGCGGTTTGCAAAGGTTGCCAACGTGAAACCGCCGGCAAGTAGATCGGATAGTTCCGAGAAATTTGTTGTTGCCACTGGTTTCAGAGGTGTCGATTAGCGCAACACATTGTTTCCAAAGGTGATATTTACCGCCACAATTTTGCCACTATCCTAGAAGGTGTTGTATTTCTTGGGTGGTTGGTATGTCCGATTTGATGACTTTGGCGGTTTCGGGGGCCTCGGTCTCGCTCGACCCTTACCTTGGCAATCTTCGCAATCTCCGTTTTGATCACCGGCCCATGGCAATTTCCCCGTTTCATTCGACGTCGTTGTCGAACAGAGCGCCGATGACGGTCGCCCATGAAAAGTCGATGTCGGGCGACTTCTTTTGCGCGCCCTTTGGCGAAACTGCAGATGCGCCTCTGCACGGCTGGACAGCCAATAGCCACTGGCAGGCCGAGGAGATTTGGCAGTCAGGCACAGAGGCCGTCGCACGACTGACCTTGTCGCGCCCGGTAAAGGGGGCCTTGGTCGAGAAAGAGCTTCGTTTGCGTAGCGGTGAGCCCATCCTTTACCAAACTCATCGCATTTCGGGAGGAAACGGCGGTTTGAGCGTTGCTCATCATCCGATGGTCGGTATGTCGCAGGGTGGACGGTTGAGTTTCTCGCTAAAGCAGGTCGCTTTAACCTCTGGCGAGCCTATGGATCGAGGCGCTCGTAAGTTGAACTATCCCGCGCAATCCTCTGATTTAAATGCATTTCCGGGGAAGGACGGCCCCGTGGATCTACAAGATTATCGTGCCGGTGACGGATGTCAGGACTTTGTAACGCTGATCGAGGCGCCGGGTAATGATTTGGGGTGGACGGCGGTCGTGCGCAAACAAGAGGATGACGTGATCTTCATTCTAAAGGATCCACGTGTTCTTCCGATTACCATGCTTTGGTATGCGCAGGGTGACGCTCACCCCGGGGAATTTCTCGGCATAGAAGATGGTTGTGCGGCAGGTGCTGAGGGGCAGGTCGCGGCCGAACGGGACAATGCTGTGTCGCGTTTCGGTGTGCCGACGGTCCTGCCGCTTGCACTGAACCGTGTCCACTTGGTTCGGCAGGCGATTGGCGCGATGCCGCGCCCGTCCGGTTGGTCCGAGGTCGCAGACATCCGGATCTGCGAAGATCAACTTCGTTTGATGGGAAGCGATGGCACTGCCGTGCATCTACCCTTTGATCGCGCCTTCTTTGACCTGCCGCAGTTTACGGCGCGACTGCAGTAGGGGCGCCCGACGGCGCCCCATTCCAAATCGATTAGGATTCTGAGCCGCGCTTCAACGCGACAATACCTGTACGCGCTGTCTCGACGAGGCCGAGCGGACGCATCAGGTCCGCAAAGGCGTCGATCTTCTCGCTGGTACCGGTCATCTCGAAGGCGAAGCTCTCCAGAGTACTGTCGACGACATTGGCGCGGAAAATCTCGGCCAAACGCAGGGCCTCGATGCGTTTGTCACCTTGACCGACGACCTTGAACAGCGCCAGTTCGCGCTCCACCGACGGGCCTTCAACCGTCAGGTCGTGCACCTCGTGTACGGGTACGATGCGACCGAGTTGCGCCTTGATCTGTTCGATGACAGCCGGCGTGCCGCGGGTGACAATGGTAATCCGGCTCAAATGACCCTGATGATCTACCTCGGCTACCGTCAGGCTTTCGATGTTATACCCGCGGCCCGAGAACAGACCGATAACCCGTGCCAGAACGCCGGCCTCGTTATCGACTAGTACGGTCAGGGTATGGGTTTCGTTCTGCTCGGCGTTGGGGTCCCGCAGGTCATATGCGGATTTACGCGACGAGCCGGGTTTTATGGCGAGTGCAGACATTATTGGGTCCTTTCAAGCGGGTGTAGCGGGGTGCCGGGCGCAGGACGCAGACACAGAAGAAGAGCAAGGATCATGATCGGCACACAGAACCATGCGGCTGCGGGTGCGGACCATGGCGTTAACAGGCTGTACCATGTGCGCAAACCGGGGCCAAAGCACAAGATGATCAGAAGAATTAAATCAACCGGCTTGGCCGAAAGCTGCCCAGATCGCAGCAGGAATAATCCAGCGACCATGACAAGCGCGGCGTCGTACTGCCAAAGATACGGAGTCGACAGCGGGATAGCAGCAGCAAGCAGCGCTGCCTTGCGGTCAAAATTCACGTCCGGCTTGCTCCATAGCCAATAGACGGCACCGATAAGCACCAGAAGCAAAAGGCTTTGGGTCAGCAGCGCGGCTGAAGGTGGCAGGCCAACCCTCGCCAATAAGGCAGCGACGCTGCCCATCGGTTCGAGGTCATGAAGCTCTTGGACGAGGAAATCCTTGTGATCTCCATAGACACGCCACAGCTCTACCCAATAGTCGAAACCAAAGATCAGACTCGCCGTCAGGTTCAAAACAACCGTGGTTGCAGTGGCAACAAAGATGACCTTCCATTCCCGGTGAGCGAGCAGCGCAATAGGTATGAGTATCCCGAGGGTGGGTTTCAGCGTCAAAAGCCCGATAATAAGACCTGCTAACAGCTTGTTTCCCTCTCTAAGAGACCAGAGTGCAGAAAGAAGACCGGCGATCCAGAGCAAGGTGAACTGCCCAAGCAACAGCGGAGGCATCAACGCTGGCGCCATGGCAAAACCGGTCCAAATCGGAAGCTGCCGCCATGTGAAGGGGCGGAGTGCGAGGAAAACGGCCAACAGTGAGATGCCGGCAAAGGTCGCCCACGCCACCTGCAACGTCATTGCTCCAAGCGGGTAAATGACAAGGAGCGTCGAGGCCGGGTGCAGCCACGGTGACCAGTTCGCGCCTTCGATCGTACCGGAATCGATGAGTGCCTCTAAGTTAAAGACCGAGAGGACCTGACCTTCTATTGCAAGTTTCGCAGCGCTCCAGAAGACGCAGAAATCTACCGCGACTTCTTTGCAGCCGTCTTCACTTGGAAAAGAGGCGATTGTCACGGCGAATACGAGGATGGCCCCGGCCATCGTGGTTGTGAACAGAACGCCAAAAAGCATCGCCCAACGACTGGCGAAGTTATCGATCCTGCGGTCCCCGTCGTTTTCCAGCGTAAACGCGTTGTCAGAGAGTGTTTGGCTCATGGCAACACTTTCCCCGTCTTGGAAGACGGGCGATAAAGACTAAGAGCAAAACCCAGAACCATAATTGGCAGGACCAAATAGGTCGCCGGAATGGCTGAGCCGTCGAAAATGGCTCGCATCCACATGAGAAGGCCGGGGCCAATCCAGAGAATAATGTAGAAAGTCTTTCCAAGCGCTGTGGGCTGCAAAATACCTGACCTAATCAGGTAAATGCAGGACATCGTGGCAAGCGCGGCGTCATAGTACCAAAGGTACGGGGTCGCCAATGGGATCGACGCGCATAGCAAGGCCATCCGGCTATCGAAGCACTTGGACCGATCGCGCCAAAACCAGGCGACGGTCCCGAACAAGACAACTGTCAGTCCAGTTTGGATTGTAAGCAAAGAAGAGCCAGTCATTCCAATTTGGCTAAGGAGCGCGGGCAGGCTGGCCATGCGGTCCAACTCGGGTAGCAGATCAAGAATACGCACTGTGTGTTCTTGGTATATCGCGAGCATCTCAACCCAATAGCTTGCGCCAAAGACCAATGTCGCGCCACCTTGCACCACAACTGTCGTTACCATAGCAGCCAAGATCGTCACCCAAGCACCGCTCGCCAGAAGGGCAAAGGGGATGAGTAATCCGAGAGTTGGTTTGAGCGTCAGTAGGCCGATCAAAACACCGGCAAGAATTGTTTTGCGCCTTCGAAGGGCCTCGAACGCGGCGATAAACCCGGCAAGCCAGAATATTGTGAACTGGCCAAGGATGACCGCAGGCAGGATTGCTGGCGCGAGCGCCATATCCAGCCAGATTGTACGGTTGCGGCCAAGCACAAGACTTAGAGCAGCCCAATAGCAGCCAAGAGAGAGAAGCGTGAAAATGGCCCAAGCCAAGCTGGCTGAGATCGCCCCCAAAGGCGCAAAGAGCAGCAAAGTGCCGGGGGGATGAAGCCACGGGAACCACCCAGCATCGGGGTCGTCGGCCTTGCTGTGCAAGGCATCCTGATCGAATACAGCCCCCCCATTACCGTCCAAAGCTAGCCGTGCTGCATCCCAGAAAACGCAGAAATCGGTCGAAGATTCTACGCAGCCTTGCAGCAATGGATGGTCTCCGCCGGCAAAGAGGTATTGTGAGACTAAGTACAGTGATGGCGCAGCCGCGACCAGGACAGACCCTAGGCTGCGGAACTTTGCAAAGCCGGCCACCCGGCGGTCAGCCGCCGGGCCTGCTGCAGTTGGATCAAAGGCGGCTGCGCCGGACATGAATCACACCAGAACCGCACCCGAGCTGCCGATGGCGTCCTGGGTTGAGGCTTCGCCCAGAAGCATCTTGTTATGCGGTTCGCCCGACGGGATCATCGGGAAGCAGTTTTCGTGCTTCTCGACCAGACAGTCGAAGATGACCGGACCGTCATAGTTGATCATTTCCATGATTGCGTCATCCAGATCCGCAGGGTCTTTGCAGATGATGCCCTTGGCGCCAAATGCTTCCGCCAGCTTCACAAAGTCGGGCAGGGCCTCGGACCAAGAGCTTGAATAGCGCTCGCCATGCAACAGCTCCTGCCATTGGCGGACCATGCCAAGACGTTCATTGTTCAGGATGAACTGTTTGACCGGCAGGCGGTACTGCACTGCGGTGCCCATTTCCTGCATGTTCATCAGCCAAGACGCTTCACCCGCCACGTTGATAACCAACGATTCCGGATGCGCTAGCTGCACACCGATGGAGGCGGGGAAACCATAGCCCATGGTGCCCAGACCACCGGAGGTCATCCAGCGGTTGGGGTCTTCGAAACCAAGGAACTGTGCAGCCCACATCTGGTGTTGACCCACTTCGGTGGTGACATAGCGGTCCATGCCCTTGGTCAACTCTTCTAGCCGCTGCAGCGCATATTGCGGTTTGATCAGCTTGTCGGTGTTGGAATACTCAAGGCAGTTGACGGCTTTCCATTCCTCGATCTGTGCCCACCACTTGGCCAAACCAGCTTTGTTCACCTTCCGACCGCGTGATTTCCAGACACGCAGAACGTCCTCCAGAACATGGGCTACATCGCCGACAATCGGCATATCCACGTGGATCACCTTGTTGATCGAGCTGGGGTCGATGTCGATATGCGCTTTGGTCGAGTTCGGGCTGAAGTCGGCCAGACGTCCGGTGATCCGGTCGTCGAAACGCGCACCGACGTTGATCATCAGGTCACAGCCATGCATCGCAAGGTTGGCCTCATACAGGCCGTGCATGCCCAGCATTCCCAACCAATTCTTCCCGCTCGCCGGGTAAGCGCCCAAGCCCATCAGGGTCGAGGTGATCGGGAAGCCGGTTGCATCGGTCAATTCGCGCAGCAACTGTGTCGCCGCGTCGCCTGAGTTAATCACGCCACCACCTGTATAGAAGATCGGACGCTCGGCGGTTTCGATCGCTTCGACCAGTTCGGTGATCGTGGCGATATCGCCTTTGACCTTCGGTTTGTAATGGCTGGCCGGGACTTCACGTGGGCCATGATAGGTGCCTGAGGCGAACTGCACGTCCTTGGGAATGTCGATCAACACCGGACCCGGACGGCCAGAGGTCGCCACGTGGAACGCTTCGTGCATGACGTTGGGCAGTTCGTTTGTATCTTTGACCAACCAGTTGTGTTTGGTGCAGGGGCGGGTAATGCCAACAGTGTCGGCCTCTTGGAAACCGTCCGTACCGATCATGAAGGTCGGAACCTGACCAGTCAAAACCACCAGCGGGATCGAGTCCAAGAGCGCGTCGGTGATGCCGGTCACGGCGTTGGTCGCGCCGGGG
>CAYFXM010000011.1:0-12787 GCA_964346965.1 uncultured Actibacterium sp. | reverse complement strand
CCCTGATCCTTCAGGGCCTGAACCACCATTTTCGCTCCGCTCATCGCCTGTGCCATGTCTCTCTCCGTACTCGGCGCGGCCCGCTATGGACCATAAAAAAGCCCCCGATCTGACGGGGGCGCATGGGATACCTTATGGTCTACCGTTACCGGCCCATGCGCCACGTTCTTACGACGACTAGAATGTCTTGCATCGCTTCGGGTCCTTCAATTCGTGGCGGCGACTTTATGCAGGCGCAGAGGGGGCGTCAACAGCCGTTTTGATGATAATTCTGTCTCTGGGACGCAAAGATTTGATATTTTGTTGCGCCGTGCGCCAAGATTGAGGAATTATTGGTAAAATTTGCGACTCAGCGGTCGTCGTGCACGCTTCTGCTGTCGTTGGGTGCTTGTGACCGGTCGGTCATGCCATAATCCCGCAGTACTTGGGCTACGCGAAGCCGATAGTCCCGGAATACGCCACTCCGCCCTTTACTCTGTGCATGACGGTGGTTTTCGCGCGTGCGCCAGCGTTCGACGGCGGCCTCGTCTTCAAAGAAAGAGAGCGACAGAATCTTGTCCGGGTCCGACAGGCTTTGAAACCGTTCGACAGAGATGAAACCCTCGATCTCGGTTAGCTCTGCGCGCAAGCCAGCGGCAATTTCGAGATAGTCGCCCTTGCGACCTTTGGCAGGACACACTTCGAAAATGACGGCAATCATTTTTGGAACCTTCGCTTAGATGTTCACACCTGTGCCCTGCAATACTCCATGCTCCAGAGCATAGCGCGTCAGGCCAGCGGTCGAACTAATGCCGAGTTTGCGCTTGATATTCTTCCGATGGGTTTCGACCGTGCGAACAGAGATATCCAACGCCGCTGCGACCTCTTTGTTCGATTTACCCTGCGCCAACTGCAAAAGGATTGTCTGTTCGCGCGTGGTCAATGGCTCCATGTCGCCGCGCCCTTCCGGGGAAAGAGATTTCAGCGCACCTTCGCAAATATACTGTTCGTCTTTCATCACGGAGTCGATGGCGTCTTTGATCTCGTCGGTCGGCACATCTTTCAGTAAATAGCCTTTGGCGCCATGGTTCAGGGCAGTCGAGATATACTCGGCACTGTCATGCATCGACAGGATAACAATCCGGGTTTCGGGGCGTCGTTCCAGCAGCAACTCGGTCGCGGAAAGGCCGCTTAGACCGGGCATGTTGAGGTCCAGAAGCACGACGTCAGGCGAAAGGTCCTCGATCTGGTCCACGACCGATTGCCCGTCGCACAGGGTTCCGACGACATTGATGTCATCGAAAGTTTCAAGGATTGCCTCGATACCTTCGGCGACCATTGGGTGATCATCCACGATCAGAACGCGAGTTGCCTCTGTCATGCGCTTTCTTTCGTCTGTTCTTCGGGGCCCAACATATGTGTCAAGGGAACTCTGGCTTCAATGACCGTACCGGTCGACGAGGAAATGACACGCAGCGAGCCGTTAAGTTGATCCATGCGCTCTTGCATGTTTCGCATCCCAAGCCCCTCAGATAGGGCCGAACCATCGCGGGCGTTGGCCAATCCGATACCGTCGTCCTCGATCCGGAGCACCGCACCGTTGCGTGTCCCGCGCACGTCGATCGTCACCCGGTTCGCGCGCGAGTGGCGCTCGATATTCGTCAAGGCTTCCTGCGCGACGCGATAGAGAGCGATCTTGGCGTCTTGATCCAGACGATTGCGGAAGACCACTGTGTCAAACCGTGTTTCAATACCGGTGCGCTCCGCGAACTCTGTTGTTAACGCCTTTAGTGCCGGGCCAAGCCCAAGGTCGTCCAACACGCCCGGTCGCAGATCTCGGCTAATGCGACGAACCTCGTTGATCGCGCTGTTTAATCCGTTGATGCCCTTGTCGAGGGGTAGGCTGGCGGCGTCCTCTCCTTTGACCAACCGGCGGCGCGCAAGTTCCAAAGCGTAGCGGGCGCCGACAAGAATCTGGCTGATACTGTCGTGAAGTTCCCGTGCAACGCGCCCCCGTTCTTCTTCCTGTGTGTCGAAGATGCGCTGTGTCAGCTTCTTAAGTTTAGCGTCGGCCAGTCGCCGTTCGTGGATATTGATGGCAAGTCCCGAAAAGAAGACCAAAAGCAGCGCGCCAAATGTAATCGCGCCAATCCAGACAAATGTCTGCTGAACCCGGGCCTCGGTATCGGCACGTGCGGCAGCGACGGTGTCCATGACGTCGTCGATGAAAATGCCGGTACCTACGGCCCATTGCCAGTCTTGCAGGCCGATCACATAGGTGACCATACGGGCGGTTTCGCCCGAGGACGGCTTTTCCCACAGGTACGAGTGATAGCCACCACCCGTGCGCGCGATGTCGATCAACTCGGCGACCACCTGGGTACCTTCCGGGGCATCCAACGATATCGAGGTGCGGGTGATGAATTTGGTCATGCGCGGACTGACGAGGTTGGTTCCGTCATACTCGTAGACGAAGAAGTAACCGTCCTGACCATAGATCATGGCGGCAAGGATACGCATCACCTCGAGTTTTGCTTCATCGTCATCCGGTGCAGCCCGACCATAGATATTGAAAAACGCGGTTCGCGCGATGGAGATGTAGTTTTTCAATTCGGCCTGCTTGGCGTCGATCATCTGGCGTTCCAGCGCTGCGATTTCCTTTTCCGCAAGCTGACGTGCCTGGTTTCCGACCAGCAACGAGATTGCCATCACAGCCAGAATCAACGGCACAGTCGCCAGAAGAAAAAGCTTCTGTGCGTAAGAGATCGGTCTGATGAATCGGCGCAGCACGCTGTGTCGGGCCCCTGATTTTTTGCGTGGCAATCAGGATGACGTGGGAAAATACAGGCGTCAATCCATTCCCGAACTGCCTATTATTTATGGACATTGTGCGCAGCGCCGCCCGGGAAATGCGCTGTCTACGTACTACTAGGTATTTACTGAAACTCACAAGTCGCTAACGTTCGGTCTCGTGATCAATGCTGCCGCGTATGTAAAGGCAGCGACTAACGGGAGGAAATAATATATGGATCGCCGCTCATTTTTGAGAACTTCTGCGCTTGGCGGGACCGCTGCTGCTGCTTCGACTCTGGCAGCGCCGGCCTATGCACAGGGCAAGCGGACACTGACCATGGTCACCTCGTGGCCGCGCGGCTTTGCCGGTCTGGCCGACGCAGCGGACAAGACCGCTGAAAACATCAATGCGATTTCGGATGGTACGCTCACCGTCGAAGTCAAGCACTCGGGCGAACTGGTTGGTGCGTTTGAAACCTTCGACGCTGTGTCGTCGGGTCAGGCGGATATGTATCACGCCGCTGACTACTACTTTGTGAACCAGCATCCGGCGTTCGCGTTCTTTACCGGTGTGCCCTTCGGTATGACCGCGCAAGAACTGAACAACTGGTACTATCATGGCGGCGGCATGGAACGTCACCATGAACTGGGTGAAATCTTCAACCTGAAATCTTTCCTGGCCGGTAACACCGGTACACAGGCTGGTGGCTGGTTCCGCAAGGAAATCAACGGCCCCGAGGATCTGCAGGGTCTGAAGTTCCGCATGCCGGGTCTGGGCGGTAAAGCCTTGGGTCACCTTGGCGTATCGGTTCAGAACCTGCCGGGTGGTGAGATCTACCAGGCGCTGGCCTCTGGCGCGATTGACGGCACCGAGTGGGTTGGTCCGTGGTCGGACGAAAAGGTTGGCTTCCAGGAAATCACCAAGTTCTACTACACTGCGGGTTTCCACGAGCCGTCGGCAGGCCTGTCGGTCGCGTGTAACCTGGATGTCTTCAACGACATGACTTCGCAACAGCAGAAAGCCATCGAAATCTCGGCTGGCCATGCAAACGTTTGGAACCTGTCGCAGTACCTGATGAACAACGCGGATGCATTGAAGCGCCTCGCTGCTGGCGGTGTGAAAGTTCTGGAGTTCCCAGACAGCGTTTGGGACGCCTTCGGAGAAGCCAGCCAGAAAGTCTATGACGAGTTCATGGGCGATGACATCTTCAAGTCGGTTTATGAAGACTACATCGCTTCGATGAAGTCCTCTTCCGAATGGCTGACGAAGTCGCCGGTGGCCTACGCGGCACAGCGTGACCGCGTACTTGGCGGCTAAACCAAACGACGACCTAGGTGGCGGCCTCCAGTATCGGAGGCCGCCACTTTCCATGAGTGTCTGGGAGCACTCATCAAGAACACCCAAAACGGGGAGGGGGAAGAATGCTCGTTGATGGCATTCTCTGGTTTTTTCAGAACATCGTAATGGCGTTCTACAACTTCGGTTATGCGGTGACGCATCCGGGATTGTGGATGGACTGGTCCGACAAACAGGCGATCATGCGCGTCATCTACTACGGCGGCTCGGTCGAGTTCTTCTTTGTCGTATTCACTTTCGTTCTTGTCCTGACAGGTATCGGTTTCTGGCGACGGCAGTTCATGTGGGGCTGTGTCCGTGTCCTCGAGGGCGGTGCTAATACCATTGGTCGCATCGCGGCATGGGCCGGGCTGATAATGGTGATCCAGCAGTTCGTGATTGTTTTCGTGCAGCGCATTTTTGCGTCGTCCGAAATTACCGTCGGATTGGGAACGGCGTTGACCAAGGATATCAGTTGGTGGGCCGAGGGTTTGAAGTTCCACAACGCGCTGATTGTTGCGCTTTGCGCGACCTACACCTTTGTTCAGGGGGGGCACGTGCGTGTCGACCTGATCTATTCCGCTGTAAGCCATCGCACCAAGCGCATTATCGATATGGTCGGCTGTGTCATCTTCATGATGCCTGCCGCCGTGTTGACGTGGATGTACGGTTGGTACTTCCTGTGGCGGCATCTCGTCGTTCCAAAGCCCTCTGCATCCGACACGCTCGAACGGCTTCTGACCAAGTCGCGCGCGCTGCGGTGGAACGTAGAAACCATCGGCTTCAGCCCGAACGGATTTGACGGTTACTTCCTCTTTAAGATCCTGTTGGTTCTTTATGCGGGCCTTGTGTTCATCCATGCCGTTGCCTTCTTCTACCGCTCGTATCTTGAGCTGAAAGAAGGACCGGAATCCGTCGGAAAATACCTCGACCGCGACAGCTTGGGCGAGGGCGAAGAAGCCTATGAAGGCACACACTAAGGGGTAGGGGCAGCACTTATGCTTTTTGGACTTGATGGCGTCGAGGTCGGCCTGATCATCGTCTTTCTCTGCCTCTTCGGAGGCATTCTCTCGGGCTTTCCTGTGGCGTTCGCCATCGGTGGAGCCGGTATCATCTCATTTGCAATCATCGCGGCGCTGGACAGCGCGGGGCTGTTGATTCACCAAGCGGTGGATACGTCCTCGCAAGCGTTCAAAGATCTGGTGGCGACCGGAGTTCACCCCGATACGGTGTCGTTATTCCGATACCCGGAGTTACCAATCTACGAGACACCGGTATTCCCACGAGGATGGGAAGTCGCGCTGGATCGCAATATCAGCTTCATCGTCAACCGCATGAACGAACGCGTTCTGGCCGGTCAGTCGATCGAAACGCTGCTGGCGGTGTTGATGTTCGTCCTGATGGGCATCACGCTGGAGCGGTCCAAGATCGCGAACGACCTGCTGACCACGATGGCGCGGGTTTTCGGGCCGCTGCCGGGTGGTTTGGCAGTTTCCGTTGTCGTCGTGGGCGCATTCCTTGCTGCTTCGACCGGGATCGTCGGAGCGACTGTTGTAACGATGGGTCTATTGAGCCTGCCGACGATGCTGCGAAACAACTACTCGCCGGAATTGGCGACAGGGGTTATTGCCGCGTCGGGTACGCTTGGTCAGATCATTCCACCGTCGATTGTGATCGTTCTATTGGGGACACTGGCTGGTGACCTTTATTCCGCTGCACAAGAGACCAGAGCGCAGGCCGCCGGGTGTACCGACGCCTTGACCTATCTTGGCAAGCCCGCGGTTGTGTCAGTTGGTACATTGTTCCAGTCAGCGCTTTTACCGGGGATCATGCTTGCGCTTCTCTATGCGGGCTACGCGCTTGGCTATGCCATTATGAACCCCCACAAAGCGCCGCCGGTTCACGGCCAGGCGTCCTCGGGTGAGGTCATCACCAAGCGGGAGGGCCTGACGTGGTTCCTGTTCGCGCCAGTGGGTATCATTGCCCTAGCGATCCTCATGAATGTCGCGAACATCGCCGGGTCGCAAAGTACTCTTGTGGACAGTTATTCTGATGCGGGGGAAGTCGCGGCGCTGAGGACCAACGTGTCCGATCAGTGCAAAGCCTCCATGATCGAACTTCACGGGCAAGAGGCTTGGGACGCGGCAGTCGAACAAAACGCGGCGATCCAAGCAGCTGGTGGTGTCGAAGAAAGCCGTCAGCTTAGTGCGGAAGAGATCGAGGCAGCGCGCGCCGAGAAAGTCGCGAATGCCGCACCGATCTCGAGCGGTTTGTTGACTGCGATGGCGTTCCTCTCACTGGTCCTGGTTCTGGCTCGGGGTGTTTCGCCGTCTTCGGATACACGCCCGTTGCTGATCGGTGGATTGGGCGTTGTCACAGCTTTGCTCGCTGATGTGTTGTTCATCTCGCCTTTGACCTCCAATGGGATTGGGCTGCTGATCCTGCTGATTCCGTTCGGGCTGACGCTTTACGGATGTCGGTATGCGGCTGTTCAGCTTGGCAAGAACGAGTTGATCCGCGTGGTCTTCCCACCGCTTGTCCTGATCGTGGCGGTACTGGGGTCGATCCTTGGTGGCATTACCAACCCGACGCCCGCAGCGGCGCTTGGTGCCGGTGGTGCAATCATGCTGGCGGCCTATCGCAAGCTGCAGGAAAACGGAAAGAGCGGTCGGATCGTCATCATGACGAGCTTCGCGATTGTGATCATGATCCTTGCCGGAACCAATTTCGATCTACGTTTGGGTCGCGAAAGTGTCCCGTTCGAAGATTGGGTAGCCTTCTACGTCGCGCAGGGCGCTTACCTGTTCACGATGTTTGGTCTTGGTTTCAGCTGTTGGATCCTATTGCGCGAAAGCGTGCTTGGTCCGGTGGTGCGGGAAACCGCAAAGGTGACCTCTATGGTCTTCACCATCCTGATCGGGTCGCAGCTATTGAACCTCGTGGTGATCTCTTTCGGGGGCGAACACTATATCCAGCAGTTCCTGCGCAGTTTCGACAACGAGATGACGGTCTTCCTGATCGTGATGTTGGTGCTGTTTGTTCTTGGGTTCGTGTTGGACTTCCTCGAGATCATTTACATCGTGGTCCCGATCGTTGGGCCAGTGATCTATGGCAGTTACTTTGACCCGAAATGGGTAACGATCATGATCGCGGTGAACTTGCAGACGTCGTTCCTGACACCGCCATTTGGCTTCGCGCTATTCTATTTGCGCGGCGTAGCTCCGTCGAGCGTTACGACAGGGCATATCTATCGCGGGGTTGCACCTTTCGTCGTGATCCAGGTGGTCGGGTTGGCCTTGCTGTGGTTCTTCCCATCGATTGTGACGATCGTGCCGAACCTTCTGCCTAACTAATAAATTATAACGCCGCTCCTTGCGGGCGGCGTTACGCCAAATGAATGAAGGCTGCGCTATGCGCAGCCTTTCTCGTCTGGTAGGTCGCGTGACCTACTTACCGGTTGGGCGCGTGTCGGGCAGGGTGATATTGGCGACCTGCTCTGCAATGGGGTCGACGGCCATCGGGTGGGTGTCGTTATTGTATTGGCTTGGATCCCCGAGTGGCTGCCAATTACCCTGCCGATAAACCTCCAGCCCACTGAAGCGTGACTTATAACCCATCTTCGGGCTGCCAGAGACCCAATACCCCAGATAGACGTAGGGTAGGCCCGCTTCCTCGGCCAATTTGATGTGGTCGAGGATCATATATGTGCCGAGGCTGTCTTTTTCGCGGTCCGGTTCGTAGAAGGAATAGACCATCGACAAACCGTCTTCGAGCACGTCGGTCAAGCACACGGCTTGTAAGTCGTTGGAGCCATCCTTGCTGTTCGTCGTGTACTCGATCACGCGGGAGCGTACCGGAGTTTCTTCCACCATCGCGGCGAATTCGAAAATATCCATATCCGCCATGCCGCCATCAGCATGCCGATGATCAAGGTACCTGCGGAACAGGTCGAATTGCATCTCGGTCGCCCAAGGTGAGCTTGCCTGACGTGTCAGATCGCTGTTGCGCTTGGCTGTCTTTCGTTGACTGCGGCTTGGCTTGAAATCCGGCACATGGATGCGGGCCGAAAGACACGCGCAGCAATCGGCGCAGGAAGGGCGATACAGCACATTTTGGGACCGACGAAACCCCTGTTTCGACAGGCTGTCATTCAGTTGGTCTGAGAAATCTCCCTGAAGCGCAGTAAACAGCTTCCGCTCCATCCTGTCCGGTAAATAGGGGCAGGGTTGAGGAGCGGTGACATAGAACTGCGGTGCAAGCGGGAGGCTGTGGCGCATGTGCTCTCTGACTTGTTGCGAATAGTCAAAGCCTAGCAAAGGGTAGGGGCTTGGCCAAGCCCTAGTCTGCTAACTGCGAGCGGCCTTGTTCAGGGCGGCAATGCCAAGGGGAATGTCGTGGAACATCTGCGCGCGCGGGTTATTCAGTGCGTAGACCACAGAGGCAAGATGCGGCAGGATAAACGACAGGCTGATCGAATAGAGTAACGTGTGAAACGCTGCCGTTGGAAAGTCCATCCGGCTGCCGTCGGATTGCCTCAGATCAATGGCCACAAGGCGCATACCGATGGTCGCGGACCAACGCGAAATGGTGGCCACTCGATAAGCAAAACCAATTGCGACGAACCAGAATGGTATGAAAAAGATGCTGATCGGAAAGGTCAGTGCTGTGAACAGCAGTGTCAGGACCAAAGTAATGACGACGTCCAGAATCCAGGCAAACAAACGCTTCGTGGGAACATCTTGATAGAATTCCGCCTGAAACTCCGGGTCCGGAAGGCCAGAGGCCATGGGAGAGTACATAGGTTGGCCCTATAAATTAAATGGATGCCCGCCCCTATGTGGGGCAGGCGTCATGCTTATGCAAGTTCGGCGTCGCCAGAGTCTTTCGCTTTGCGGGCGCGCTCTTCCATGAACTGGTCGAACTCCGACTTGTCCTTGGCGTCGCGCAGGCGCTGAAGGAAGGCTTCAAAGCTTTCTTGTTCATCCTGAAGTCGACGCAGGGTTTCGGCTTTGTAGGAATCAAAGGCAGTGTTGCCAGACGATTTGAAGCCTCGATTGCGGGCGTGGTTGGTGCGATGGGCACATTTTCCGAACATGTTTTTTCCCCAGTACATATAGGCAAGAAGGGCGAGGCCAATGGGCCAGAAGACGATGAAGCTGACGATCATGGCGGCGATCCATGCGCCTTTTCCACGTTGGTCGAGCCAGGATTCGGCCTGTGACGGCCATGTGGCAACGGAACTCATTTATATCTCCTGAAGGTGATGTTTATTGCTTTCACATTGATGCATGTGGGGTGTGTTGGGATTTGTTCAAGAGTGGATGTAAAAGAAATTTACATTTTTGTTGGCCACCTTCAATTTCTGGCTCAACCAAATTGGTTGACCCTATTGAAACGCAGAGTCATCAATTCACTCATGGACTTTGCCAGTCGAATGAATCGAGCCCCAATCGCCTTTGATCCGCAGCGCGGAGCAGAGGTCTCTGAAAAATACGGATCGCTTTCACCTGAATTCCGAGAATTGATCGCAGGCACTGCGGGGTGCAGCCATTTCCTAGCGGGTTTGCTTGAGCGTGACATTGTTTGGGCGCAAGACGCCTTGGCGCGCGCGCCAGAGGAGGTCTTTCAGCAGATTATGCAGGGCGTCAAAGAGCTGGATTTCGCCTCTCTGAAGCCGGGTCTAAGGGAGGCCAAGCGGAAGGTGGCTCTTTTAACCGCGCTTGCGGATCTTGGAGGTGTCTGGTCGCTTGAAGAGGTGACAGACGCCCTAACGCGGTTTGCCGATGCTAGTACGCACCGCGCTTTGGTTCTTCTGGTTGCGGAACAGGTTCGCCGCAAGAAACTGCCACCGATTTGCGCCGAACGGTTCGATGCGGCGGGTGGCATGGTGGCGATCGCTATGGGTAAAATGGGCGCGTATGAGCTGAACTACTCATCCGATATCGACCTGATCTGCCTGTTTGACGAATCCCAGTTCGATCCTAAGGACTTCTATGAAGTTCGCTCTGGCTTTATTCGTGCAACCCGGCAAATGGCAGGCGTGCTGTCGGATCAGACCGGGGACGGTTATGTCTTCCGCACCGACTTGCGTCTTCGTCCGGATGCCTCTGTAACGCCCGTCTGTATCTCGATGGAGGTTGCTGAACGCTACTACGAGAGCCTTGGCAGGACATGGGAACGTGCCGCGCATATCAAAGCACGAGCGTGTGCAGGGGATATCGCTGCCGGAGAAGGGTATCTGGATCGGCTGACCTCTTTCGTCTGGCGCAAGCATTTGGATTTCGCAGCGATTCAGGATGCGCATGACATGCGCCTGCGTATCCGTGACCATAAAGGGTTACATGGACGGATCGCGGTTGAAAGCCACAACATCAAGCTCGGCGCTGGCGGAATTCGCGAAATCGAGTTTTTCACTCAGACCCGCCAATTGATCGCGGGAGGGCGGGACCCGTCGCTTCGAGTGCGCGGAACAGTCGACGGTCTCGAAAGATTGGCGAACAAAGGTTGGGTCCCCGAGGACGTTGCGGAACAACTGTCGACTGATTACCGGATTCACCGCGAATTGGAGCACCGTCTGCAAATGGTCGGAGATGCGCAAACTCAAATAATGCCCAACTCCGTCGAAGGCATCGACCGGATCGCACGGTTTATGGGGCAGGGCGATACCGAGGTCTTCCGCAAGGACTTGACTGATAGGCTCGCGCGCGTGGCCGAACTTACCGAGGGGTTCTTCCAACCGAGTAAGCCCGCAAATCCTGTTGTTATGTCGGATACAACCTCCAAATTTGTGGAACGCTGGACGAGCTATCCGGCGTTGCGTTCGGACAGAGCGGTCGAGATATTTAACCGCCTGCGTCCGGGCATCTTGAACCGTTTGGCCGAGGCGGACCGGCCAGACGAGGCCTTGTCCGCCTTCGACGGGTTCCTGTCCGGACTGCCCGCAGGTGTCCAGCTATTTTCTCTGTTTGAAGCCAATCCGCAGTTGATTGATCTGATTATCGACATCACCTCGATCGCGCCTGAGTTGTCACAATACCTGTCTCGCAATGCCGGTGTTCTAGATGCTGTTATCGGCGGTGACTTTTTTGCACCCTGGCCAGGGAAAGACGATTTGTCGGCGGAGTTAACCCGCGCACTAGGTCGCGCCCCGGACTATGAAAGCAAACTGGATACAGCGCGTCGCTGGATGAAAGAATGGCACTTCAGGATCGGCGTACATCTGTTGCGTGGTTTGATTTCGGCGGATGAAGCCTCAGCAGAATATGCTGACTTGGCGGAGTCGATTCTCACCTCACTTTGGCCAGTGGTTGTTGATAACTTCACGGTGAAATTCGGGCCGCCACCGGGTAACGGAGCTGTCGTTCTGGGGATGGGCTCGCTTGGAGCAGGGCGATTGACCTCTCGGTCCGATCTGGACCTCATCGTGATTTACGACCCTGCAGGCGTAGAGATGTCCGATGGTCCAAGACAGCTGGCCTCGCGTACCTACTATGCCCGCCTGACACAGGCATTGGTCACCGCACTGTCGGCCCCTATGTCCGAGGGCAAGCTTTATGAGGTCGATATGCGTTTGCGGCCGTCGGGCAATCAGGGGCCCGTGGCAACCTCGCTTGAATCGTTCCGTCTTTACCAGCGTGAAGAAGCATGGACATGGGAGCATCTGGCGCTGACGCGCGCGCGGGTTGTCGCCGGGGCCAGTGATCTTGGGCAGGTCGTAGAAGCCTTCCGGCGGTTATTGTTGGCGGAAAAGGGCGACCCAGAACGAGTGATCGAAGGTGTTGTCGATATGCGAACCCGATTGGCCGATGCAAAGCCCGGTAAGAGCGCCTGGGATGCTAAGAACGGACCAGGTTACCTGCAGGATATCGAACTTGTCGCGTCCGCCGGAGCGCTGATCGCAGGAAGTCCGCATATTCGGCCAGACCTGCAATTCCCTGAAGCAGTTGCACATGGTTGGCCAAGTGATGAGCAAGCGGCAACTCTTGCCGAAAGCTATGATTTGCTTCGTAAGCTGCAGATAGCGTCGAAGCTGTTAAGTGACACAGCGGTATCGCCCGACGAATTGGGGCAGGGAAGTATGCGGTTCTTGCTGCAAACCTGCGGCGCCGACAGCGTGGAGCAATTGGAGCAGACGATACATGCTCATGCGGAATCTGCAGAAAAATGTATCGATACCGCCCTAGCGGCGGGGCTGAATTCGTGACCGAAAACCCCCATGACCCCCGCGGCCTGATCGCGGAAGCGTTCCGCATGGAAGAGCTCACACCTGCAGAATGCCGGACCATCTTTCTGGATTGGGCTATATCAGTCCCGCAGGACGATCTGACGCAATCGGCCTCTTACCTTCTGGAATTCTACAGCCAAACCAATTCAGCTCACCCGATGCTGGAGGTCTTGGCGGAGGTAGAGCGTCCAGCATCAAAACCGAAGCGACGATCCAAGCGCCGCTCTTAAAACGAAAACAGCCGCCTCGAAGGCGGCTGTTTCTTAATCTGATAGCACGAATTAGCGGTTTTCGATTTCCACATAGTCGCGCAGGGTCTCGCCGGTGTACAGCTGGCGCGGGCGGCCGATTTTCAGCGCTGGATCCGAGATCATTTCTTTCCACTGGCTGATCCAGCCAACGGTACGCGACAGGGCAAAGATCGGAGTGAACATCGAGGTCGGGAAGCCCATCGC
>CAYFXM010000010.1:0-28494 GCA_964346965.1 uncultured Actibacterium sp. | reverse complement strand
GTCGTCGTCGGCGGCATCATCCCAGACGAAGACGCCGCACGCCTGCTGGCGATGGGCGTGGCCAAGGTCTATACCCCGAAAGATTTCGAACTGAACCGCATCATGTTCGACATCGTCGGTCTGGTCGACGCAGCGCCGATCGCCGCCGAATAACCTTTCCGATCCAAGATCAACGCATTAGCTTCAGGGTCATCTGTCAATCAGGTGGCCCTTATGCGTTCCAACCCCATCGTGTATCACATCCCCGTCTGCCCCTTCTCGCAGCGGCTGAAGATCCTGCTGACCCTGAAAGGCATCCCTGACGCGGTGGATTTCGACGTGGTTGATGTCACCATCCCCCGTAGCCCGGACCTTTTAGCCAAAACCCGCGGCATCACCGCCCTGCCGATCCTCGAAACCGAGAATGGCGAGATTATAAACGAGAGCCTCGTCATACTGCGCTATCTGGAACAGCGCTTTGGCCGTCGTATCGGACGCGCCGATCCCTATGAGCACGCCGTCGAAAACATGCTGATCGCCAAGGAAGAGCCTTTTACAACCCATGGTTACCGCTATGTCCTGAACCGTGATCCGGAAGCCTGCGTAGATTTCCGGGACAAGATGCTTGCGCTGTATCGCAGCCTGAATGACTTCCTTACCCACTACGCACCAACGGGCCCTTGGCTCTTTGACGAATTCGGACTGGCCGAGGCCGTTTACACCCCGATTTTCCAGCGCTTCTGGTTCCTAGAATATTATGAGGAGTTCAGCATTCCCGACGCGCCAGACTACGCCCGTGTCAAAGAGTGGCACGATGCCAGCGTCGCGCATCCAGCAGCCCAGCAGGTGACCTACGAAGAGATTGCGAAGCTCTATTATGACTACGCTCAAGGTGTCGGAAATGGCGGGGTGCCAAATGGTCGTCAAATCTCGTGCTGTGTCTTCACCCCCGACTGGCGGGACCGACCAATGCCCCCACGGGATAAATGGTCGCCCGCCACGGATGCAGAGCTCGGCCTGATCTGACTTGCCCAATGTGCCTGTTGGAGCGCATGATGGGCCCATGCCCCAATACACCGTCAAAGCCCGCATCACCGGCCGCGTTCAGGGCGTGGCCTTTCGCGCATGGACACAGTCCCGTGCCCAAGCGCTCGGATTGGCTGGATGGGTTCGCAATGAAAACGACAACGCCGTCACCGCCGTTCTACAAGGCGACCGGGACACGGTCCGCGCGATGGTCAAAGAACTTTGGTCCGGCCCCGGGGCCGCGGCTGTAGACAACGTTCAGACAGAAGAGATCAGCGGTAGTGAAGCTCTGAATGGCTTCGATATCAGGTTTTAGCCGGATCACTCGACCTCTTCGGTACTTGCACCTGTCTCGATCAAATCAAAACTGGACAAGACGTCATGGACTGCGCCATCCGGCGATAGGTGTGACTGGTACAACGCAAATCGGTTCACCCCAAACAGTGCAGGCCGAAATCCTCCAGCCACTTCCAGAAACGCGGCGACCCGCGCGGCTTCGGCCTCGATTTCTTCGCCTTTCAAACGCGCGACAGTGATGTGTGGACGGAACCGCCGTCGCTCCAGTTCCATCCCTGCGGCCCGAACCGCCTTCGCCACCTGGCGATGCAATTCTTTTAGCATTCCGTCATCCTCGACCTGCACGGCCAATGCTTGACGTCGCTTGCCGCCGTAGACCTCTGCCCCTGCCAGTTGCAGAAAGAATTCCGGAAAATGGATTTCTGCCAATCCGTGGTGCAACTCCTCTAGCTGGTCCATGGATTGATCCCCAAGAAATGCCAGTGTCAGGTGCAGGGTCTCCCGGGTCATCAGCCGGCCGACCGGGATTTCCGACTGGAAGGTCTCCAGCAGGTCCAAAGCCGGGTCCGGTAGGTCAAGCGCGACGAAGGCTCGTGTCATCTGGCCGATACTTTCTTCACATTAATTATCTTTGGCCTACCCTGTACTAGGTCGATTTCATATGTATGGAAAACATACGCTTTCTGCATGGATTTCATACGCTTGTTTTTACCCGTCCGGGAAGGTTAGCCCCGGAAACACTCAAAGCTCGGAGCCAAAATAATGACCGTACATATAGGCGCAAAACCCGGTGATATCTCTGAAACCGTCCTGATGCCGGGCGACCCCTATCGCGCGAAATGGGCGGCAGAAACCTTTCTGGATGATGCTGTTCTGGTGAACGAGGTCCGTGGGATGCTCGGCTTTACTGGTACCTGGAACGGGCACCGGGTGACAATCCATGGCTCGGGCATGGGGATGCCGTCGCTCAGTATTTATGCCAATGAACTGATCCGCGACTACGGCGCGAAGACCCTGATCCGCATCGGCTCTTGCGGCGGAATGCAGCCCCATGTCAGCGTTCGTGACGTGGTGATCGCGATGACGGCATCCACAGCTGGATCACCCTCACGAACGATGTTTAAGGAGCTGAATTATGCCCCCTGCGCTGACTTTGGGCTGTTGCAGGCGGCGGTTGCGGCGACTTCGGGCCTTGACGTCAAAACACATGTCGGCGGAATCTATTCGTCGGACACATTCTATGACGAACGCCCTGATTTAAATGAAGAAATGACACGTCACGGCATTCTGGCGGTCGAGATGGAGGCTGCGGAACTCTATACCGTCGCAGCCCGCTACAAAGCTCGCGCGCTGGCAGTGCTGACCGTAAGCGATCACCTGCAAACCCACGAGGCCCTACCCTCGGACCAACGTGAACGCAGCTTTGGGGACATGGTCGAAATTGCGCTGAAAGCGGCATTCGCCGAAAGTTAGACGTGACAGAGGCTGTCAGTGAGCTGCGCAAGGATACGCGCAGCATCGCTGGCCGTATGGTCGCTGCTTTCGAATTGCAGGAGGATCATCAGGTCATTGGCCTTTTCATAGTCCGCAATCAGCCAGTCCAGCCCTTCCGGAAGGTCGTCGTTATCCGCCAGGTCGTCGAGATAGTCGCTGACGATCTCCTGCGCGCCCTGAACGAAATCCTGGTTTTCATCGATTTCGCCGCTATCCACCCTTTCGTGAAGCTCGGCCAGTCTCGCCAGCCATTCATCCAAAAGGACCGCTGACCCCGAGATCTCGATTTGGCCTTCTGTCGGTGCCACTTCTGGTGTCGCCTCGTCCACCGGATCCTCGGGCTCCGGTTCCGCCAACACGGGTTCGGGTGCTGGTTTCTCTACATCCGACGCTATTGCGCTAACCGGTTCCGGCGTAGGAGCCACCTCTTCAGGCGGCATTGGCACCTGGTTCAGGAAGGGAATGATTTGTTTCGCGATATTGCGTTGAATCTTCGCCACTTCCTTGTGACGAGTGTTGGTAGCAACCTCCATAAGGCAAGCCAACGTATCGGGTGCACCACTTTCGGCCCATAGCGTTGCCGGGTCGTCTGCATCGCCTTGGAATGCCTGCCATGCCTGCGGTGTCGCAATCGGAGCAACATACAAGAACCCAGCGCCCGGATGGTTTTCGACCTCGACCGCAGCTTCCTCTAGCTGATCTTCGGGAACTCCATCGGCATGGGTCAACACCAGTAGGCTGTTCTTGGTCAGACGGTTCGGTAACATCTTCACCAGACGCAGTTGATCGTCTGACAATGGGGCGTCGGCTCGGCTGCACCAAATCAGCACATCGGCAAGCTGGGTCAGGGCCAGCACTGCGTCTTTGTCGTGACCGGGCTGGTCTAGGCCCGACACATCGACAAGCTGCAAAGATTTCAGGATCGGACTATCAACGCCAATCGAAATCAGATCAGGGTTTTCCTTTAGTGCCGCATCAAGATCATGCCCGACAAAATCCTTGCTCGGGCGGTCCCACCAACCGGCCGTGGTCGTCGCGCTGTCTGCATGATGAAACACGATCGCTGGCAATGGTTCGGTCGTGCCAATCCTCGCCAGTTCCTCCCCCAACAGCAGATTGACAAGGCTAGATTTGCCAGCCCCAGACAACCCGGTCACCGCGATCCGAACCGGGGTTTCGAGACGGCGCAGCAGCGTCTCTGCATTGCTCTCGGCAGCATCCAGCTGCGGGTTTGGATCTGTCGGCAGGTCGGCAACCGCGCGAATGAACCGACGCAAAAGCGAGATATCCTGCTGGACGTTGGGAAGATGAGCCATGGACTACACCTTCCCTTTCAGACAGGCCTTTGCCCATCTTTGCGCCACCCGATCCAATGGCTGCCCATTGAACCGAGAAACCACATCCCCGTCTTCCGAGAAAGCAAATCCTATCGAGTGTTGTTCCCCAGCTCCAAGCAAGAGCGCGTCAGCCCCACATAGTTCATTGATAGCATCTTTCAGACGCGCCAGCTCGGCCAGCAATGGCCCGACGTCCTCGTCCTCGGCCGGCAGGATATCTTCGCCGGTAATCTCGATCTGTTCGCCGTTTGCCAGTAGAAAAGCCTGACCAGAAGCCAAAGCCTCCAACCCTTCGAAATAACCCTGCGTACCAATGGCGAAGGTCTCGTCTACCGGCACCGCATCAGAGATTGGCGCCTTAGGAGTGTTGTCCAGTTCGGTGGCAATCTCATTGGCTGAAAACCCGACTTCCTCCGCCGCGACATCCTCCTCCAAGAACTCCGAACTCACGCGCAATTCGTCACCGCGAGCAAAGGCAACAATCAACGCAGCCAGTTGTGACAGTTGCTCTTCACGTGGCGCGTCCATATCAAGGCCGGGCGAGATCATCCGCAGCATTCGTCCACTACCAGCGACCATTGACAGCTCTTGTTCATCGTTCGCAAACAGAAGGCGTCGGGGGAGGACCGTCTTTTCGATTTCTTTCAAAATCGCATCGCACCCGCCGGCAAGCACCCGAGCAACATTGTCGCGGTGTTTCGCGGAAGATAATGTTTCCTTCAGAATTTCAATGGCTTGGGGATCGACCGTCATTGCCCCGCCTTTCGATGGAAAAGTCTCATCTACTGCTAGCCCCTAATACGCGTCCGCAATCTGGCCGAGCGCCTGCCGCGACGCCGCTACCAAATCTTCGGGTTTGGCTTCGACCCCACAGCGAAAACAAATCGAGTGGTCTTCGTATTTCGCCGAGCGGGCGAAAATGTAACTATGTCGCGGCCCGCGAAGAACATAGATCCCATCCGACGGCGTTTCCAAGCCCATGCTCTCTGACGTGAAGGCAGTCAACGCCGTGCCGCTCCAAATTGCCCCGGCAACTGATGCACAACGGTCCAGAATCTCCTGCGCGACAGGTGTAGCGACTGCCTTGCGCAGAACAAGCCCGGAAGAGGTATCAATATAGCTCACGACATTGCAGTCGGGAACAGCACTCAGCGCCTCTTCCAGAGCATCCTGCAGTGACATTCACATACCCCTGACGTCTTCACGAAAAGGACGCATCCTTTGGGGATGCGTCGCGGTTTAGTTTTCTATCGTCAATCTAACCAAGCACCGTCAGACGTACAATCGCCAACCATCCTGCTCGGGGCTGTCGGCCTCAGGTTCTGCTTCGGTCACCTCTTCGCCGAGGCCATCGAGAAAGCCAGTGATCAGCGCGTCGAGGTCTTCCAGCGTCTCTGGTGCGTGTTCAGCGCGATACGCATGCCAAGCTGCAACAAGACCGGACTCCGCTTCGTTGGCTGCATCTTCGATGGAGAGCGGCTCTTCTTCCGCCACCGCGTCGGTCGCATTTTCGCGGATCTGGTTCAGGATATTGCTGAAATCCGAAGGCTCTTCTTCCGAAACCAGCTCCCCTTCTATGACGTCGTCCGCCTCAATGAGATCAAAAAACTCCTCTTCCGAATCTTCCGACACGGGATCATCAAGATCCTCGGAAATGTCTTCAATCTCGTCGCTCTGAAGTTCGGGTTCTATATCATCGCCGGGGGTGCCTTCAGCGGCAAGGAAAGAAACCGCAGCGATCAGGTCGCCAGATCCATCCTCGTCTAAAGCGGCTTCGTCAGCATCCGGATCATCTTCCTGTTCGTCCTCTTCCAAGCCGGCGGTGTCTTCCGCCTCGGCTTCGACAGCTACAGGTTCCTCTTCGCTGGTTTCGAACTCGTCCGCTGACAAGTCATTCGGTGCAAACTCCTCTACAAGAAGTTCCGCAGTTTCCGGTTCAAGTTCAGCGACTTGATCCTGATCCTCGACTTCGTCGTGTTTCGCGGCAAGCGGCTCTCTGTCCTGCTCACCCTCGTACGCATCCGCGGGGCGTGCGGTTTCCATACGCCGAACACGACGAGGGACAATAGGTGTCGCCGCCGGCGGTTCATCTGCCGCACCGGGTACAACCGGGCTGCCCAGAATCAGCACATCGCCAGCCTCATCGGCAGCCGCAGGCTCTGGTTCGCGACGCGGGGCATCGGGGTCAGAGGCAACAACAGACAGATGATGCAACGTATCCAGTAGTTCTTCACCACCGCTAGTCCGCCACAGGTCACCGGCTTCGCCGCTGGCGCACGCCTCGATGGCATCAGTGGCTGAAAACATGATGATATTGGCAAAACGGCCATCGGTTTCGCGCACCAGTCGCTCATGAACACGCGCACGATCCTCGGGCAAAAGCTTGTCCGACCGAGTCGCTAGCAACACGCTGTGTTTCAAAAGTTCTATGGGCATGGAATCAAGCGCGCTACGCTCGCTCTCGCGCCAAGCCTGCGTTGAATGGGTGCACCACAAAAGGGCGTCCGACTTTTCCGCCACGAAGTCACGGAAGTGGATTGGAATATTCGGGTCGGAAATGCCGGGGGTATCGATAAGGTCCAACTCAGACAGGATGCCGGTATCCGCGAACAGGCGGATATAGCGCACACCATCCACACCGACTTCGCCCAAGTCTTCAAGCGCGACCGGGTGATCATTTCCATCGTCGTCCACATAGTAGGCCGACCGTTCGCCAAAGCTCATCCAGACCGGCGGCAATTGCGTGGCTGTAACCCGCGTCGGCAAAATGTCGTCGCCGAGAAGGAAGTTGATCAGGGTTGTCTTGCCTGCGCTAAATTCCCCCATCAATGCGATGGTTGGACGTTGCTCCTGCTCGGAAGTCGTTGCGACGTCGAATTCGGGTGTAGTGCCATGATACATTGGTCTTCTTCCCCTCTTAGGCGGCCTCTTCGCCCAGTTCTTTCAGGATGTCTCCAAAGACGCTTCCAGATACCTTGCTGGCATCGACCAGATGTGGACCATCGCCGTTTGCCTGCTCGTGGCAGATTTTAGCGATTGTTTCCTGATGCTCCTTCAGGAAGGTGTCCAAAGTCGCCCGGACGTTCTCCAAAACCGCTGAAACCTGCGTTTCTTCCAGATCCTTCGTGATCGAGTCGGCCTCTGCCCGGATCAGGTGGGCATAGTCGTTGGCATAAGCCTGGTAACCACGGCGTTTCTGCCACCAGCGGCGCCACCATGTGCTTTGCAGGTCCAGCGCGATCGTACGCCCCAAACCCACCGGTGCGGGTACAACCGGCGTTTGCGGCGGTTCAATCTGGAAATCGCCCAGATGTTCTCCGACAAATGCTCGATAAATCGCTTCGACATTCACAGACGCTTCGGCATAAAGCTTACTGACTTTCGAGCGCACGGCCCGCGAGAAACTGAAATAGGCCGCCCGCTGCAGAACCCGAAGGCCCGCCGGGTCATATTGCCATTTGCCCTGCTCGCCAAAACGCTCCAGATGATCGACCAGCGAGTCTGTCGCTCGTTTGACGAAATTCGCCTGCGCGGCGTCCATCCGCTTGATCAGATCGTTACGCAACGTGCGGGTCAGATCGTCGATCTTTACCTGCGTGTCGCGGGTAAGTTCGTCCATTGCTTCGACCGGAGTTCGACCGCCTAGGTCAACATTGACACCCGACGCAATCCGATTGCGCTTGGCCACCATGGTGGCGCGGGCTTCGTTGGTCAGGTTGCGCGCATTACGGCGCACACGGTCCAAGAGGCGCTTACCGCTACCTTCAGCCACGCGATCCCCAATTGCATGCAACAGCTCTGGTACGCCCGATGCCGCCCAGATTCCATCGACCGGCTCCATTTCTCCCAATTCCGGATTGGCCTCCAGATATCGGGCCAAAGCCTCCCCCGAAGCGCTGGACAGGACGTCCATGTCGCCAGCCAGAGCCGCCTCGGCCCATTTGGCGCTGCCGAAGATAACTTCGGCGGAATCATCGATACTGTGAGACTTCAGCGTTTGCAGAATACCCTCACGAATCTCAGGAATCTGCGTTTCGGGGTTCTCCAGCTCGTCCACACGATTGACGAACAGGACCACCTGCCGTTTATCCAACGTCGCAATGATGCGCATCAACGCCATGTCCACGGTGGTCAACGCCTGATGGGCCGACAGGACAACAACACAAATTTCCGAGCCGCGCAGGCTGCGAATTGTGATCTGCTCTCGCATCATAAAGGTGTCGTTGACACCCGGCGTGTCACACAGCTGCAGTGCCATGTCGTACTGCGGAATATCAAGGAAAAGCTCCGCTGATTTCGTAATGTCTGCAAACCGACCGGTCTTGGTGCTAATGTCGTTGGTCGCGACGCCGTCGCCAAGGCAGACGTACCGCTCCATCAATTCGGTGTCGACATAGCCGTAAGAGTGATTTTGCCCGAGAAGCAGTTCAAAATGCTTGCCCAAACGGTGTTGGGTGGCCTGGCGCATCTCCTCGATCTGGCGCTGGATGTCTTCCATTTCCTCTTGCGCGCCCGCCCGGTCTGCAAGTTCGCCCAAACGGCCGCCACCGATGACAAGGTTATCCCACTCGTCCTGATCGAAGAATGTAAATCGCGCCCGGGTGGTATCCGCCTCGCCCGCGGCTGCGGGGGGCTTGGTGTTGATCGAAATCGTCGTGACCACCGAAGTCCATGGGTTCACGTCCGAAGGCAACAGATCCGGCTGTCCTGCAAGAATGTTTGTCAGCGCAGATTTGCCCGCCTTAACCTGACCAACCAGAGTGACCTTGGCGGCGAATTCTTCCAGCCGACTGCGCAGCGTCGCCGCTCGCGCCGCCGTTCGCTCGTCAGCCACACCAGCAAGTTGACCGAGTTTCTCGGACAATGTGGACATCGCGGCGGACTGCTCGGCCATCGCCTCGTTGCCTGCGGATAACAAATGTGCGTTTTCAACCATTTTACTTCACCTATTACGCATTAATCAGGCCGCCACCTGGACCGAGATCTCTTTGTCCAGCAGATCCAGCACCTGCAGCGCCCCCAAAATCAGTTCTCCACGATTGTCTTCCACCGCATCCCCGCCCGGATAAATCAGGATCGACATCTCCGTTGCCAGTTCGACATTCGACAAGTTGGCCAGCGTTTCTGCTCCGGGAACCGTACTGTCGGGCCGAACCGGCATCGCCTCGTTCGCGAAGAGGACTGGCTTGCTGCCACAAACGGTTACCCGCAGGGCAAAGCCCATGCCCGGCGCAAGGGATTCAAGTTCGATCAACCTCGCCCGCAGTTCGGGCGTCATCAGAAGGGTGGTCAGATGCTCAATTGTATCCATGGGCATTGTCGAAACTTCCATCTGGCTTATTCACGTCTGTTCAATAGGAACCGCAACGGAATGAACGGGTTAACAAACGTTTTGGATCAGTTTCTTGGCTACTGAGCTTTTGTGGCGAAAAGGTGTTGAAAGGGTGCCTCGGGTGGTGCGTTTTGAACAATCAGCGAGATTCCGCGACATTTCACCCCCATTGTGACGCAAATATTCTCGCGCTGGTTTTATCCACTCTTGCAGTGGTTGATTCCCAAGAACGAATGATTCGACGCCCGTTCGCGGCCAGTGCTTCCCGGCGAGGTCATCATGAATCAGCGACCCAGAATTTCACCGCCAGCAGATTTCGGCGGCACCCCCGATTCTGCGGCAACCTGCGAGAACGGTGTTTCATCTGTACGCCTATAAACTGCGATTTCCCTATTAAAGAAGCCATCGCGGAGCGCGTAAAGCCAATACAATTGGAGTAAAAACGACTGAAAATCCGCGATATCTTTTCTTGGCCGTTCACCCGCCTAACTATCGCCTTTTTTACTGCGGCAAATCTACCCGAGGGCGAGGAGAAATGCGTGCCTATACGGCGCCGAAGGGGACTTCTTCTCGAAAAAAACGGTTCGAAACGCAGTCAGGGGTGACGGCTATGCAACAGAATAAGATGGCGGAAAGCTCGGAAACTCAAAGCGAGTATATCGATGAGCTGAAGCCGGGAACAAAACTGCTTCAGGGTCAGTATACGATTGACAGCTTTCTCAACAGTGGTGGCTTTGGAATTACCTATCTTGCGAAGGATAGTCTCGATCGTCGCATTGTGATTAAGGAATGTTTCCCGGGATCTTTCTGTCGTCGCAGCGCTACGATCGTCGGCGCTCGCTCGCGAGCGCATCAGAACGAATTCAAGTCAATCGTAAAGCTGTTCATGCAAGAGGCCCGCAGCCTCGCCAAGCTCGTCCACCCGAACATTGTCGGCGTCCACCAGGTCTTCGAAGACAACGATACCGCCTATATGGCAATCGACTTCATCGAAGGCCGTGACATGCTCGACATGATCGAAGACTCCTCGGTCAGCTACACCCCCGAGCAGATCGTCGAAATGACCAAGAAGCTGCTTTCAGCTGTTGCGTTTATTCACGAGAACGAAGTCCTGCACCGGGACATCTCGCCGGATAACATCCTGATTCAACCGAATGGCGAGCCTATCCTAATCGACTTTGGCGCCGCCCGCGAGCAGGCCACCAAGGCGAGCCGCGCTCTGTCGGCGCTGCGCGTGGTCAAGGACGGCTACTCGCCTCAGGAATTCTATGTCGCAGGCAGCGCGCAAGGCCCGTGGAGCGACCTTTACGCCTTCGCTGCTTCACTGTTCCACCTGATCACCGGCGAAGCGCCGGTCAACAGCCAAGTTCGTCTCGCTGCCGTTGCCGAGGGCCGTGGCGATCCCTACGAACCTTTGGCTGGCAAGTACGAGGGCTATCCTGAAGGCTTCCTGGAAGCCATTGACAAAGCCATGCAGACCGTTCCAGCGCAGCGCGTGCAGAACGCGCAGGAATGGCTGGACATGTTCCAAAACCCTGCGGGAAAAGAGAAAATCGTCCCGCTGAAGGTCGAAAAGGCTGATGCCACCAAGGCGGTGGGTCCACAAACTGCCGCCAAGCAATCTCCCCGTGCCGAGGCGCCGAAGGCAGAGCCCGTGGCGGAAGCCTCCAAGGCTAAACCCGCCTCCGCGCAGAAATCAGGTGGCGGCATGAAAATGGCGCTGATGGGAACGGCCGCGCTGGTGGTTGTTGCCGCGGGTATCGGCTTCATGACCAACTCGGGCGGATCAGACAGCGCCGAGACCGCGGAGGCTTTGCCTGTCCTGTCGACGCCGCCAGCGAAGGCTGAGTCAACAACCGCTGCTGCCAAACCGGCAGAGGCCAAGGTTGCTGCTTCCGAACCAGAGACGCCGGCAACCGCTGCCAGCAAGCCACCGGCGACCATGCCGACCGCCGCGACGCCTGTTGAGGCACCAAAGATCGTCACCGCTGAGCCGAAGCTGAAACCGATGGTAAATGCCGGTGCCAACACTTTCGCGGATATCATGGCCTCTAAGCCCGTGACGGTTCCGACTACTACGACGCCCAAGGCAACGGCATCTCAACCGGCAGCCGGCTCCTCTTCAGGGAACCTGACTTTCGACGACATCGTCGCCTCGAAACCAGCGGCTGTTGCGCCCAGTCAGCCTGCCGCCGCAGCTCCGGCAAATCCGCGCCCGACAACCAGCAGCAATACCTCGGGCAACCTTAGCTTCGCGGACATCATCGCTTCGAAACCGGCCTCGCGCCCGTCGCAAGCGACCGTCTTTGGTCAGCCTCGCACGTCCGTGGCACCGCAACAGGTTGATTTCGCGGTCTGGAACGTCGACGTTCCCTTTGACACCACCGTCACGCGCCGCAACGGCCGGTCGGTAGCCCTGATCACCAATGGAAAATCCTCGGCTGAATTGAAGGCCGCAGTAAGCTGGGTTCAGGAAGGTGTTGAGATCATCGAAGTCGATGGGGCCCCGGTTTCACCGACGACCTCGATTGGAACCATTGTTCTGAACAACATGAACCTAGACGCGAACGGTGTCATCCGCACCCCGGTCAAGATCAAGCGGGTCGGCGCCCAAAACGAGGTGAACGAAACCCTGGTCCTGTCCGCCAACCGCCAGATAGCGCTAAGCAATGGCGTTGAATTAGAAGCCCGGTTCACCGCTGGCAAATGGCAGACCAAGGTCACCAAGGCGCACGCCGATACACCCGGCCTGAAGGTCGGAGACGTGCTCCTGAGCGAAAAGACCACTGGCATGCCGCTGAACGATTCTCGATCGATCGAGACGATCATGAGCAATCTGGCGACCGGCGGCACCCGCACGGCTCAGTTCGAAATCCAACGTGACGACCGCAAAACAACGGTCGCCATGAACCTGAAGTAAATCGAAACCCAGGTCGCGGCGCCAGCCGCCGCGATCCAATGACACGAAGGAGACACGCACGTGATACGACGCAAACGCCCCCTCTCCGAAAGTAGCCCTCGCGGCTTCTCTTTTGATCTGGTTTCGCGCCGCAAAGACGGCGCGGGTGACGAGGCTAGACCGGTCCGTTCGCCGCTGGAGCTTCTGACCGATACTGCGCCAGAAGCCCCCGCTGCCGAAGCACCTGTCGTCGCAGAAGCCCCGGCTGCAGAGCCGTTCGCCGCTCCTGCTATGCAGGCTGCGCCGGAGCCGGTTGCTGAAAGCCCTCTGTTCCTGGCGGAACCGATTGCACCGGTCCCGGAACCTGCGACCGAGCTTGATGCGTTGCCGGAAGCTCTGGTGCCGGAAGCTCCGGTGGACGAAGCGCCGGAACCGGTCGCCGAACCTGTCGAGGCCGTTGAGCCTGAACGTCCTGCACGCCGCACTTCGCGGGTAAAAACGACGTTTCTGGGTTTCGAACGTTCGGACGGTCGTATCGAGGACATCCTCGCAGCGGGACAAACTGATGCCGCACCCAGCACCACCGGAGAGGTCAAGTTCCCCGTGGGCTGGTTGGCTGTTACCAAGGGGCCGGGCCGTGGAACCAGCATCAGCTTGCATGCTGGCGTATCGCAAATCGGTCGTGGTGACGATCAAGCGGTGCAGCTGGATTATGGTGACAACGGTATTTCGCGGACCAACCACGCCGCCATCGCTTTCGACGATGAAGAAGGTAAGTTTTTCCTTGGTCACGGCGGCAAAGCCAACATCGTGCGCCTGAACGGTAAGCCGGTGCTCAGCACCGAAGAGCTGTCCAACGGCGACGAAATCCGGATCAGCGAAACCACCCTGAAGTTCATTGCCCTCTGTGGTGAAGACTTCACTTGGGACGAAGAATAAGAGCGAAGAGCAGTCCGATGAATAAAGTGACGTTTGATGTAGCTGCCGCAATCGACCGTGGTCAGCGCGAGTATCAGGAAGATGCGGTTACGGTCGATTTTTCGGCAAGTAACGGCGTTGGGTATGTTGTGTTGGCCGATGGTATGGGTGGGCACGCGGCGGGCGATATCGCCAGCGAGATCGTCGTCACCGAAATGGCCAATAATCTCAAGAAGACGCTGTCTAATGGCAGCGCAGCAACGGCGGAGATTCCGACCCTGCTGCAAGAGGCAACACTGGCCGCTAATGCATCGATTGCAGAATATGTTTCCAAGAACCGTGAGGTTCGCGGTATGGGCGCGACGCTAGTGGCACCGGTGGTACGGGACAACGCGCTCTACTGGATCTCGGTCGGGGACTCCCCTTTGTATCTGTACGACGGCGAAGAGCTGCACCAGATCAACGAGGATCACTCGATGGCACCGCAGATCGACCTCATGGCCAAGGCCGGGATGATTGACGAGGAAACAGCTCGCAATCACCCGGACCGCAATTGCCTGACCTCGGTCCTGATGGGATCGCACATTCCCAAGATCGACTGTCGCGAGACGCCGGTCGACCTTGCGCCGGGGAACATCCTGATCGTCTCCAGCGACGGGCTTCAGTTCCTGCCCGACGACGAGATCAAGGGGATCGTTGACCAGCACAAGACCGACAGTAGTGAAGCACTGGCTTCGGCCCTCATGGCGTCGGTTCAAAAGCTGAACGACCCGGATCAAGACAACATCTCTTTCGCAGTCATCAAGGTAGGCTGACGCCGCCCCGCGCTGCCACAAAAGACATTACCGCAACACCGACGAACAAGACCGCCGACCCACAAGGAAGACCTACTATGAAAAAATTGGCCTCGACTTGCTTGGCACTGGCATTGGCGCCCATGGCGGCCTCGGCACAGGACGCTTGCTCATTTTATAAAATCCAGCCCGGCGACAGCCTGCGGGAGATTGCGCGGACTGCCTATGGAGTTCCAAATTTCCGTCCTGTTTGGGACGCCAACCGTAGCCTGATCGGGGACAACCCGAACCTGATCGTCGCTGGCACAACGCTGAGCTTGCCCTGTTCTGACGGCACTCTGCCGGGCACCGCAACCGCCGAAAGCCGCGCGGCCGCCGAAGCGCAGCGAGCGCTGGCAAAAGCAGAAGCAGAAGCGAAAGCAGCTGCCAAGTTGGCCGCAGATGCCGAAGCCAAGGCGGAAGCCGAAGCTGCCGCACGTGCCCGTGCGGAAGCAGAAGCGAAAGCAGCCATCGCTGAAGCTGCGCGCGCAAAAGCCGAAGCGGCATCGAAGGCCGCTGAAATCGCCGCTGCAAACCAAGCTGCAGAAGATGCAAAGAAGGCTGCAAAAACTGCAAATGTTTCGGTGGCAAACCTGCCCCGCATGACCTTTGTCACCGGTAACGACTTTGCGCCCTATGCCGACGAGAACCTGCCAGGTGGTGGCCTGTTCACCCAGCTTGTGGAAACCGCCGTTCGCCGCGCCGCACCCGAGTTGGAATACAAGATCACATTCATCAACGATTGGGGCGCGCATGTCGAAGACCTGCTGCCAGCCAACATCTTTGATGCTGGCTTCCCTTGGGCGAAACCCGACTGTGGTGTCCGCTCGACCCTGAGCGAGAGCGACCTGTTCCGTTGCGACAACTTCGTCTTCTCGGTGCCGTTCTATGAAGTTGTGAATGGTTTCTATTCGAAGCCGGGCAGCGGTTATGACGCAGCATATGAATATGCCCAGTTCAAAGGTGCACGGGTTTGCCGCCCAGAGGCGCTTTCGATGACCCCGCTGGCGGCGGTCGGTTTGAAAGAACCGCTGATCGAGCTGACTCGTCCGGAAAGCAACGAAGACTGCTTCCGCGCGCTTGAAGAAGGCTCGGTCGACATCGTGTCTCTAGGATCAAAAATGGCTTGGGACGCGATCGAAGTCATGGGGCTGCAAGACAGCGTCGTGGAGAACCCGAACCTCGCCCATATCGATACGCTGAATGTGATGATCCACAAGTCGAACCCGAATGTGAAGGAATACATGACCATGTTGAACGCAGGCCTGCAGATCATGCGGGACTCGGGCGAGTGGTACCACATCGTCTCGACCGGGCTGAACGCGCAGGCGCAACGTCATTCGAACTGACAGTGGGACCGCTGCAAAAACGTCAACTTTAAAGGGAATTTGCCTCGACCTTCTCCCAGAATCGCCACAATCCCGCACTTAAACTCCTGATAGCACAATCGCATAGGTTGCCATGATCAGCGTGGAACGAGGGACAACGCAAACGCCACGGGGACAGTCGGGCTACCGCCAAACAACAAAGGCCAGAGAAACGAGAGTGAGGAGTTTCGAAGCAATGAACGTCAAGACTTTTTCCAAAGCCATGGTCGCAGGAGTTGCCTTCGCAGCCGCTCTGCCGATGGCCGCTGCAGCACAACAAGCCTGTGGTGAGTACACCGTAAAGGCAGGAGACTCGCTTGGCTCGATCGCCGCAGCCGCATACGGCTCGTTCGATTACCAGGTGATCTTCAACGCTAACCGTGAAGCTCTGGGCGGCAACCCCAACAACCTTGCCCCGGGCATGACGCTGGCCCTGCCCTGTAACGACGGATCGGGTCCGGCTACTGCGCTGAATATCGAAGTCGTTCCGGAAAACTCCGCTTCGACAGCCGCAGGATACAACCCGCCCATCAAGCTTCTGACCGGTTCGGGCTGGGCGCCCTTCTCGGATGAAGGTCTGACCGGCGGCGGCTTCCTGCCACGTCTGGCCACCACCGCCCTGCGCCGTGGCGGCAACGACCGCGACTTCAATCTGGCCTATGTCGAGGATCTGGGTGCGCACCTAGATGTCCTGCTGCCATCGGGCGCTTTCGACATCAGCTTGGGTTGGTACATGCCGAACTGCACCAAGATGAACGTGCTATCGCCGACAAGTAAACGCAAATGTAACGAGTTCGACTCGACCGTGCCGGTCTACGAAACCGTTATGGGCTACTTCACTAAGAAGGGTTCGGCCTACGACGGCGCAGTGGATTACACCGACTACACCGGTGCCCGTTTCTGCCGCGTTGAATCGCAGCTGACCTTCGACCTTGAAGAAGAAGGCCTGACCCCGCCACGTATCACTCTGGTGCATCCGAAGACCGCAATGGATTGCTTTGAAGAGCTGATGGAAGGCGGTGTTGACGTGGTCGGTATCGAGGTTCAGTCAGCCGCCGCCGTGATCGCAGAATTGCAGATCGACGAGGACGTGAATGACAACCCGAACCTGTCGAAGGTTCTGTCGATGTCCTTCCTGGCACACAAGTCGAACCCTTTCGGTCGCCAGTACATCCTGATGATGAACCGCGGCCTGAACGAGATGCGCGAAACCGGTGAATGGTTTGAAATCATTTCGTCCTCGCTGGCAGAGTTCAACCAGCGTATGGTTACCAACTAAGATACGGTCACAGACCAATAGAAACGGCCCGCCAACTGGCGGGCCGATTTCGTTTGGATTGTTGGTAACTCAGTGGTGGGGCGACTGCATGGCCGACACGGCGTCTGCAAGGCTCACCTGTCCGGTCACTTGCCCCCCAGAATCGCAAACTGGCAATGTATGGTCTTCGGCCTCTGCCAGATGAACCATCGCCGTCTCCAGAACCGTGCTCTCCGGCATCGGAATACCGGTCGGAATTGCGCCCGCCAGTGGCTTCTTGATGGCGCGCAATCTAACAACCTTTGCGCGGTTAATTTCTTTGGTGAATTCGGCGATATAGTCGTCAGCCGGATTTAGGACGATATCCTGCCCGTCACCACTCTGGACCAACTCACCATCCCGCAAGATGGCGATATTGTCGCCAATGCCCAAAGCTTCGTCCAAATCATGGGTGATAAAGACAATGGTCTTGTGCAGCTCTTCCTGCAGTTCCAACAAGATCTGCTGCATGTCGGTGCGGATCAGCGGGTCGAGCGCAGAGAACGCCTCGTCCATCAACAAAATTTCCGCGTCGGTTGCCAAAGCGCGGGCAAGGCCCACACGTTGCTGCATCCCACCCGAAAGCTGCACCGGATAATTCGCTTCGTAACCAGACAGGCCCACACGGTCGATCCAGTGGGCCGCCCGTTTGTCGGCTTCGTCCTCTGCCACACCCTGGATTTCCAGACCATAGGCGACATTCTCTTTCACCGTCCGGTGCGGCAAAAGGCCAAATCTTTGGAACACCATCGACATTTTGAAACGCCGCAGGTCTCGCAACCGCTTTTCGCCAAATGCAAGAACGTCCTCTCCGTCGATCTCTAACGCACCTTCGGTTGGTTCGATCAACCGGTTGAAATGGCGGATCAGAGTGGATTTCCCGGACCCGGACAACCCCATGATGACCTGAATTTCCTTGGCGCGGATATCTAACGAGATGTCCTTCAGCCCCAGTACATGGTTGTGCTGGTCCAACAATTCGGGTTTGGACAGGCCCGCGTGAACCTGCTTCATCGCCCGTTTCGGGTTACTACCAAAGACCTTGTACAGGTTACGGATACGGATTTTGATCTCGTTATCAGTCATGGCCATTGTCCCGATAGCTTTGCAGGCGTTTACCGTAGCTCTGGCTGACCCGGTCAAAGATGATGGCCAAGGCTACGATGGCGAGACCGTTCATCAATCCAAGTGCAAGATACTGGTTTGAAATCGCCCGCAGTACCGGCACACCCAGTCCCTTCACCCCGATCATCGAAGCGATAACGACCATAGACAGTGCCATCATGATGGTCTGGTTCACACCAGCGAAAATATTCGGTAGCGCCAATGGGATCTGAACACCAAACAACTTCTGCTTATGCGACGCACCAAAGGCCTCCGCCGCTTCGAGCACTTCGCGATCCACCAGACGGATACCAAGGTTGGTCAGTCGCACGATCGGCGGAAGCGCATAGATACATACCGCGATCAGGCCCGGCACCTTGCCGATACCCAGCAACATCACAACGGGGATCAAATAAACGAAACTTGGGATGGTTTGCATAACATCCAAAATTGGAGTCACCAGCGCCTGCGCCTTGTCCGAACGTGCCATTAAGATCCCTATCGGTATCCCAACCGCGATACACAGGATCGTCGCCACCGAGATGATCGCGAGCGTCGCCATCGTGTCTTCCCACATGCCGAAATAGCCGATCGCGACAAAGGCCAGAACCGCCCCGCCCGTGACCTTCCACGAGCGCGACCCGGCCCAGGCCAACAGGCCAATCACTACCAAAATGATCGGCCACGGTGTCGCCAGCAGCAGCTTCTCGAACCACACCATGAATTTCAGCAGTGGAGAGAAGAACGCTTCCAATTGCTCGCCATATGCGCGCGAGAACGTCTTGAAGCCCTCGTCTATCCCCTGCCGTAGCTGCGACAGGTCCCGACGCCCCATGTCCGGGAATTCGGTCAGAAATTCCATTCTGCCCTCCTATTATGCAAAGGGGTGCGCGGTGCAGTCGAACCGCACCGCGCACCCCTATTAATGTAGAGACCGATTAAAGGCCCTTCTTGACCTTGGCGACGACGTCAGCCGGCACCCACTGGGTCCAGACATCTTCCATGGTCGCTAGGAATTCATAGGCGGCGTCCTCGCCCGAGGCCTGGTTCTCGGTCATGTAGACGAGCATCTCGTTCATGGCTTCGCCCGGGAAAACGCGCGCTTTGAAATAATCGACTGCAGCGCCTCCACTCTCAGCAAATTTGGTCGCAACGACAGAGTTTACTTCGGACGCAGAGTACGAGGTCATTTGCGGATCAAGACATTCCTGTTCCGGCTTGGCAATGCAGCCCTCCCAGTTCTCGGCACCACCCCACGGGGTCTCCCAGTCCAGCTTCTGCAGCTTGTATTTGCCGATCACAGCGGTTGGCGACCAGTAGTAACCAAACCATGCTTCACCACGCTCTGACGCTTTGGCGATCGCACCGTCCAGACCGGCGGCCGAACCCGGATCGATCAGAACCCAACCTTTGGCCTCCATATCGAAAGCACGGAAGAGATTGGAGTTTGACAGCTGACAACTCCATCCTGCGGGGCAACCCATGAAAGCACCCCTCGACGGGTCTTCTACAGATGGGAACAGGTCCGGACGGGCCAAGATTTTCTCGACGGTATCGAGGTCAGGATGCTCGTTCCGGAAACTCTCCGTGACCCACCAGCCTTCGCCGAGGCCTGTGATTGGGCCGTTGTTGAGAACTTGGACACGGCCTTCACCGACCGCCGTTGCCAACGGTCCTTGAATACCGTTTACCCAGAGTTCGGGTGCGACATCGGGTTGCTGCTTTTCCGACATCGAGGCAAATGTGGTCTGCGTCGCGCCGGGCACAAGCTCGACCTCGCAGCCGTAGCCTTCTTCCAGAATGATCGCATCGACATTTGCCATGAGCTCGGCCGAGGCCCAGTTCATCTCGGCAATCGAGATATCACCGCAGTCTTCGGCGGCGGCCATGGTTGCACAAGACACAACAAGGCCTGCGACGCCAAAGGCGCGATTAATGAGTGGTTGCATGGGATTCCCCCCAGATCTTTTTGACTTTACGAGCCGCGGATCTTCGGTTTCACGGCCAGTCACCAGCCCTCGCGGCTGATTTCCCGATTGACGTTACGGCAGGTTGATCCAGCCTGTTTTTTCGGGCGCACCGCATACCAGCATATTTGGTTGGGGCATGTAAACCGGATATGGGAAATTAAGTTTCATTTTTGGTTGAAGGCAGAAATTTTTTCCCAATTGGTGCGCGTACTCGAGCTCAATCCGCCGCCACCGGGTGCGAGTACGCCTCAAGCTCTGCCCGTGTGTTGATCCAGATTTCCCTCATCTCCGCAGCACGCTGAACCGGTATCTCCGCACTGTCCCGCAAAAGGATTTCTTCTGTTTCTAGAAGGAACTCACGCAAAGCAAGTGCACCGAACATGGCCGACGATCCAGCAAGTCGGTGCATTAACTCTGCACAGTCCCTGATATCTCCTTTCGCCTCGGCCTGGAAACACAGGTTTTCCAGCGACACATCCGTTTCCGCTATAAACGCTGATGTCAGCTCTTGCGCGCGCGCATTCCCCAGGTCGCTAAAAATCTCGCGCAGTGTCGAGTGGTCGACAAGTGTATCGGCCTTGTCTTCCGGATCGTCGACGCGCTGTAGGAAATGCCCGGCAAGACAAGCCTGAACCGATCGACGAGAGATCGGTTTGATAAGCACCGTAGACATTCCGGCCTCATGAAACCCCTCAACCTCTTCGGGTAGAGCATGGGCGGTCAGCGCGACAATGCGCGTCGCCATATTCGGCCCATCGCCAGCCCGGATTTCCCGGGTTGCCGTCAGCCCGTCCATACCCGGCATGCTGATATCCATTAAGATCAGGTCAAAGGGCAACGAATTGGCTATGCTCACCGCATCGGAACCGCTCGAAGCTTCAGTTACCTGGCAACCTGACAGTTCAAGAAGTTCACGAGCGACCACCCTGTTGATTTCATTGTCCTCGACAAGCAGCACGGACAAGCCCGCCTGAATGGGCTCGGGCATCTCAGCCTTACGCTGCAAGGTCTTTGCGATGGGCGTCCTTTGTGTCGACTTTGCCGTCGCCAGTCTGAACCAGAACAGACTGCCTTCGCCCGCTTCGCTTTCGACGCCCATCTGGCCGCCCATAGCCTCGACCAGCCGCCTTGTGATGCCAAGCCCCAAGCCCGTCCCACCCGCAAGCCTTCCGTAGCTTGTATCCAGTGTGACAAAGTCGTCGAATATCCGCGCGAGATCCCTTTCAGGAATCCCCTTCCCCGTATCGAGTACCCGGAACTCCACACCCTGTCCGTCCGGCAAGGTTTCCGTCTCTACTGTAATTGTTCCATCGCGCGTGAACTTGACCGCGTTACCGACTAGGTTGAGCAACACTTGCCTTAAGCTGCGGGGATCTCCACGAAGTTCCCGCAGTTCATTTGGAGCGTAGTTGCAGACAATCTCGTTGCCTTGTCGGGCGGAGAGATTGCGCTGCAGTTCGATGACCTCATCCAGAATTACCGAACCGTCGAAAGTGACCGTCGGTACGTCTCCGCCGTCGGCGTCCAAACGCGAGACGTCGAGAACGTCATTCACATGCTGAAGCAGGAGCTCTCCGGACACCCGCATGTTGTCGAGATACTGTTGCTGTTTGTCGGTGTGTTCCGACCGCTCAATCAGATCCAAAGTCCCAAGCAGGCCATTGAGCGGCGTCCGCATTTCATGGCTCATCACCGCCAAAAGGCGGGCTTTCGCTTTTTCGCCTGCCACCGCGTGGTCACGGGCTTCGACCAGTTCGCTCTCTGCCTTCAGGCGGCCAGAGATATCCCTGATGTAGGAGATGAAAATCACTCCCCCCTCGCTCTTGGCCATATCAACCGAGAACTCCACTGGAAAGACACGTCCAGACTTATGTCTAAGTTCAAGGCGCTGGAGCCCCTTGCCGACAAAGGACGTTTCACCAGTGATCGGGAAATTCGCAAAATCCCCTCTCAGCTGATCCTGCAGATGGTCGGGGACGATCATCTCCCAATAGCGCTTGCCGATGATTTCTTTACGACTATAGCCAAAGACCCGTTCTGCAGCCCCGTTGTAGTCCTGAATGCGGCCGTCCTCTCCAAAAACGAGCACGGCATCGATTGCAGTTTTGACAACCACCTCCAACCGGTCGCGAATGATCGCCTGCTCACGAGCCTGCCGATCACCTGCCTGTAGCATCCTCATGAGCGCAAGGATCAACAGTACAAGAACCCCCACTTGCCCGGCGGTCAATGTCGCCAACCGCGACACTGTCAACGACAGTTCCGCGCGATTTGCATCTGCGCTTTCAGCAAAGGCGTTCACCCCCGCCAGAGAAAAATGACGGGTATGAGCCCGCGCGTCCTCGCTTTTCTCAAGAATTTTCTCCAGATTCTCGGCCAAAACTTTGTCTGGCCCGTCAACCAACGGCAGAGTCTCATTGAAAAACCGTGCCATTCCCTCGAAGTCTTCATCCACATTTTCCAACTGGCGGATCGCGGTGAACTGTGTGCTGTTGCGCAGGATTTCCACTCGGCTGAAATACACGTCATATCGCCTGCGAACTTCTTTTAAGCCAAGGGGCTGGTGATCGATCGCATAATGTAGCGCCGATTGCAGAGCCAGAATCTCTACATTCGCTTGCGCCAAAGACCAGAATGAGTCGTCGGCTCTCGTATGACTTAACTCACGTGTCTTGCCCCAGATTTCGACGTACAACATGAAAATCGTTACGGTGCAGATCACGAGGGCGGACACAACGATGCCCAACCGGCCCCATCTCAGGGCCTCCGCGAAAGAAATTCGAGTGGGTGTCATGCGCATCTCCAAGGATCGCGCCGATGATCACTTTTTGACCACGATCCGGTCAAGCTGCCAAATGCTTCGAGTGTAGATGACCTTTGTTTGATATTTTACATCGTGGTCATAGGGATACACCAGCCAAACAGGGCCTTTGTCGCGAACTGACATTTCTGTTCCATTGCGCATATAGGCGAGAATTGGCCCCCCATCTTCAGCATCGCTTGTGGGAACGATTACCTCGTAGTCGTTGATCGCGGTCATCGAAAGAGTTCCCGCCTCGATCCCGAGAAAGTCCAGAAAGGCAGCAAGTGAGACACCTTCGAAACTCTGGATACCCTCTGTCCAGATAGTTGAGGTCTCGAAGGATTCCACTTCGATCTCCTTCAACATCTCAATGTCAAAATCGGCCTGATTGCCATTGTTGGTTACTGAGATATCGCCAGAAACCGTCAGGATCACGTCGCCAGTCGGCGCGCGTAGCTCTGACGCGGTTGCGCCAGCAGCGTGGAAAACCGAAAGTAAGGCAATCAGAACCAGTCGAAAAAGCATTACCCCCTCCTGAAAACAAAGATCTATCGGACTATGGGCCCTTTTGTGCCACATGTCACAAAGTTCTCGATAGACACCCTATACTTAAGAATAGTGATTGGATGGCCAGAAGCCCCCCTGCGCCTTCAGGAAATGGTTGTGGAGCACAAATCTGACGAGATTTGAGGCAATTTGCTGCGGCAGTCTAGGCAAGTTTCCCGGTATGGTGGTATTACGAAGAAGGGCAAATGCCAAATGGGGATGACGATGAGAGTTTTAGTAGCGGACGACCATGATCTCGTCCGCGATGCGTTGGCTGAATATCTTCAGACCGCTGGCTTTGCTGATGTCCGCACGGCTGCCTCGCTTGAGTCCGCTGTGCGTGAGGTCAACGACAGCGGAAGCTTTGACCTAGTTCTGTTGGACTATAACATGCCGGGCATGAACGGGCTCGAAGGTTTGGAAAAGATGATCCTGGCCAATGACGAGCGTCCCGTCGCCCTACTATCGGGTGCCGCATCGCGCAAGGTCATGAACGAAGCCATCGAAATCGGCGCTGCCGGTTTTGTCCCCAAGACACTTTCCGCCAAATCCTTGGTCAGCGCCGCCAATTTCATGGCTGCCGGAGAGACATTTATCCCGCTAGAGTTTCATGCAGCTGAAAACCACAACGCACCGGAACTCAGCGAGCGCGAGCGCGAGGTTCTGCAAGGTATCTGCCAGGGGCATTCGAACAAGGAAATCGCTCGCGATCTCGACCTGCAGGAAGTGACCGTTAAATTGCATGTCAAAACTCTGAGCCGAAAGCTGAACGCGCGTAATCGCACCCATGCGGCAATGATCGCACGTGATCGCGACATCGTCTGACATTCATCAGAACTGGTGGACGCCGCTGATCGACTTGATCTCCTGAAAGGAGCGAATACCCCAGATACCGGCCTCGCGACCCCAACCGGATTGCCGAACCCCTCCGAATGGCGCCCCACCTTCGCGGCTGTTTCCGTTGACCTGCACCATACCCACACGCAAGGCGCGCGCCACACGATCAGCGCGCACGGGATCTGCGGTCTGGACATAGCCCGCCAACCCAAGGTCAGTGTCATTGGCTAGCAAGATGGCCTCTTCCTCTGTATCGAAGGGCGTCATGGTTAGAACCGGCCCGAATATCTCTTCCCGAAAGAGAGCCATCCCCGGCGTGACATCGGCGAAGACCGTGGGTTGAACGTAATACCCAGCCTTGAACCCCTCCGGACGGCCCGGGCCACCGGCAACACACCGCGCGCCCTCATCTTGCCCTTGCCGGATCAAGCCCAGCACCCGGTTATATTGGTGCGCATTTACCAACGGTCCGATATGCGAGCCCGACTTGTCCGGGCGCCCTATTCCTGTTTCCCTTGCTGCGGCCGCGGCCAGCGTAACGGCCTCATCGTAAATCCCCCGCTCGACCAACATGCGTGAGGCGGCGTTGCACGACTGGCCAGCGTTGCGAAAACAATGGGCCGCGCCTTGGCGGATCGCCAAGGGCAGGTCGCAGTCACCGAACAGGATGTTGGGCGATTTCCCCCCCAACTCAAGCGTGGTCCGCGCCATTCTCTGTGCTGCAACGCCTGCGATTTCTTTCCCAACAGACGTCGAGCCAGTGAAAGAAACGATGTCGATACGCGGATCAGCCACCAGGGCTTGCCCAGCGCGTTCATCTCCGATGATCAGGTTGAAAACTCCCGCTGGTAGATCGGCCGCCTCAACCGCCTCAGCCAGAAGAAGGGCTGTTCGCGTCGACCACTCGGAAGGCTTCACCACCATCGAACAGCCCGCGGCCAAAGCGGCACCCAGCTTCAGCACCGCTTGGTTCAATGGCCAGTTCCACGGTGTGATCAGAGCGGCAACGCCGACGGGCTCATAACGAATGCGATGGGCTGTATTGTCGCTTAACGGCGCATCTTCATCAGCCGCTTCCAAGGCCGAAATCGTTGCTTCCAGATGCGCAAAGGCCGCTGCCACCTGCCCTTTGCGGGCAAAGTCGATGGGGGTTCCGATTTCCCGGCTGATGCATTTCGCGAAATCCTCCTGCCGGTCCCGCATGCTTGCCAGTAGTTGTCGCAACACTCGCAGTCGCTCGGACTTTGGTACGTCCTTCCAGTTGCCGTTGAAGGCGCGCTGAGCCGCTGACACGGCATCGGAAATAACCTCTGGCGGTGAAACAACCAATTCGCCGGACAGCAATTCTGTAGCCGGATCCAACAGTTTCAAGCTGGACCCATCAATCGTCTGCCAGAGGTTATTCACATAGACTCGATCCACGTTCGTGACCTTCGCTGCACCGCTCAATTCATGTCAGCCTCATCACATGTCCCGACTCAATTCACAAGCACAGGGCATGATAGAGACGCCGATGTATTACACAGATGAAATACCGACGCCGAGACCAACCAAGCGCCGCATCGAAACGTTGGCGCCAATTCGCATAATTTTCGCACGCCCCGTCGTGTACTCAAAGCGGTGCGCAGCTCGGGCTCAACATTCCGGCAGATTGACCGCCAGTCCTCCGAGCGAGGTCTCCTTGTATTTCTCGGCCATGTCCACACCGGTCTGGCGCATGGTCTCGATGCAGTTGTCCAGAGGCATAAAGTGTGCGCCGTCACCGTGCAGCGCTAAAGACGCGGCGGAAACCGCTTTGATTGCGCCCATTCCATTGCGCTCGATACAGGGAACCTGCACTAGTCCCTTCACCGGGTCGCAAGTCAGTCCGAGATGGTGCTCCAAGGCAATTTCAGCTGCATTCTCGACTTGTTCATTACTCCCACCCAAAGCGGCGCAAAGACCCGCAGCAGCCATGGCAGAAGCCGAACCGACCTCGGCCTGACAACCGCATTCAGCTCCCGAGATCGAAGCGTTGTGTTTAACCAGCCCGCCGATCGCAGCAGCGGTCAGCAAAAACGTGTCGATTCCGTCGCGCGTGGCGCCTGTACAGTGGTGGCGGTAATAGCGGATCACCGCAGGCACTACGCCAGCGGCCCCATTGGTGGGCGAGGTTACCACCTGCCCCCCGGCTGCGTTCTCTTCGTTGACGGCCATGGCATAGACCGACAGCCAGTCATTGATCCCATGCGGTTGCTGGCTGTTTGATCCGGTCTGCGCGATCAAACGCTGGTGTATGGATTTGGCGCGTCGTTTGACCTCTAGCCCACCGGGCAGAATGCCTTCTTGTTCCAGCCCCCGACCGATGCAGCGGTCCATCACTTGCCAGATGTCCTGAAGTCGCGACCGCAGGGCGTCGGGTCCAATGACGGCCTCTTCATTGGCGCGTTTCATCTGGGCGATGGTCAATCCCGACGCCGCACCCATCTGCAGCATTTCCGCGGCACTGCCAAAGGGATAGGGGCAGCCGATGGCCTCTTGTTCGGCATGCAGGTCGGCATCCGGAGCATCATTGGCCGCGATCAGTTCAGCCTCTGTCATTACGAAACCGCCGCCGATGGAATAATAGGTCTCTTCCAGCAAGGCGTGGCCCTGCGCATCAAGGGCTGAAAGCTTCATCCCATTGGCATGCAGCGGCAGGGCTGGGCCAAAGTCGAATTCCAGATCGGTGGCAGGATCAAACCGAACCCGACCGCAGCCCAGTACATCGATTGCAGCATCCTTATGAAGGGTGGCCAATTGCGCCTCGGCAAGGTCGGCGTCTACCGCGTCGGGCCGGAACCCAAGCAGCCCAAGCATAACGGCCCGGTCAGAAGCATGGCCCTTCCCGGTAAAGGCCAGCGATCCATGCAGCGAGGCCTTGATCTGCGCCACGGCATGGGCATCGAAACTCCCCCCTTCGCCGGACGAAAGCCGATGAAGGAAATGCACTGCGGCTGTCATCGGCCCCATCGTGTGGGAAGATGACGGGCCAATACCGATCTTGAAGATGTCGAAGACGCTTAGAAACATGGGACCTCTCGGCAGACAAGGCAGCGCCCCAAGCGGTCGGGGCGCTGTTGAGGATCGTTATTCGGCCGCCTCGGCATAGGCCTCCATCGTCGGGCAGGTGCAGACAAGGTTGCGATCCCCCCAAGCGTTGTCGACGCGGTTCACCGCGGGCCAATACTTGTCGACACCCAGATTGCCCGGCGGGAAGCAGGCCTGTTCGCGGCTATAGGGCCGGTCCCACTCCCCCACCAGATCACGCACCGTGTGGGGGGCATGTTTCAGTGGGTTGTTCTGGGCATCAATCTTGCCGTCGATGATGTCCTGCGCCTCGGCGCGGATGGACAGCATCGCGTCACAGAACCGGTCCAGCTCTTCCTTGGGTTCGCTTTCGGTGGGTTCGACCATCAGAGTGCCCGCGACCGGCCAGCTCATCGTGGGTGCGTGGAACCCGCTGTCGACAAGGCGTTTGGCGATGTCATCAACGGTCACGCCGCCCTCTTCGTTCAGCAGGCGCGTATCAAGGATGCACTCATGCGCCACACGTCCGTTGGCCGAGGTATACAGGATGTCGTAGCCCTCTTTCAGCCGCTCCGCGATATAGTTGGCGTTCAGGATGGCCAGCTTGGTCGCTTGGGTCAAACCCGCCCCGCCCATCAGCAGAACATAGGCCCAGCTGACCGGCAGGATCGACGGAGACCCGAACGGCGCAGCCGACACCGGACCAACGGCAGAGCCATACTCCGGGTGGCCTGGAAGGTGCTCGGCCAGATGCGCCTTGACCCCGATCGGTCCCATGCCGGGGCCGCCGCCGCCATGCGGAATACAGAAGGTCTTATGCAGGTTGAGGTGACTGACATCGCCGCCCACATCGCCGGGACGGGCCAGCCCGACCATCGCGTTCATGTTGGCCCCGTCGATATAGACCTGCCCGCCATGATCGTGAGTAATGGCACAAACCTCTTGCACGGTTTCCTCGAACACGCCGTGGGTCGAGGGGTAAGTGATCATGCAGGCGGCCAGATTGTCCGAATGCTTTTCAGCCTTGGCGCGGAAATCCTCGACGTCGATATTACCATGCTCATCCGATTGCACAGGCACCACCTTATAGCCCACCATCTGCGCCGAAGCCGGGTTGGTCCCGTGCGCCGAGGTCGGAATCAGGCAGATATTGCGGTGCCCGTCCCCATAGGCCTCATGATAATTGCGGATTGTCAGCAGGCCAGCGTATTCGCCCTGTGCGCCCGAGTTCGGTTGCTGGCTGATCGCATCATAGCCGGTGATCTGGCAAAGCTTGGTGTTCAGATCGTCGATCATCTCGTGATAGCCCTGAGCCTGATCGACCGGAACGAACGGGTGCAGGTTGGCGAATTCCGGCCAGGTGACGGGAATCATCTCGATCGTCGCGTTCAGCTTCATGGTGCAAGA
>CAYFXM010000009.1:0-29423 GCA_964346965.1 uncultured Actibacterium sp. | reverse complement strand
GAAGTTGTTCCAAAGCGGGATGGTCAACCAGGTTAGCGGCTCATCCCCTCCAAGTGACATGTAGATCGCGTTGAATACGCCGATCTGGTCCTGATCCACCGGGCGCGTGTCATAGACTAGTTTCCAGATGACAGAGGCGCCCACGAAGGAAATCGCCATCGGCATGAAGATTAATGACTTGGCGATATTGCCCCAGCCAATCCGGTCGGTCAGTTGTGCTGCCAGCAATCCGAAGGCCGTTGACATGGCAGGCACCACCAGCAGCCAAAGCATGTTGTTGCGGATCGCCTCCCAGAACTTGGGCTCATCCATCATCTGGGCGTAGTTGTCGAACCCGACCCACTGGTAACCGCCGCCGGGAATACGTTCAGTCAGCGACAGGCGCAGGGTCTCATACACCGGATAAGCAAGATACAGGCCGAGCGCGAACAGCGCGGGAAAAAGGAACAACCACGGGCGGATCATGTTGGCGCGGTTTATATTGCGCCCTGCGTTCGGCCCCTTGGCGGGGAACAGGACCCTGTCGAGAAACTGGTTCGACAAGGCGAAATAGGCGATACAGGCGGACACACCGATAGCGATGGTCAACAGCCCTTGAATGGCCGGGTGCATGGTCCCCTCCCACGGAAGTGTAAGATTGGGTGACCCGGATCAGGGCCGGATCACCTGGTTCAGCCTATTTGCTGATTTATTTCAAAGCGTCCCAGGATGCCTGGATTTCGTCAGCAACATCCTGCGCCGACTTGCCACCGGCATAGTCCACCATGCCAGTCCAGAACGAACCTGCACCGACACCACCCGGCATCAGGTCTGAACCGTCAAAGCGGAAGGTGGTCGCATTCAGTAGAATCTCGTTCATCTTGCGCAGGGTCGGGTCAGAGAACTTCGAGGTGTCCACGCCTTTGTGTGGGGTCAGGAACCCTTTGAGGGCCATCCAAATTTCGTGGGCTTCCGGTTCCTGCAGATACTTGATCAGGTCATGCGCAGCCGGGCTGTCGTTGGTGATACCCCAAACGGTACCAGCACCCAGAACCGGGCTGCCCAGATCTTTGCCCTCATATGCAGGGAAGTAGAAGAAGTCTGCGTCTTCACCCACGACGGTGCCTTCCGGAAAGAAGGCCGGAATGAACGAGGCCTGACGGTGCATATAACACTGCGGGGGCGCCGCGAACATGCCCTTGGGGCTGTCTCGGAAGTCGGTGGTTGCCACGGCCCCGGCGCCGCCAGCGACATAGTCATCGTTGCGTGCAAACGCGCCGAACTCCTCGATCGCTGCGACCACTTTCGGATCGTTGAATTTCATATCGTTCGAGACCCACGCATCATAGTCGGCGGGCGACTGCGTGCGCAGCATCATATCCTCGACCCAGTCGGTCGCCGGCCAGCCCGTGGCCCCGCCGGAACCAAGACCGATACACCACGGGGTCTCTCCATCCGCTACAATCTGATCGGTCAGAGCTTTCAGCTCTTCCATGGTAGTGGGGACTTCATAGCCTGCGTCCTCGAAGTTTTCGGGCGAGTACCAGACCAGCGATTTCACATCGACCTTATAGAAAAAGCCATACAGGTTGTCGGATCCATCCGGGCCCGCATAGGTTCCAAGATCTACCCAGGACTGGCCAGCCGCGTAATTCTCTCGCACCCAGTCGCCCGTGCCATCTGCCAACGGCGTCAGGAAACCACCTTTCGCCAAATCGGCAGCCAACCCCGGCTGCGGGAACACAGCAACATTCGGGGCAGAGCCTGCTTCGGTGTCTATGCGGATCTGCTGTTCAAAGCTGTCGGAACCTACGTAGGACACATTGTGGCCGGTCGCGGCAGCAAAGCCTGCCAGTACGGCCTCGACGTTTTCTTGGTCCGGCCCGAGCCATGGTCCAAACACTGTAATATCGTCAGCCTGCGCCATGCCCGACATCAGGGCAAACGCGCAAACGCTCGCATAAAACGGTTTCTTCATCTTTTTCCTCCCGAATGCGCATATGCGCGAAAACTTCAGCAAAGCGACTCACAATTCAAAGCGCTTTGAATGCCGCCTTTTACCGCCATCACCCCTTCCCTTGTCAACCGATAATCAACACATTTAGGCTTTTTGCGCATTTTTTGTCCATTTCTTGCCATTTTCTTAAAAATTTTGTTGACCATCGGAGCCTTTCCCATCAGTAACTTATTGCAGCTAATTGAAAGCGCTTTGAATGGCTATGAACCTTAAGAAACTCGCGGAGGAACTGGGGCTATCCCAGACGACGGTCAGCCGTGCGCTTAACGGTTATCCCGAAGTGAACGAGGCCACTCGGCTGCGCGTACAACAGGCTGCGGACAAGTTTGGATACCGCCCCAACAGTCGCGCCAAGGGGTTGGCCACTGGTCGTGCGATGATGATTGGCCACGTCATCCCGTCCTCGACCCAGCACGAAATGGTAAACCCAGTTTTTGGCGATTTCGTGGGCGGCGCGTCTGAGACCTATGCCCGTTACGGCTATGACATGATGTTCACACGGGTTCAGGACGACACCGAGGAAAGCGCCTATCGCGAATTGATGGCGAAACGCGCTGTCGACGGGGTGATCCTACAAGGCCCATCCGTCAACGACCAACGTATTCATCTTCTGAACGAACTCGGCCTGCCCTTTGTTGTTCACGGGCGATCAACCGGCGTGGCAGAGGCCTATAGCTGGGTCGACGTAAATAACAAACGCTCGTTCCAGCGCGCGACCGAATTTCTGATCGATCTTGGGCACACACGCATCGCTCTAATCAACGGGTTAGAGCATATGGATTTCGCGCAGCGTCGCCGCGAGGGGTATCTGGAAGCACTCGCCGCACGCAATATCCCCGTTGATCCCGATCTGATGCGCGCTGCGGAAATGACAGAGGTCTTCGGGCACCATCAAACTCGGGACATGTTGAAATTGGAAACTCCACCCACCGCGATCCTCGCCTCGTCGATGATCTCTGCAATCGGTGTTCGGCGCGCGATCGAGGAAGCTGGGTTAAAAATGGGCCGCGATATTTCGGTTATCACTCATGACGACGACCTGTCCTATCTCAAGAACGGACAAGACGTGCCGATCTTCACCGCAACCCGTTCGTCCGTCCATCATGCCGGTGAAACCGTTGCAGAAATGCTGATCGAATTGATCAATGATCCGGTGAAAGCCCCACAGAACCGTATGTTAGAGGCCGAGCTGGTCTTGGGCCGCTCGACCGGTCCGGCGCCACAAGGGTAAGTCAAATGCAATTTAAACGCTCGGATTTTCCCGAAGATTTTCTGTTCGGCGTTGCCACCTCATCTTATCAGATCGAAGGACATGCTTTCGGTGGCGCGGGCAAGACCCATTGGGACACCTTCGCTGCCACACCCGGCAATGTCGTTCGGGCGGAGAACGGTGCGCGGGGATGCGACCATTATCATCGATATGAACAGGATCTCGATCTCGTCGCCGAAGCCGGGTTCGACTGCTATCGCTTTTCCACGAGTTGGGCGCGGGTTCTTCCCGAAGGCCGTGGGGTGGTTAATCAAGAGGGGCTCGATTTCTACGACCGCCTGACCGACGCCATGTTAGAGCGCGGGATCAAACCCTGCGCCACCCTCTATCACTGGGAGCTGCCCTCACCTTTGGCCGACTTAGGCGGCTGGCGAAACCGTGATGTCGCTGGTTGGTTCGCCGATTTTACCGAAGTCATCATGGGCCGGATCGGCGACCGGATGTATTCCGTCGCCCCGATCAATGAACCGTGGTGCGTTAGTTGGCTCAGCCACTTTCTCGGCGAACACGCCCCCGGGCTGCGAGACATCCGCGCCACCGCCCGCGCGATGCACCATGTCCTGCTGTCGCATGGTCGCGCGATCGAGGTTATGCGCGGGCTCGGGATGACCAACCTAGGCGCGGTCTTTAACATGGAGTGGGCCGATCCCGCCGATGACACGGACGATGCCAGGCGCGCAGCAGATGTCTACGATGCCTATTACAACCGTTTTTTCTTGAGTGGCATCTTTCGCAAGTCCTATCCAGATCTGGCTTTGGAAGGCTTGGGTGAACACCTGCCGGAAGGTTGGCAAGATGACTTCGACACAATTGCGGCCCCAATCGACTGGTGCGGTATCAACTACTACACGCGCAAGCTCATTGCTCCGAATGGCGGCCCTTGGCCGCACCACCACGAAGTTACCGGCCCTCTACCTAAGACCCAGATGGGGTGGGAGGTTTACCCCGAGGGGCTGCATAACTTCCTGACCCGTACCGCGAGTGAATACAGCGGCGACCTGCCGATATTCGTTACCGAAAACGGAATGGCCAACAACGATATCCTGTCGCATGGCAAGGTTGATGACCCGAAGCGCATCGACTACATCAACCACCACATCGCCGCCGCGCAAAGGGCGATCGCTGACGGTGTACCACTGCAGGGATATATTTTGTGGTCCCTGTTGGACAATTACGAGTGGGCCTTGGGCTATGAAAAACGCTTCGGTCTTGTTCATGTGGATTTCGGCACAATGGAACGCACGCCTAAAGCTTCATATAATCATCTGAAACACGCGCTCAGGACCTGATCGAACATGTCGGACCCTTGGTACCTCGTCGCCGATATCGGCGGCACGAATGCCCGTTTTGCAGCATTTCATGGCAATCGTCAGGTTGATTTGGTTGTCCACGATACCAAACGCGGCGGCGACCTGCTGTCTATGGCAAAGGCGTTCTGTGAACGGGCGTTTCCCAAGCCGCCCGTGGTCGCAGTTGCAGCAGCCGCTGGCCCCGTCAAGAACAACGCCCTGAAACTGACGAATGCCAACCAATCGCTGTGCGGAGAAGACCTTAAACAGGCGACCAAAGCGCGCGAGGCGTATATCATCAATGACTTCTCCGCCGCCGCTTGGTCTTCGTTGGCGGTTGGACCAGAGGATGTGCTGCCCCTTTCGGGAACGCTCTCGCCACGACCCGGCACACGTTTGGTCATTGGGCCCGGTACAGGTCTGGGTGTCGGGGCGCTGGTCTATGCCAACGGCCAATACAACAGCGTTCCTGGAGAAGGGGGGCATATAGGCCTTGGACCTCGCAACCGCTATGAGGTTGAGGTTTTTGATGCTCTGCGCAAGCTTTGGCCCGGCGTATTCTTCGGCGACGCAATGGCCATTGAAGCCGAGGGTTTTCTCAGCGGTACTGGCCTGCCCTATCTGTACCGTGCGGTGCAAGAAGTTGAGGGATTGGACGGCCCTGCCCTCGATGCAAGAGACATTTTCGATGCGGCGAAGAACGCCACTGACACCGCAGCCGTTAAATCGATCGAAATCTTCAAAACCCATCTGGCCCAGGTTGCGGGTGATCTTGGTCTGGCCTTCGGTGCGGATGGCGGGGTTTTCTTTGTCGGCGGTGTCGCCCTGAAAAACACCTGGATGTTTGACGACCAATTTCTGGCTGCCTTCCATCAGGGAGGGAGGTTCACAGCCGTACGAGAGTCGTTCGGACTGTATTTGGTGAACAGGTCAGACTTTGGATTGTTGGGCGCGCATAAGTTCGCAGAAATAGTCTCGGAAGCTCAGGCTGTTCGCCGTGCGAATTAGGACGGATAGAATAGTTAGACGACGAGATATTCAAAAATTCAGTCCAATTGGTGATACCCCAACTCCCTTGACTGCATTTCCAGTCTTTCGATGATCTCGTAAGAATTAACGTCTACAGGAGAGATCGCTCGGATCAACAATGCAGATCGTTCCGCTTCATGATCGGGATTCTCAAATGCTTCGAACAGCGCTGCTCTGATACGGTCAAGGTTTTCCTTACCGCGCGCGACGTGGCTGACATACGGGGGTGCGGGCGCGTGCTTCGTTTGGCCAATGACTTTTACACCCACAACCGCCGCGGGCCGGTAAGTCTCAAGAAGCTTAAAGGTCACGCAATCGACTGCGGCGACGTCTGCCTTTTTTTCTCGCAGCAACCGAAGGCTTTCTACATGCGCGCCTGAGTAGATTGTCTTTCGAAAAAAACGTCCATTGTCGCTTTTCGGCGCAACCATCGACATGAGCGCATTCGTACCGGAGTGAGATTCAGGTCCATTCGCTGCCACAACTGTGCCGCGCATATTCAGAACGTTCGCGTATCGACTGTCTTCGGGCACCACGATCAGACTGGAGTACTGGTGGCCCGAGCATTGCGAAACCGCGAAGACGGGCGCGGCCAAAGGAATAAGAATGTTGCGGTATCTTCTAACAACGTCATATCCGCAACACTGGCTGAACAGTAAATCCTCGCGCGACCAAAGATCCGATAACGAATAGCCAAGAAGTAGTTCGTCTGGCACCTCGTCAATGCCCTCTTTCCGAAGGTGCTTGGCAATACCCCGCCACAGCGATTGCATCGCCGCATGAAGTTCTGTGAACTCATACATTGGCAAGCTGGCGGTCAACATAGAAACGCCCTTCCCTCACCTTAAGATCACACTGCATCCCGATGAAACCTAACCAAATCCGGCAACTACAAAAACGGCCTTATCCCATTAGCCATCTTCAGAAGATCGACCCCGATTGTCATTTGCCCTGTCAATGACCTCCGCAACAATCTGGTCAAGGTTCCCCTGCCCCTTGGCGTAATAGGCCTCTGCCCAGCCTTCCAGACGAGAGCGATCTTCCTCGGTCAGAGTCTTGGCCGTCAACACAATGATCGGGACGTCATCCCACTCGGCGTTGCTACGGAAAGCCTCGGCAAATTCGAAGCCGTCCATTTCCGGCATCATCAGGTCCAAAAGCACAAGAGACGGTTTAAAGGTCTTCAGCTTCTCCAGCGCAACCCGGCCATTCTCGGCCTCCTGGACGGTCATTTTTTTGTCGGCAAGAGTTCGGCACAGCAGCGCACGGGTGTCTTCATCATCTTCCACCACAAGCAACGTTGGGTTTTCTTCGCTAGCGATCAAGGAGCGGACGATCTGAACAAGCTTGTCGCGTTCGATCGGCTTCGTCATGTACTCCGCCGCGCCCATCGAGAACCCAAGCCGTTTGTTTTCGACGATCGTCACCATAACGACAGGTATTTCAAAGGTTTCTGGTTCGGACTTGAGCGAGGCCAGAACTGACCATCCGTCGGTTTTGGGCATCATCACGTCCAGCGTGATAACGTCCGGCGCCTCGGATTTGGCCAGACGCAGCCCTTCTTCTCCATCTGCGGCCTCGATCGTGCGAAGACCAGCGGCGCTAAAATGTCGGTACAAAAGCTCCCGAACAAGCGGATCATCGTCGATAACAAGCACCGTCGGCGCGTCCCCAGAGACCTCGATCACCTCGCGGTCATCGCTTTGCGGTTCCAGCAGCGGTGCGGCGTCTACCAACACGGACATCGTGAAGGTCGACCCCTTGCCGACCTCGCTTTCTACCGAAAGCTCCCCACCCATCATTCGCGAGAACTCACGCGTGATAGACAGCCCAAGGCCAGTGCCGCCGAAATTCCGCGAGGTCGAAGCGTCGGCCTGAGTGAACGGATCGAAAATCTTCTCAAGCTGTTCGGGCGTCATGCCTATGCCTTCATCCCTGACACTGAAGACCAGCTTAGTCCCGCTGTCTTCTGTCGAAACTGACAAGTGGATTTGACCCTTTTCTGTAAATTTCGCGGCGTTGGATAGCAGGTTGAACAGAGATTGCCGCAGCTTGGTCAGATCATTTCGAAGCCCGTTCAGCTTACACGTATTGATGATCTCCAGCTTGTTGGCGTTCTTTTCGACCAGGGGCTTAATCGTGTTGTCGATGTCATCCAGAAGATCGCCAAGATCGATGTCCTCGACATAGAGTTCAATCTTACCGACCTCGATCTTCGACAAGTCGAGAATGTCGTTGATCAGCCCCAAAAGATGTTGTCCCGCGCGCTGAATCTTGGTCAGGTCGGGAACATACTCATCATTCCCATCATCCGACGCATCATCAATCAGCAATTCGGAATACCCGATGATTGCATTAAGCGGCGTCCGCAGTTCGTGGCTCATATTCGCCAGAAACTGTGACTTGGCGGAATTTGCCTGTACCGCCGCGTCCCGCGCCACTCCAAGTTCTTTCACCAACTCATCCAATTCGGCCTCGTGCTGGATGGTTTCGGTAATGTCAGTGAACACCGAGACGATGCCACCTTCCTGCGTCTGGTACCCCTCGGACCGCAGCCAACGCCCATCCGACATCTGATCGACAGAGCTGCGGACTTTCTGTTCCCGGCGCGTTTTCAATACCTTCTGAACCCACGCCTCTCGGTCTTCGTCATTCTTGAAACCACGCGTCGAGTTTCGGCTCTGACGGATAATGTCTTCGAAACAAACGCCGACTTCGAAGGGGACCTTTCCGTCAAAAGTCGACTCGAACATTTCTCTGACGCGATTGTTGAGAAGAACTACGCAATCGTTTTTGTCATAAAGAACAAAGCCCTGCCCCATCGCTTCGATCGCGTCAGTCAGGCGCGTATGAGCAACCTTGGCCTCGTCGGCCAAACGAGCAAGCACTGCCTCCGTTTCTTTTGACTCTGTCATATCGGTGAAGACCGATACCGTGCCGCCGTCGCTGGTCCGATAGCCTTCGGACCGCAACCAGCGCCCGTCAGGAAGCGGATTAGTCGAACTGCGTATGTCGGTTGAACGTCGTTCCTCTCGAACTTCCTTTTTCCATTTCTCCAGCTCGCGCTTGGACATTTCCGGGTGAACGTTCGGCGCGGTTGCGTCCAGAAACGCATCGAAAGGCAGTCCAAGTTCGATCTTCAGATCGGGAGCAAGACTGTTGGAAACCTTTTCGTATTCCGAATTCCACAATACGATCCGGTCGTCCTTGTCGAACAGGCAAATAGCCTGGCCCATCGCCTCAACAGCATCCATTAAGCGGCTGTGTGATAGCTCGGCCTCTTCGGCCAGTCGTGCGAGTTCGGCTTCGTGTTTCTTGGCTTCGGTTATGTCAGTAAAGACTGAAACTGTTCCGCCATCGTCGGTGTCGTAGCCCTGCGAACGCATCCACTTGCCGTCCGGCATCAGGTCTGTGGAATCGCGAACGGTATTCGCCGCCCGTACCTTCATGACGTTTTGAACCCATGCCTCTTGCTGTTCAGAGGTCATGTCCGCATGCATCACCTTCGACGAGAGCCGCAGACCAACCTCGAAACTGTTCCCGATCTTCGGAGCAACACCGCCGGTAAAGACTTTGAACAATTCGGCATACTGCTTGTTGAACAGGACAATTCGGTCATCCTTGTCAAACAGACAGATCGCCTGCCCCATGGCCTCTAGCGCAATCATCAACCGATCATGAGCAGTTTCCGCCTCTTGTTTACTAAGCGAAACCGCGTCTTCGGCCTGTTTTCTCTGCGCCACCGACCCAAGAAGAGTTCCAACGTGGCCAAGGGTTTTAACAGTTTCGACGTCTGAGGGCTGGGCGTCTTTGGCAAAGAACTCAAGTACGCCGACCACCTGATCGTGTAGTAGAATGGGAAACACCATTGCAGAGTTCAAACCAGCCGCCTGCGCAAAGTCTGTTCTGCGCAACGTATCATCTTTGGAAAGGTCCTCGATCCAAGCCGCCTGCCCTGTGCGGACAACCCGGCCCGGCAGGCCCTCGTCAGCACCAAAACGTAGAGTCTCGGTTGCGCTGCGCAGAGCTTCCACATTATTCGAGTTCTCTATGTGCCAAATCCCCGACGGGACAAGTACTTCTCTCCCCTCGTGGTGCCGTACAACATAGGCATGGCCAACAGACCACTGCGCAAATAAACAAATCTCATGCAGCGCGGATTGCAGCGCGGATTCAAAACTATCGGCGGTGTTCGCAGCCAGCACAACGTTTTGAAGCAGCCGGACGGAGGCGGTACGTTCCGCAACCCGTGCTTCTAGACGATCATTGGCGGCTTCAAGCTCAACTTTCGCTTGCCGCTCAGCAGTGATGTCGCGCCCATAGACATTGAGATAACCTTGACCTTCGATCAAAGCGAAGATGAAAAGAAGGACGCGACCGTCCGTCAATTCGAACTCAAGCCCCCCATTTTGACCGCTGCTTGCGACCTCGGACGCGAAACCAGCTAGTTCAGCGTTGACTTTCTCAGGTGGGCCCGGGACAAGCAGCCCTTCAAGTTTACGGGCAGACGGGTTGGCGACCAGAACCTCGCCCTCAGGCGAGACTCGCATAACTGGATTCGGGTTTTCTTCAGGAAACTTGGCGTAATCCGCAGTGAGCTTGCTTTGCTCGCGAATGGTTGTCACGTCCCGCCCATAAACGTTGATGTAGCCCTCTTCGACGACTGGATTAAACAACATATTGTAAATCCGGTTGCCAGAATGAACGTCGGTCCTTTCGCTCGTATTGTTTTTAAATGCGGTGGCTGCAAGCTCGATCAAATCGGCTGAGGCCTTCTTTTGATCTTTCGAAAGTATTCCCGGAGAGTCACAGGATGCCTCATTCGCAATTAGCACCTTGCCCTTTGGATCGAGGCGGAAAATCGGATAGGGGCACTCGCCCAACAGCGCCTCCGAGAGATTGGTGGTCTCATCGTTGGTTGAGGTGGATTTCTTCGTTTTACGCGCCATGGTCATGCCCCGGCTGGTTACTGATCTGACTTAAATCCGATCTTCAAATGCGTGTTGTCGCAGAAAGGTTTGGTCTTGGACCCGCCGCAGCGGCACAACCGAGCTGTTGTCACACGGTCGACGTTGCGCCCGGTCCCTGCGCAGATTTCCAAATTACCAGAGACCTGCAATGGCCCGTTTGGAAGTGGCTTGATCTGAAGATCGCCATCGCGCGCCTCCAGCTTTTCTGATGGCCGCGTTTCCGGCTCGCCAGTCGCGCGGAACCCGGCATTGACATGGGAGCCATCGCAATAGGGTTTGTTCTTCGACGCGCCACACCGACACAGCGTCGCGCGGAAACCATCCGGCTCCCCGTCGACCACAAGAGACGCCTTGAAGGCATAGGGCCCGTTTTCCCGTATCTTGACTTGATTGACCTCAGGGGCTGGTTCGGCCGGCGTGTCCCCCTTGGGTTCATAGGTAATCGCGCCGGAGGGACAGGAATGGCAAACACCACGCAACGTGCTTGTTTCCATCTCGTCGGGGAACAGCCAGTCACCCGTCACGCCGGACAGAAAGACTTTCGGCGCTCCCAGAACGCAGCGGCGCGCATGGATGCAGCGGCGGGTGTCGAAGGTCAGCAGCATGTCCCTCCCGTCGCCATGCCCGACGATGTCATTGTCGTTCACGTCACCGGCTGGCACGGGCCGAGGCCTATCGTCATGCGCCTGAACCTCTGGCGGCTTCGGTGGTTCGCCCGGAACGACGATCCGCTCGGCCATTCCCCGCAACGCGGCCTCCAGAGAGTCCAATTCGTGGCCCTCGGGGAAAGTACGTGCCGCGTGGTCGGCGATTTCGTTCAATCGTTCGTTCAGCATCCGCATCTCGCCACGTCCTGAAGGCAAGCGGCCAATATCGCGCACCATCGAGAAGGTCATGCCTGCATTCACACCCGGGTTTTCTGGACCTGCAGGAAGCGACGCGAGGTATTCACCAACCGGCGTCAGCAGCGACATCATCTCGCGTGACAGCGTAACAAACAGACGCTTGTGATCCGCCTCGCCCGGATCGCGGCCATAGCCCTGAACGAGGAAACGCAGCATCATGTTGTAGAGCGAGTTACCAAGGTCAAGCACCTTCGCCGCATGAGGATCGGTTATCCAGACCTGATTGTCGGGATCGAGAGGCTCCGTCGGCATCGGGTTGCGCGCAACGGGGAAGGCTGGCTCGAAGGTCGGATCTTCGGCCACCATCTTCTCGAACTGCGCTTTTAGTTCAATGAACTTCTGATAGTGCGAATCTTCGGTATGTTCGGGTGCGCCCTCGCCCTGCTCTACGATGGTTTCGATCGCATCATGGGCGCTTGCAAGATCGGTGACTGTGCACAGCCCCGGCAACGGAGCGTCGGCAGGGCTGATCTGATCGGCAACATCGCCCGAGAACAGGTTCGCCTCACCGTAACGACGGGCCAGCACCTCGAAACCATGATAGATGCCCCGGTACAGGTGGCCGATGGTTTGATAATCCTGCGCACTGGGCATGATCATGCCCTTGGGCGCGGCCCGGTGGTATTCAGCGGGGTGCACGAATTCAGGTGCATCGCTCATCTCAACGCCTTCGGGGCGCTCAAGATAGATCGCGTGATCCACAAGGGCGCGACTGAATCCCATCAATTCCAAGTCAACATCTGCGGCATGGTATGCGGCGGGAATTGGGAAGTTCGGACGCGACAGATGCGGCGCGCCACCAATCGAGACGGTCAGATTTCCAACGAGTGCCAGATGGGTCATCTCTTCGATGGCCACCATCGTCATGTGATGCTTCCAACTCGCAACGACCTTTGCTTGCTCTGCTGTCAGCCCGTCACGTTCGCCGCGTTTAAGGCTCCAAATTCCGTAAAGATAGCAGCACATAACGTTGTGCTCGATCGCAGCAGCCTCGGCCAGCATGTAGAGCAGCTCTTCGCGATCGCCAATGCGGATCTTTGGTTCTTCACTCATAACAACCATCCCCCTCCTGAGTTAGTTTTCATCGAAACATCTAATAAAGCAAAGAAATTCGCGCCTGCTTTCATGAAGTGACATGTGCCCGACACGTCGCAATGTTGCTTTGCGTGAAGGCATGGACTTATGATCAAGGGAACGTTCTGCGCGTCGAATGCGCCGAAGAGTCAGTGGGGATAGGGTGTGTAATGGTATCATCGACGGGCGAGGCTTTGCCGGAAACGGGCATCACACCGGAATTCATCATTGGTATTACTGGCCATCGCGACATTGTTTCAGGTGACATGGATGCGGCCAGAGCCAAGCTGCGGACGGTGTTTCAAGACATAGCGAATCTGATGGAGCACATCCCGGTTCGGATAGCGACGGGCTTGGCCGAAGGGGCCGATACGCTTGCCACCGAAGTCGCCCTTGAGCTTGGCTTAGGTGTCGTGGCCGTCTTACCGATGCCCCGCGAATATTACATCTCCGACTTCGAAGGAGAGGCACGCACCCGATTTGAGGCGCTGCTGGATGATGAACGCCTCCGAGTGCTGGAAATTCCCCTCGCCGAAGATCGGACGTCCGAAGAGATGTCCGATCAAACCGCGCGAGACGAGCAATACCGCCTTCTGGCGGATTACTTGACCCGGCGCTCGAACCTGCTGGTGGCGATCTGGGATGGTGTGGACGCCAATCTGGTTGGTGGCACTTCGGACGTGGTGATGCGCTATCTTAGCGATAGCCGCGGAGAAGCCCCCAACCGCGTCGACCGCAATGAAAGCCAGGCAGAAGGATGCGGAAACGTATTGGCTTGGGTTCCGGTCCACCGGCAGAGCACACCTGCAGGCGATTTACCATCGGACGCCTGCTTCCTGATCTCAAACGCGAATTATGATTGCTTCTGGCAGGATCAGGACATCCCCGACCTCGTTCTGACACGCTGGAAAGGGTTTGACGAATTCTACGCCGAGCGATCGTCGGATCAAGGCGCCGACTTGCCCGCTTATGGGCTGTCGGAAAGCGGTGACATGTTGCTTTCCGCTGATCCACGCGGTCTTGATACAGAGTTCAAACGCGCAGATCAGATCGCGCGCTACTATCAAGCGCAATCACACAAGCTGTTTGCCCTGTTCGGCCTACTTGCGGCGGGGATGGGTCTTGCCTTTCTGATTTACGCCAAGCTATTGGCGAGCAAGGTGTTTTTGATCGTGTATATCGCGCTGTTCGTAGCGGGCTTTCTTGGATTCCGTTATTCACACCGCCGGCATTTGCACTCGAAACATCTGGCCTATCGCGCCCTTGCCGAGACCTTCCGCGTTCAGTTCTTCCTGATCCTTTCTGGGGCGGGTTCCGGGTACAATCCGCGGCGCATCCTTGCCCTTACTTCAGTTGACCAATTCCGTCGCTTTGAGTGGTTGCAAGAGGCTATACGCATCGCTGAACCTCTGGTTTATTTCGGCCATTGCCAAGACGGCGACGCCCTCAATGTTGTTCAGAACCGCTGGATTCGTGACCAGCTTGGCTATTTTGAGAAAAAGCGCCACGTTCTGCATCGCCAGCACGAGAGACTGGAAACCATCAAATTCGCCCTTCTGATCGGATCAGTACTTGGCGCGCTAGCCCTGATCTTCTTCAAGAAGACGCTCGTTCACCTAGAGATGATGGGCTACGACAGCAAAGCTTGGCTGGTGTTCTTCATGGGCCTTCTGCCATTATGGGTCGCGGTTTGGGAACTGTACCAAGGCAAGATGGCAACGCGCGAGCTACTCTGGCAATACGCCAACCAAAGCAGATACTTCCGCGCCGCGAACCGCGAGATCGAACAGGCACCCAACCTTAAGGAAGGTCGGAAGATCATCCGCGATCTGGCCGACAAGGCGTTGATCGAGATCTACATGTGGAGCGTTCACCGCTTCCACCGTGAACACGAACCCCCCGCTGCAGGATAGGTATGGAAAAAGCCGGACAGGTTCCACGTTCCTTCGAAGACCGCCTTTCAGAGCTACGGCATGAATTGCGGACCCCAATTGGGCACGTCATCGGCTATGCAGAGCTGATCGATGAGGATCTCGAAACAGAGCAACGTGCAGCGTACGGTCATGATCTCGCGGCGATCCTCAGCGCCGGCCAGAAGATGCTGGCGATCATCGACCAACATTTGAACGCATCGAAGAAATCGCTCGAAGAAGTCGAGTTGGAAGAGGCGCAGTTTGCCCTAAGGCTACAGCTGAACCATATCGGCGGATATGCCGAGATGCTGCGCGAGGAAGCTGTAGAACGCGAAGAAGATGACCTGATCGAAGACCTTGGACGCATCACCACGGCTGAGAGATCTGTGCTGGCATTGATCGAGGATATGGGGTCGATGTTGCTGGGGGATACAGATGAAGGTTCGCCGACCGCTCCCGAGCCCTCGGAACCGGCCCCACAGGATCTTGCCGCTGCCGCAATAACCGGATTGGGCGGGAATATCCTTGTTGTCGACGACAACCAGATCAATCGTGAACTTCTGTGCCGACGGCTGGAACGCGGTGGCTATACCGCGACCTCCGTGCCTTCTGGCAAAGAGGCTTTGCGTCTGCTCTCGGAAAGTTCTTTCGATCTGATCTTGCTCGACCATATGATGCCCGAGCTTTCGGGTTTGGAGACTTTGCAGGAAATCAAAGCCAACCCGAAGATGCGCTCGACGCCTGTGATCATGCTGTCGGCGACCGATGCCGCCGATGTCATGGTCCGCTGCATCCTGTCGGGTGCCGAGGACTATGTCGCCAAGCCCTTCAATCCCGTTCTTCTTATCGCGCGCATCAACGCCGCGCTTGAAAAAATCCGCCTCCGTCGAAATGCAGCCCGCCAGATCAAGGTGTTTATTTCCTCGCCGGGCGACGTCATTCCAGAACGCCAAATCGCCAAGATGGTCCTTGGCCGCTTAAACGAAGAATATGCGGGCCGGGCGCTGCTTGTTCCAATATTGTGGGAGGAAGAGCCGCTTCTGGTCACCGAAACCTTTCAGGCCCAGATTCACCCACCCCACGAGACCGACATCTATCTCGGCGTTCTCTGGTCGCGAATTGGCTCCCCCCTGCCCGACAGCATCCGACGCGAAGATGGAACGCTTTACGAATCCGGTACGGCCTTCGAGTTTGAGGACGCATTGGCCGGGCATCAGTCCACGGGGAAACCTGAGATGCTTCTATACCTCAAAACCGGGTTTCCAGAGGTGTCACTCGAAGACCGCGCAGCTGTGCTGGACCGCCTCGACCAGATCGACCGGTTGAACGCGTATAGAGAACAGATGCTGATGGGGGAGGACGGCTCCTATGCAGCGGCCTTCCACATGTTCGAGCGGATCGAACAATTTGAATCCATGCTGGAAATTCATCTTCGGAAGCTGGTTCAAAATATATTGGCCCGGCAATGATCAAGTACAGAATAATTGCCAGCTGACTTGCGAAATACTATGCTGATTTCAGACGCGACGGGGGGAATATGTCCAAGATACTTCTTGTAGAGGACAACGAGTTAAACCGTGACATGCTTTCACGGCGGCTAAAAAAGCGCGGCTTCGAGATAGAGATTGCCATCGACGGCCAACAGGGTATCGACATGGCCCGCGCCGGTAATCCCAATCTTATCCTTCTTGATATGAGCCTGCCGGTGATCGACGGCTGGGACGCGGCCCGTACCCTGAAAAACGGCGAAGATACCAAGGGGATACCGATCATCGCGCTTACAGCGCATGCCATGGCGGGTGACCGGGAAAAGGCACTGGAAGCCGGGTGCGATGATTACGACACAAAACCTGTCGAACTCCCCCGACTACTGGAAAAGATTGGCCGCTGGATTGACGGTTGAGCGATACGCCTATGAATGACGCGGCGAAAGTAACCCATGAGTCCGTCAAAGCAGCATTGCTCGAAGGTGGAGAGACTTGGCGAGACGCGATTGCACAACTCGCGACCACTCCTCAGGCGCTTCAGAAAGTAAACTTTTCAGAGCTTGATCTGAGCAATCGAGATCTATCGTCGCTTGACCTGTCTCAAGCGGATTTTTTTGGCGGTCGGTTGGCCAGTACCAACCTGAAAAAATCCATCCTGCGCCACGCGGAAATCGCGAATTGCGATATGCAAAAAGCAGCCCTTTACAAGGCGGACCTGCGAGAGGCGATCCTTCATGAATCCGACCTGACTGGCGCTGACCTGTCATCCAGTGACTGCCGTGGTGCGGATTTTCGCGGTGCTATTCTGCGTGGCGCAAATCTCGCGGGCGCCGACCTGCGGGGCGCGGACTTCTCGCAGGCTGATCTACGTGGGGCCGACTTGTCTCTCGCCAACGTCACCGGCGCAAAATTCCACTTTGCACAGCTGGCAGAGGCGAATGTGACCCACCTAAAATATGGCAACTACCGAGAGATGGTGGGCCTGTATCTAGGTGTGCGCGGAATAGATCAATGCTACGGCAGTGCACTGTTTGTGCGAGATGCCAAGGATCAGGATTATATCGACACGCTAAACCAGGCGCTGGCTGACAAGACGCCAGGGTTTGTAAAAAGTCTGGATCTGTTTCTTTTCCGTGCCTGGGCATTGATAGACCACGGTCGCAGCCTTCTTAAGGTCTCCTTCTATGCGACTATCATCGCGATGCTTTATGGATTCGTTTACCTCGCGGACATGACTCTTGGTTGGGGGATCATGGATTATTCCAACTCTGCTCAGACATGGTTCACGCCGTTCTATTATTCTGTGGTCACTTATACGACACTTGGATACGGCGATGTCACCGCAAACAGTCTTCTGGGCGAAATGCTGGTAATCAGTGAAGTTATCGTGGGTTATTTCACACTTGGCCTGTTGTTGGCCATTTTGGCAAATACGATCGCAAGACGCAGCTGACCAACCCGAGAGCCGCCCACCCGTCATCATGCATAAGGAGGGTTGCACATGTTGCGACTATGCCAAAGCTGCGGAATGCCAATGTCGGAGAAGGGCTTGAAACCCGGCCACGAAGCCGATGGGACGCCTTCCCCGCATTACTGCCACCTGTGCTATGAAAATGGTGAGTTTTTACAACCAGACATTCGCCTTACCAGCATGCAACATCTCGTTATCCACGCGCTTGAACGCCATAGTTGGCCCAAGCCCGCTGCATGGTTAGCCACCCGCCATCTACCATTGCTTAGACGGTGGCGAGATATTAAAAAACGCCCATAGAGGTGACCTGCGGTACTCGACACCTTTGCCAAATACTGCCGCTGCCACCAAACCAGATTTCTGACAGTGCCGACAAAGACTTGAACCATTTCTCGGTCGGCAAGAGTTTTTGGGTAAGACGGTATTATGAAGCAAGTAAATTTCTGTCGTTCCATTTCACAGCAAGCTAAATTTTCGTTAAAGGTAGAGTGTTAACAATTTAGAAAGTTTCTTCGACATGTCCGAAAAGTGAATCGAATACTACTTTCCGAATGTGTTCCTTTGCGATTTCGCTGAGGTAATCGAAAGGGGAATGCAGAATTCCGCTTTGCAATTTATGCAATAGATAAATCACTTAGATGTTTGGGTGGCGGAGAGACAGGGATTCGAACCCTGGAGACGGTTTCCCGCCTACACACTTTCCAGGCGTGCGCCTTCGACCACTCGGCCACCTCTCCGTGAGGCGCTGTTTAGCTTCCCTAGTCAGGAATATGCAAGGGGAAAGCTGACGATAATCGCCGGCTTTCCCCGCTCCGCCCGGATTTCTTCTAAACGACGATTAGTTTTCGAAAACTTCTGGCAGGCTTCGCAGCGTACCATCAAGCCATTTCGGGAACGGCAGTCCCTTTTCCTTCAGGAATGAGGGGTTAAACACTCTGCTCTGATAACGGTTGCCGTAGTCACACAGAACGGTGACAATCGTTTTCCCCGGTCCCATTTCACGGGCAAGGCGCATCGCGCCAGCAACGTTGATACCAGAAGACAGGCCGACGCACAGGCCCTCCTCTTCAAGCAACTCGAAGACAACTGGGAGCGCCTCAGAATCCGGAACGTTGTAGCTGAAATCGGGTGTAAAACCTTCGAGGTTTGCGGTGATGCGCCCCTGCCCGATACCTTCAGAGATCGAACTGCCTTCGGACTTCAATTCGCCGCTTGTGTAATAGGAATACAGAGCTGCACCGTCCGGGTCGGCCAAACCAATCTTCACGCCTTTTGGCTGTAGCGCCATGCCGACGCCTGCAAGCGTACCGCCCGAACCAACAGCGCAGATAAAACCATCTACGTCGCCGCCCGTCTGCTCCCAAATCTCGGGACCGGTGCCTTCGACATGGGCCTGACGGTTTGCGACATTATCGAACTGGTTCGCCCAGATCGCACCGTTTTCTTCAGTCTCCGATAACCTGGCAGCAAGGCGGGCTGAATATTTCACGTAATTGTTCGGGTTCTTATAGGGAACCGCCGGAACCTCGACCAGTTCAGCGCCGCTAAGACGCAGCATGTCTTTCTTTTCCTGGCTCTGGGTTTCGGGGATCACGATCACGGTCCGGAAACCCATCGACGCACCGACCAACGCCAGACCGATGCCGGTATTGCCGGCAGTGCCTTCTACAATCGTTCCACCGGGACGAAGCTCGCCACGGGCGACAGCATCGCGGATGATGTATAGCGCCGCACGATCCTTAACCGATTGGCCGGGGTTCATGAACTCTGCCTTGCCCAGGATTTCACAGCCCGTCGCCTCGCTTGGACCGCGCAAGCGGATCAGCGGGGTATTTCCAATCAAATGGGCCAAATCTTCACAGCGTTTCATCACTCTCTCCGACATCATCCTGTGCCGAGCAACCATCCCGGCAAGAAACTAAGCAATGGACTTAAGACGCTGATGATTCAAGAGCAGCCAGAGCCCAGAAAGGATCAAAGGACTATTTTCTAGCGTTCCGGCCTCGAGCAGGTCCCGAAATTCGCCAAATTCAAGTAGATGCGCACGAATATCCTCGCCTTCATCTGTTGCGCCGCCCAATCGGGCGCACCCGTCAGGAAGATCTGTCAGGCCGATAAAGGCATAGAGGTATTCGGTAACTCCGCCCGGCGTCGTGTAGTAGTTCGAAATCGGAACAAGCTCGGTAATCTCCAGATGTGTCTCTTCTCTGGCTTCCCTCAACGCGGCATCCTCGGGCGTTTCTCCGGCGTCGATGCGCCCAGCCACCGCCTCGAGCGACCACGGATTTCGGTCTCCGCGCGCAAGAGGACCAACGCGAAATTGCTCGACGAGAAGTACCCTGTCGCGGATCGGATCGTATGGCAGCACCGTCACAACATCTACGGTGACAAAGGCAGATCGATGCAGGGTTTCGGTCACTCCACCACCGAAAGTTCTGTGACGGATTTCAAGCTCCTCCATCGTGAAGAAGTTCGCATAAGGCGTTGTTTGTTCGATGACTTCAACGTCCCCTGCGGCGGGCACAAACCGAATATCCGATACCTTCGGAGGTGCTTTCCGGGCCCTTTCGAATGACCAGGCACGAGCCTGAATCAACCCCATTCTCCGCGAAATGTCACTTGCGCTCTGTTTGCCATAGAGCGCCATGATATCTTCTGCCGCCTTTATCGTGACCAGCGAATGATTTCGTAGCCAACTGTCGAAGTCCCATTCACTTGTGGAAACCCTGTTAGCATTGCGGATTTGAAAGGCTTTGGCTGAACTTGAGCCCGACGACGTTTCAACCTGATAATCGACCACCTGAAACTCATCCGGATCCTCATAGAACTGAAGCCGGTCCAGTTCTCCGGTTGAAACATCTGAGACCAGAAGCCCCTCCGCCGTTGCTCCCTCTTCAGTTCGGAGCGCCGGATAGGCCTCCCCCCTCACATAAGCGGCACGCTTTCCCGGCAAAGAAGCTTTCGAACAAAGGTCTTCATCGAGGGGCCTGCCAAGGACGACCTCAAGCAAAGGAATGTGTCGAAGCGTTCCATAAAAGAACAGGTCAGGCATTCACCCTACTTCCAGCGATAGGCCGCCCAGACAGAGAACCAGGCAGAAAGAATGCCGCCGACAACCAAAATGACGATCGCTTCGGGTGAATCCAGCATGATGAAGGCAAAGTCCGAAGCCAGTTCAAACACGCCTTTGACCGCATCCATCACACCGTCGTAATCAAGTCGGGTCGAGCGGCTTAGCATTTCGTAGATAGAGTGAACCAACAACGAGAAAAAAACCATGACGGTTGTGGTCCAGATGCCTAGAGCCACCCCGGCTTGGTATCCGCGGTGCGCATGCTTTCCCATCACGCGCCAACCGCACAGAAAGCCGATCGCCGAATTCACCAGACCAAACTTCCCGGCGCTCATGTTTTCCGGAAAGGCGCGAATGATTTCGCTCGACGCAAAAAAAGCAACAAGGGCAAAGGATATCGCGGCAATCAGTTTCGCAGCTGTGGGCATGCGGGGCTCCGTCAGGGAAATTTGTTGTCGCAACACTGCTTGATGCGGCTCATCGCAGCAAGAGGGGCCAGCGAAAATCCGCTTTACCTGAGGCCTTTGTGCGACGCCCTGCAAGTCAAAGAAGCCTGTCCAGTGCAGTAAGCAGACGTTCAGTTTCCTCGGCTGTGTTGTAATGGACCAAGCTGATCCGAAGCGCCCCATGTTCCGGATCCTCTCCCATCGCTTCCAAGGCGCGATGTGCATAGAAATTACCGCAACCGACGTTGATCCCGTCTTTCGCAAGCAATTCTCCCAACTCAAGTGCCGGACGTTTTGATGTCACCGTAATCGTTGGTGCACGTTTCGCAGCGTCGCTTGGACCGAGAAGGCGCAGGTCATTACGGGACCGAAGGTAGTCGAGTACGGGCTGCGAAGTTTCAATTTCATGGCCACGCATCAGTTCCGCCAGTTTCTCGGCCCTTTCTGCCGCACCGACCGGCGCGTCAAAATGGCGTTGGTACAGAGCCTCGTAATAGTCTGCGATTCCGGCGCAAGTGGCCACTTGGGCGTGGTCTGGCCCCGCAGGGACGAAGCGCTTGTAAGGGACGGAGCCGTTGAAATAATGCGCTTGATTGGGAAGCAACTGCGCCAACCCGGGGCGCATGACCATGATACCCTGATGAGGCCCATAGGTTTTATAGGTCGAAAACAGATAGACGTCAGGTCCCAACGCCCCAACATTTGGCAAGCCATGCGGAGCAAAGCTGACTCCGTCGACACAGGTAAACGCTCCGGCCACATGGGCCATCGCACAAATCGCCGCGACGTCGTTAATCTCGCCGACCACGTTCGAGCAATGAGGGAAACAAACCAGACGAACCTTCTCGTCGAGCAGAGTTTCTAAATCGGCCGGGTCCAGATGCCCGGTATCCGGATCAAGCTTCCACTCACGAATTTCTATCCCATCATCGGCCAAACGGCGCCACGGACCGGTGTTGGCCTCGTGATCCTGATTGGTGACGACAATCGCCTCGCCGGGCGACATCCATTGGCGGAAGGCCTGCGCCAGGACATAAGTGTTCTGCGTTGTTGAAGGGCCAAAACTGACCTCTTCACTGGTAACGCCAAGAAGGCCCGCAAGGCGGTTGCGGGCCTCGTCCATTTCCTCGCCCGCCGTCTGGCTACTTGGGAACGGATAATAGGGCTGAACCTTGTGCTCGGTATAGAACCGCATCAACCGTTCGACGACCTGCTGGCAGGGATAGGACCCGCCAGCATTCTCAAAGAAGGCCTGATTGGCAAGCCCCGGCTGCGAGAAAGCCGGGAATTGCGCGCGTACAAAATCAAGGTCCAGCATGGACGTCCTCTTACCCGTTATTCGGCTTAGCCAAGCACTGCTCAGGCGTTGACGTCAACAACCACCCTGCCCTGAACCTGCCCTTTCAGAATGTCCGCTCCAAGCTGCGGAAGATCCGCAAGCACAGCAGGGTGTACCATCTGCTCCAGACGGTCCATGGGAAGGTCGTTAACGACGCGCTGCCAAGCCCGCAGGCGATTGTCGTAGGGTTGCATAACGCTATCGATTCCAAGCAGGTTCACACCGCGCAACAGGAAAGGAACCACCGTCGCTGGAAGGCTTGCTCCGCCGGCCAGACCTACGGCAGCGACGGACGCCCCGTATTTCATTTGGCCCAGCACCCGCGCCAGCATTGCGCCGCCAACTGCGTCGACACAACCGGCCCAGGTCTCTTTTTCCAGCGGACGCCTTACGGTTTCGTTGATCCCTTCCCGCGCAACGATTTGCGACACCCCGAGCGACTCAAGGTAATCGGCTGCTTCAGGGCGTCCTGTCACGCCCGCGACTTCATATCCCAGATTGGCGAGAATTGCGCTGGCGACTGAGCCCACACCACCAGCTGCACCTGTCACAAGAACCGGACCCTGACCCGGTTTCAGCCCGTGATCCTCTAACGCCATTACAGCCAACATTGCTGTGAAACCAGCCGTCCCGACAGCCATTGCCTGACGTGTGCTGATCCCTTCAGGCAACGGCACGAGCCAATCGGCCTTCACACGGGCCTTTTGAGCATATCCACCCCAGTGAACTTCCCCAACGCGCCAGCCCGTCAGCACAACCTTGTCGCCCGGCTTGTAACGGTCGTCATCCGACGACTCGACGGTCCCGGCAAAGTCGATCCCCGGTACATGTGGATAGTTGCGGACCAGACCACCGCCCGGCCCTATGCACAGCCCATCTTTGTAATTGACCGTTGAATATTCAACCGCGACGGTAACATCTCCCTCGGGGAGCTGATCCTCGCCAATTTGCTTGACCGACGCCGAAGTCTGACCAGCATCATCCTTTTCAACGACAAGAGCTTTGAACATGGAAACGATCTCCTGAATGATCCTTGCTGTGGATGTAAATGAGTCGTAGAAATAATTGTCATACATTTAAATGTCTGACAATTAAAAAATGGAGATAGCTGCTATGAGCCGAGCCGATCAGGACCTTCCCGCGCGTATCGCCGACGACATACGCGAAGCGATTCTGACCGGAAAGCTCATCGTCGATGAGCGTCTTCCGTCCGAGGCGGAACTGGCTGAAACACATGGGGTTTCCCGCCCTACTATTCGCGAGGCGCTGAAGAGATTGGCGGCTCAAAGCCTGATCCGCACCCGGCGCGGTGCCGCCGGCGGCGCCTTTGTCAATCAATTGCGCTACGAGGATGTATATCGCGACCAAATCACGACCTCGACACTCCTCTTGTCAATGAACGGCATTGATTTCGAAACCGCATGCGAAGCCCGATTTGCTCTGGAACGTGCCTGTATTCCTCTGGCCGCCAAGCGCCGCACCCCAGACCATTTGGCCCGTATGCGCGCCGAAATTGTTGCTCAAGGACAAGAAGGACTCAGCGATGAAGGTTTCTGTGCCTCAGATGTCGCATTTCATCGCGCGATGGTCGATGCGGCAGGAAACCCCGTGCTCTCTTATCAGTTGGCTGGCGCGGTCGAGGCAATGCAACCCTTGATGAATATGATCACCTTCACGGCGCGTGATCGATCAGAAATTATTCAATGGCATCAAAATCTTGCTGACGCACTTGAGAGTCAAAATCCGGAGCAGGCCGAAGCAGAAATCGACGCCCTGCGCGACTACACAATCCGTCTTGGTCGCGACGTAAAGGCCGCCCGAGACGCGCGCACTGCCGCTGAAGTATAGACTAGGTGGGGCCGAAATTCTCTCAGTTAGCCGAAGAATGTTCTCTGACGAAATTCAAAATATATGGATTCACAAGTTCAGGATGGGTCGCTGCAGCCATATGAGCAGCATCAGAGATTTCGACAAACTGCGCGTTGGGCACGCGATCAACAAGTAGATCGACAATCGCTCGGGCAGAATCGCGGGTTTTGCCACCGCAGATGAGTTGGCAGGGCATGTTCAGACGAGACAGGTCATCCAAAGACGGCGCTTCCGGCGGCACGGCAACCATACCCGCCCAGTCATCGGCAACACGATCCACCGTCTCCATGACGTAGGACTGTACATGCTCCGGTGCGGCCTCGTACGCCCCGGGACCGGACCAGAAGTTCATGAAACTTCGTGCCGCATCGGCCTTCCGGTTCAGCATGAGATTTCCATGAACCATGGTCGTCGCCCAGTGCCCTTCGACCCGCAGGGGATGCCGTGCCTGCTCGAGAAACATGAACAGGACCGGCTCGATCATGGTAAGTGATGCAATCCGGTCCGGCCATTTTAGTGCCGCCATGCAGGAAAGCGCTCCGCCAAGGGAGTGCCCTACCAAGTGCACCTTTCCGCTTTCGCGCTCCAAAAGCGCCTCGACGATCTTCAGGTCGTGAACAAACCACGGCAGCCCATCGCGCGGCAGGGATGCGCTGCGACCATAGCCATGCATGTCGGGGGCAACAACCGAGTGATCAGAGCATAGAGCTTCAATCAATGGTTTGAATTGCCCGCTGTGGCTGGATGAACTGTGCAGACAAATTACGGTCGACCCGGTGCCCCTTTCGCGTAGCGCGATATTCCGGCCTTCGATTGTAAGTTCAGCCATTACATCCCCGAATGTTGAGTTTTGGGCTTACTGCTTCCACGTCGTCTCTCAGAAAAGCTGCAGTCACGGAAGTTTCGCAACTACAATATCGAGGAAACGTAAGGTCATTGGTTGAAGAAAGAGCCGCATTATTTTGTTATTAAATAATATTTTTCCGTTTCCATCTCTGAATTTTATCCATTGAACACGGTGCTTCGACCACCTATATTTTCTTTGTCCTTCGGGACTATGGACATAAACGCGCTCGTAATAAGCGGTTCGGACCCGGGGGCGGTACCCGGCGACTCCACCAATAATCCTTCATTTGGGGATCATGGGGTCGAAATAGGATCGACGAACGTCTAAAGGGGTTAGCTTTGTCCCGGTGAGATACCACCGTTATCGGTTCGACTAGTACAATTGCAAATGACAATCGTGCTCCGGTAGCTGTCGCTGCGTAAGCAGTGCCTAACACCGAAACTTAAGTCCAGTTGTCTAGCAACGGCTGGCGGGGTTCGCAGGCACCTGGCAACAGAAGCCTGCACTTCTCTTTTTCAGATTTCGTTAATCTCTCTGCGCTAGGCCTTTCGGTATTTAAGGACGAAAGGCGCTGGAATGGAATTGTCAAAGACCGATTTGCTGACAGCATTTTATGAACGTGTTTGGCTTCAGGGGGACCTTGACGCTATCGATCAGTTCATGGGTGGCGGCGAGAATATTCAGGGTGTCATGACCAATGAAAATGTCGGCACACTCGATATGAAAACACTGGTAGAAGCCTTTCTTGGTCTTGTGGAGGAACCGCAATTCGAGATCCTTCAAACCATCGAACAGGGCGACTGGCTAAGCGCTTTGATGAAGGTGCACGCAACCGCCGCGATGAGTGGACAGCCAGTCTCAATCACGGGACAGGTAATGTTTCGCTTGAAGGATGGCATAATCGCCGAGGCCTATAACCATTTTGATTATATGGGTTTCTTTGAACAGATAGGCTTAATGCCCGCTGATTCTCTTCCCCAACTTTTGACCGGTGCCATGGTGGCCTGATCCGGACTTTACAGGCTGCGTGAATCCAATCATTGCTTGCCTATACGCAAGCAAGCCGGATGCACCATGGCGGAACCCAGCCTAAAAGAACTGTTCACAGTGTTCGGCCGCATAGGATTGGTGTCCTTTGGCGGCCCGGCTGCTCAGATGGCCTTAATGCATCGTGAGTTGGTCGAACACAGGGACTGGCTGACTGAAGAAGACTATCTACGCGCACTCAGCTTTTGCATGTTGCTGCCCGGTCCAGAGGCCATGCAATTGGCGACATATACTGGATGGCGACTAAAGGGTGTTGCCGGAGGTGTCATCGCAGGGCTTCTATTTGTGCTACCGGGCGCTTTCGTTATCCTTTTTCTTGCGGCAGCCTACGCCAAATGGGGTCAATTGCCGCTTACGCAGTCCGCGTTTCTCGGTGTAAAGGCAGCTGTCGTGGTGATTGTCGCCACATCGCTCATCCGCCTCGGCCAAAAGGCATTGCAGTTACCGGCAAAGCGGGTAACAGCGGCCTTGTCGTTCCTTGCCCTTTTTCTGTTGGACCTGCCATTTCCGACGGTGATTGCCTGCGCGGCCCTTGTCGGGTTTGTCACAGCGCGCACGTCTGACGAGTATCTGGAAACGGATACGAAAGTGCGGTCACCTTATAAGGCGGCAGCGTTTTGCGCCGTTCTTTGGGCCGCGCCCGTTATTACCCTCTATCTGAGCGGGCCCGGCATCTTGTCCGCCATCGCCATCTTCTTCTCAAAACTCGCCGTGGTTACCTTTGGTGGCGCCTATGCGGTACTTGCCTATATGACTCAGGCAACTGTCAGCGATTTCGGTTGGTTGACCACGGCAGAGATGATCGACGGGCTGGGATTGGCTGAAACGACACCGGGCCCCTTGATTCTTGTAACCGAATTTGTCGGCTTTATTGCAGCATTCAAGGATGGTGGCGTTGGGCTGGCCATTGCCGGAGCCGCACTAACGCTTTGGGTGACCTTTATTCCCTGTTTTCTCTGGATTTTTTTGGCCGCGGGCCATGTCGAGAACCTTACTCGGCAACCTCGTCTGGCAAACGCACTTGGCCTTGTTACTGCGGCAGTTGTTGGGGTTATCCTGAATCTAGGCCTGTGGTTCACCATGAATGTATGGTTCACCAACTTAAGCGTTGTGCAAAACAGCCTTTTCTCACTTAGTTATCCTCAATTAGACAGCCTAAATTTGACGGCTCTAATCCTTTCCGCAGTATCTGCGGTTTTACTAGTCCATTTTCGTCTTTCGCTGTTCTTAACCTTACCGCTCATGGCAACCATCAGTGCCACCATTTCTTTTAACGCTCCGGTCTGAAAGAAATTCCCTCTGAACCACTTTCATCTGCGTGGGAATGGCATATGCTGAACGAAGTAGACCAAGGATGATTTGATGTCCGAAACGATTGACTATGGCAATCTCATGCATGACGCGATGCGCGGCCTCATTCGCGAGGTCTTGCAGCAAGTGTCTGATCACGGATTGCCGGGTGAACATCATTTTTTCATAACCTTCGATACCGGCCACGAGGATGTCGCGCTGGCAAATTGGCTTCGCGACCGTTACCCGGGCGAGATGACGGTCGTCGTCCAGCATTGGTTCGAGAATCTTGAGGTCGACGAAGACGGGTTTGCAATTACCCTGAATTTTGGAGACACCCCTGAACCACTTTACATACCCTACGACGCGATCAGCACATTCGTAGATCCCTCTGTCGAGTTCGGCCTTCGCTTCGAAACGCAAGACAGCGAAGACGAAGAGGAAAACGATATTGAGGCGCCTGAAGAGGATGAGGCCGAGGCCCCCGAGGCGGAAGTTGTCAGTCTCGACAGTTTCCGAAAACACTAAACCTGCTGTTGGTCATTGCTTCTCATCTCAGTCAAGTTGCCTGAGTGGCTCATGCTTTTCTTGAGCTCACTTCACCACATTTCGCCCGTTAAACCGGCCCAATCTGCTCGTCCGCCAATAACCGAGACAAAACAGCACAATTGGTCGCGCTAACGGCGCCTTACTTGCATTGCGAACGTAATGGCAGAGCCTTATACGCGTTGGGGACAATTCGCAGGAGTTATTCGCATGACCGAGACCCGTACCGAAACCGACAGCTTTGGCCCGCTGGAAGTCCCCGTTGACAAGTATTGGGGCGCGCAGACGCAGCGCTCGATCATGAACTTCCCGATTGGTTGGGAAAAGCAGCCCGTCGCGATCGTTCGCGCCCTTGGCGTGATCAAAAAAGCATGTGCCATGGCCAACAAAGCCTCGGGTGACATGGACCCGAAAATCGCAGACGCCGTGATCCAAGCTGCCGGTGAAGTCTTTGAAGGCAAGTTCGACGACAACTTCCCGCTGGTCGTCTGGCAGACCGGATCGGGCACGCAGTCGAACATGAACTCGAACGAGGTTATCGCAAACCGTGCCATCGAAATTCTGGGCGGCGTGATCGGTTCGAAAGACCCGGTGCACCCGAACGATCACTGCAACATGGGTCAGTCCTCAAACGACACTTTCCCGACCGCGATGCACATTGCCGCTGCCATGACCGTGCGCGACGTTCTGCTGCCGGGCCTGAACAAACTGCTGGCTGGCCTAGAAGCCAAGTCGGAAGAGTTCAAAGACATCATCAAGATCGGCCGGACCCACACCCAAGACGCCACCCCGCTGACCCTTGGTCAGGAGTTCTCGGGCTATGCGCATCAGATCCGTCAGGGCATTTCCCGGATCGAAGCCGCCCTGCCCGGCATCTATGAGCTGGCTCAAGGTGGTACCGCAGTTGGTACCGGTCTGAACACGAAGAATGGCTGGGGCGAAACCGTCGCGGCCAACATGGCCGAGATCACTGGCCTGCCCTTCGTGACCGCGCCGAACAAGTTCGAAGCACTGGCCGCACACGACGCGATGGTGTTCATGTCGGGCGCGCTGGCGACCACCGCAGGTGCCATGTACAAAATCGCCAACGACATCCGCTTCCTGGGTTCTGGCCCGCGATCGGGTCTGGGCGAGCTGATCCTGCCGGAAAACGAACCGGGCTCGTCGATCATGCCGGGCAAAGTGAACCCGACCCAAGCCGAAGCAATGACTCAGGTCGCCGCCCACGTCATGGGCAATGATGCCGCGATGAAGTTTGCTGGTTCGCAAGGTCACTTCGAACTGAACGTCTACAACCCGATGATGTCCTACAACCTGCTGCAATCGATGCAACTGCTTGGCCGACAGCTTCACCGAGCGCATGCTGAACGGCATCAAGGCTAACGAGCCGCGCATCGACAAGCTGATGAAAGAATCGCTGATGCTGGTCACCGCACTGGCCCCGACCATCGGCTACGACAACGCGACCAAGGTTGCGAAGACTGCGCACAAGAACGGCACAACCCTTAAGGAAGAAGCGGTTGCTTTGGGCTTTGTGGATGAAGCCACCTTTGACGCCGTGG
>CAYFXM010000008.1:0-32057 GCA_964346965.1 uncultured Actibacterium sp. | reverse complement strand
AACCTGTCACCGAACCCACCATTGGAATCCGTAGAATTTGACATGACGCTCCCGCATGTGTTAGTATGACGATATCGTAGGATTTGCGCCGCTTGCTCGCGGCTTCTTTTTTCGCTTTCCACCCTACGAAAACGTCAAAAACTGTAAGACGGATCAGCGAATCCGTCAAGCCTGAGGGGCAGAAGAAGATGAATATCAGGACGAACCACGAAGATTTCGCCCGCAGCCTGGAGATTGACCCTGTAGAAGCTGCACTGATGGACGTCGCACGTGCCATCCAGATCACCCGCACTATGCACGACGAAGCTGACCGCCATTTTCGCGGGCTCGCTCAGCATGTCGACCGCCCTGGCAGCCCTCTCGAAGATTTGGTCCTTGAGATCTACCCTTCTGGCAGTTTTGCAATCCACGCCGCGACTCGGTCACGACTGAAGACCGACCAGCACGACGTTGATGCCGTGCTCGAGATCGCGATCGCTTCTGGCACCGACCCGGCGTGGGTGCTTGAACAATTGTACAAAGCGATCAAGGGCGAAAAAGGCAGCAAGTACTACGACTACCTGACTGAGAAAAACAGTCGCTGTGTCACGGTTACCTACCCGGACGGCGTCACGGTCGATCTGATGCCGGTCGTTCGCATCGATGGGGCACCAGAACGCGTGGCGACCCTGTTTCACTACAAGCCTGAGACGGACGAGCGGTACCACAAGGAGATCAATCCGAAGGGGTTTGCCGATCACTTCAATGCTCGCGTCGAAATCAGCGAGGCGTTTCAGAAGCGCTTCGATGCGCGTCGTTACCTCGTCGATGGCGAAACCTACACCGAACTGGCCACCCGGCTTTCAAATGAGACGTCTGGTCTGGCGTTGCAAAAGGCAGATACCCAACCGATGCCAGTGCATGTCCCGCTCGACCAGAAATCGCCTCGCGTGGTTGCCCTGCAACTGATCAAGAGGTTCCGCGACAAACGCTATCGCAAGCACGACGATCACCGTGGCAAACGCAAACCCCCGGCCGTCATTATCGCAGCGATTGCAATCGATGCCGGCCCTGCAAACGATAGCCTGGTCGATGAAGTGATTGCGATTGCCAAGCGTATGCGCTGGCAGATCCGCAATGCTGAACAGAACCTGCGGCTGCTTGAAGTTCGCAATCCGGCACATTACCCGGATCTCTTTACCGATCGGTGGCCGGCTCAAAGGAGCGACCAGCAGCTTTGGGCGGCGGACTTGCTCACCCTCATCGAACGCCTCGAAAACCTGAAGCGGGTTGGCTTCGATCCTGCGGTTATCCAATCGACATTCGACGATCTGTTCGGCGAAAAGGCCGGTGAGACCGCTCTGCAGGCCTATCATCGCGCACAGACTGTCCAGCTCGAACATGGTGCGCTCGGCATGACACCGAGCGGGCAATTGAAACCTGCGGCACCAGTTTCGTCCCTCGCTGCTCCAGCTCTGGGTGCTGGGATCGCATCCGCACCAGGCCTCGTGAGGCCTGCACGCGCGAACACGAACATGGGGGGCACTGTACTTGATGATAACTGTTGGTGATCAGATTGCGGACATGGCCGATGTCTATCCCGAATGGTCATGCGACCGGCTGAGCCAGCGAACTTGTGTTTGGGAGGGGCATCTGCAGCCACACAGAACAACGTACCGGCTGAGGGTCGAATATACGGAACCCCTACTACTCGAAGGCAGATCAAACCTGTACCTGCAGCCTCTTGTTGAGGTTCTTGAACCGACCTTGCAAAGGCGTTTCGGTAACGAAGAAGGGTCCCTACCGCATGTTTACGTATCACATCCGCGAACAGAGCGTACGGGGCCATTCCTCTGCCTCTTCGACGACGAAGCGGATCAGTGGTCGCCAGATGACCTGATCAGCAAAACGACCATTCCCTGGGCGTCCAACTGGCTGAGCTGCTACGAAAGCTGGCTCGCTTCGGGAAAATGGTTTGGGACCGGCAAACACATCAGAAGTCAGTCAGGCGGGCGATCCAGGTTGGCGGTACTTATGGAGAGATTTCATGGCACAACCTCAATCCCGCCGCTCGCAGGGCACCATCTTTCACCGTCGAGATCAACTCGAATGGCCCTCAGATGATTTTCGCATACTGTCCATTGATGGCGGTGGCATAAAAGGCATTCTGCCTGCGGCGGTGCTGGCGGAATGTGAGCGTCGTTTCTTGAAGGGCGGTTCGGCAGCCAGCTACTTCGACATGATCGTCGGCACTTCAACCGGAGGAATAATCGCGCTCGGCATGGCAGCAGGGATGCGCGCCGAGGAGGTCCTGGAAATCTATATGCGCCACGGGTCGGAAATATTTCCCAGGCCTTGGACTCCTCCAACTCGAATTGGTCGCGCGATGCGATCCGCTTACCAGTTTGCCCGCGATCTTGCTGTTTATCGATACAACCGCGAACCCTTGGAACGAGCGCTTCGAGATCGCTTCGGCAACAGGACACTGGGCTCCGTCAATGTGCGTTTGAACATTCCCGCCTTCGATGGGTTCAACGAGGTCAACGTCCTCAAGACCCCGCACCACCCGGACTTCCGCCTCGACTGGCAGGAAGAACTGGTTACGGTGGCATTGGCGACGTCAGCCGCGCCAACATTCTTCTCGACCTACCGAAACGGCACCCGGCACTTTGCGGATGGCGGTGTTTGGGCGAACAACCCCGTCATGGTGGCGCTGGTCGATGCCATGAGCTGTTTCAACGTCGACAGGCACAAAATCGACATCCTGAGCCTTGGTTGTGGCGATCAAGACCTTCGTATGACCGGTGGTCAGATCAAGCGCGGCGGCATGTTCCACTGGAGAACAATCATCGAGAGCGCGATGCACCTGCAAAGCCAGAACGCCCTTGGACAGGCCGGACTTTTGATCGGGCGAGACCGCATGCTTCGTCTGACATCCGCCCCAACGCTCGAACCCATTGCACTTGATGACTTCACGCGAGCGAGTGCCGAACTTCCGCAGCAGGCGAAACGTCTTGTGGAAGAAAACGCCGAACGGCTTGAGACATTCTTTGATGCTCCTCGGGCTTCGGCTGCATTTTACCACGGACCGCTTAGCACGCCCGGAGGAACTTAAAATCGGCCACATTCGCCGATAGACAAACACCGGTTTTCTCGTCGCAGGAACGACTGGTAGTCGCTCATCTGCGAAGCCCAAGTGGCCGGGTGTTTTCTCAGCTATTCGAGGGCATCCCCGCCCTGCTTTTCTGGTGAGTTTCAGAGCCGACAACCACCAGTCTCTTTGACCGTTTCCGAATTTGTCCATCCGTGACGGACTATCTCTGATATTTTCACAGAAACAAGTGGCAGTCTCTTTAAAAATAGATCATAATGTCGCGCATGAGCGGACAAGAGCACGATAAACTAAAGAGCCTTCTTGAGGCTGTCCCCACAGGGTTCCTCGTGGACTCCGTCTGGCTTGAGCACCACGGGATAGGCCGGCGTTCGTCCTACGCCTATGTCCAACGTGGCTGGCTAGAACGCCTTGGACGCGGAGTCTTCCGCCGCCCGGCACCAGGCAGCGCCACCACGAATACGCTCGATTGGAAGACCTGCCTGCTCTCGCTCCAGCACATCATGCACTACCCTGTCCATGTCGGGGGAGCGACGGCATTGGACCTGCAAGGCTATGCGCACTATCTCTCGCTCGGCGACAAGAGCACGGTCTGGCTCTACGGCGCAAGAATACCCAACTGGCTCGAAAAACTGCCGCTCAACGCCAAACTCCGGACACGCAACGTATCGCTGTTTTCCGATCCAGAGTTGGGTGTCAATGACGCACGAAAAAATCTCAACGAGACAGCATCGTCCCTGCCATGGGACTGGAAACTGGTGATGTCCTCGCCTGAACGCGCGATCTTAGAGGCGCTGGACGAGTTGCCGGATCAGGAGAGCTTTCACAACCTCGACATGGTGTTCGAAAGCCTGACGACGTTGCGACCGAGAACCCTCTCGGCGCTGCTCAGAAGTTGCAAGAAGATCAAGGTCAAACGCCTGTTCTTCGTGTTCGCCGACCGCCACGACCATGCCTGGCGCAAGCGGCTCGATCCAGAAGAGTTCGACCTCGGCAGCGGAGATCGCGCATTGGTCAAAGGCGGCAAGATACATCCGCGCTACAGGATCATGGTGCCCGAAGAGTTTGTAGGAAAGGAACGTGGTCATGGCGCGTGAGGACTATGCCGCCCAAGTGGCGCTGCTCGTGCGGATACTGCCGTATGTCGCAAAGGAGAAAATATTTGCGCTCAAGGGTGGGACGGCCATTAACCTCTTCTATCGCGACCTTCCGCGCCTCTCGGTCGATATCGATTTGACCTATCTGCCTGTCAAGGACCGCGCCGAAAGCCTCGTCGAGATCAACGACGCGATGGACCGGATTGCCGCCGCCATCGAAAGCGGAATCACCGGCGCCAAAGCGCAGCGCATTGCCGGCGGTGGCGGCGGCGCCACGCGTGCGCTCGCCCGCCTCGGCACAGCCGAAATCAAGATCGAAACCTCCCCCGTCACCCGGGGCGTCGTGCATGATCCGGAACAACGCGAAGTCTCCGAAGCCGTCGAGGAGGCGTTCGGATATGCGGCGATGAACATCGTCTCCTTTGAGGATTTGTTCGGCGGCAAGCTACATGCAGCCCTTGATCGCCAGCATCCGCGAGACCTTTACGACGTCAAGCTGCTCTACGAGAATGAAGGCTTCACGGACGAGTTTTTCCGCACTTTTCTGATCTACGTCGCGAGTTCCCCACGCCCGCCGCACGAATTACTGAACCCAAACCTGATCGATCTTGATCAGCCCTACGCGCGGGAATTCGAGGGCATGACGAAGGGAGCGGTCGACCTTGCGGAATTGGTCTCAACGCGCGACCGCCTAATCGCGGACATCCAATCCCGCATGGATGAGGGCGCAAAGAGATTTCTGAGAACCCTGCATGAAGGCGACCCCGACTTCGACGCGATCGACCGCCCTCAAGCGGCCGAGCTTCCAGCGGTCCGATGGAAGCTCATCAACGTGAACAAGCTGAAAGCAGAAAACCCCAAGAAGCATGCCGCCCAAGGGGAAGAGCTGGAGAAGCTCCTCGGCTGAAGATGGACCAGAGATGACTGATTTCGAGAACGACCCCGACTACGAAGAATGCCTTGTGACCTTTTTTGATGTCCTCGGTTTCAGGAACCTCCTGCACACGCGAAGCGGTGCAGAGATCAGGCACTTGCTTTCGATGTTTCGCAGGGTTTCCGAAGGAGATGCCACGCCGCCCACCCGCTCCGACGAGATGCGGATGATCAGCGAAGTCCATGCAGAGATCGTGTCTGACGCGATCGTCAGAACCAGAACCATTGAAACTCAGTACCAGGCCGGCCCCTTGGTCTGGGAGCTCATCGATCTGCTGCATATCCAAATCGAATGCGTGGCAAATGGCATATTGGTGCGCGGCGCGATGACGATCGGCCCCATGCATCTCGGCATCGACTTCAGTGGTCCGGTGTTTGGGCCTGCCCTCGTTCAGGCTTATTTCATGGAAGAAAACGAGGTCATCTTCCCGCGCATTGCGATCCATGAAGATGTCATCGAACGCCACCGGCAGGACCAAACGCTCTGGCGGGAAGGACATTCCTATGAGGATGAAGAGCGTCACCTGAACAACCTCCTGCGCCAGGACGAGTCAGGCCTCCACTACATCGACTATCTTCGCGCCAGTCTCAGTGAGCTCGACGGCGAATACGCCGGCTGGATCGAGTTTCTGGGTAGGCACAGAACGTTGGTGGAGAGCGGTCTCGCCGACAGTCCCAACGCGACGGTGCGGCGCAAATACAGCTGGCTCCAGAACTACCACAACGCAGTCATCGACGAGAACATAGCAAACCTGGAACCGGACGCGATGACCGAGGATGGGGACCCTTGGGAAGCTCTGTTCAGAGGGCTCAGAATCGAAGCCTGAGTTCTCTCAACAAGTCACGACTGAGAGCGTCACGAAATGTCCTCGACATGCCTCACCGATTGGCCAATACGGGGATCGCCAGCCCGCCACCATTCCTATGACCCGCCATCCAGACCTGCGTCCTCCAACTGCTCCCGCTCTGGCAGATCCGCGAGCGTCTCCAGATCAAATGCAACAAGGAACTGCTCGGTCGTCACAAAGGTGTAGGGCGCACCGCGGCGCGGTGATCGTGGCCCAGTCCCGATCAGGTCGCGCGCATGCAGCCGCCCGATCAGATCACGGCTGATGTCCTTGCCGAAGATGTCCTTCAGCCCGTCGCGCGTGATCGGCTGATGGTAGGCGATGGCGGCCAGCACCGCGACGTCGAACTCGTTCAGGTCAAGCAGCTGATCCCCGACATCCGCCGCGGCGTGGATCGCGGGCGCGTAAACAGGTCGCGTTCGGAACATCCAGCCGCCGGCAACTTTGGCGACCTCAAACGCCCGTCCTTCCAGATCTGCGGCGAGGTCCTCGACCAGCAGATCGACCGAGGCCCCCTGCCCCACGACCCGCGCCAGGTCTTCGCGCGGCACCGGTGTGGCGCTGGCAAACAGCACCGCCTCGATCCGGCGCATCCATTCCCGCCAGCGCAGCACTGGCGGCAGGTCGTCCAGCTCGCGGTCGAGTTCGGGTTCCGGGCGATCCTTCATGCCTCACACCCCATAGAGCCGGAACGTGTCACGCCCGGTCAGTTCCCGGATCGCGCCGAGATCGACCAGCCGGTCACAAAGCCGCCGCGCCGCACGATCCGGCAGGGGCAGCCCCGAAGGGGCAATCGCATCGCGGGTCAGGAACATCTCAACCGCGCCCCCGGCCCCCTTGGCCCGGAGTTTCGGCGCGACGGATTTCAGATGCGCCGTCCGACGCGCGAGATCAGCGGCAAGGCGCACGGCCTCGACCGCCGACGCGACGAGCGCCCGGTGACAGGCGATGCGCAAGGCATCGCCGCGCTTGCGCAGGTCGGCGCGTTTCAGGCCCGAGGCCAGCAGCGGCACGAGAGGATCCCACCCGAGCGCTTGGGCAAGGGCCGCATCCGCAAAGATCAGCGCCGTAGCTTCGGCGCGAGGCGCCTCCGTCAGAACCGCCTCCAGCACCATCGCGGCGCGGGTCATCGGTGCCCCCCGCCCCGCATCGAGCCACATGGCGATCTGGCCCGGCTCAAAACTTGGCAAGGCGCGGCTCAAAGCCTTGACCGACACGGGCCGCTCTGCCGCGCGCCGCCAGGCAAGATACGTCTCTCCCGCCGGTCCGGGCAGGTCGCCGGGGTGCAAAAGATGCACGGCATCCCGCAACGCCCCTGCCCGCTCCGGCCGCCCGGAAAACGTGACACAAGCCTCGGCCGCACGCAGGGCCAGCCGGTCCCGAAACAAGGCTTGGGGGGTCTCCCCCTGCCCTACCACAAGATGCAGATGCGCCAGCGCCGCGCCTGACAAAAACGCAACATCTTCAAGGGTTTCAGCGCGTGCAGAGGTGACCCAGGCGGGCATCCGGGGTAACGTGTCGAGGTCGATGATGTGATCCGGCCGGGCAAATGTCATGCGTGAAGCCTATATCAGCGCGGCGCTTTCTACCAGAAAATTGCACAGTAACCGCCCCACCTTGCTACGCTCTGCTATGTCCAATAAGTTTGCATTATCGGACATAGTGTGCTTAGGCTACAGCACGGCCTCAAATACGGTGAATTATTGGAGAAATGGTGGACTCAGACAGCGAGAAATCGACCCCATCGCCCTCTGACACGGTTGTTCGTGCTCAGATCAACGAGAGAGATCAAGTGGAAAGCGATCCGATCGCCCTACCCTCGCATGTGGCGGGTTCAGGAACTCTCGATCGGCTGGTTGAGAGCGCGCGAGAATATGCAAAAGCTTCAACTGCAGAGAACACCAACAAAGCCTACGCGGCCGACTGGAAGCATTTCGCACGATGGTGCAGGTTGAAGGGCACAGATCCTCTACCGCCCTCGCCAGAATTAATCGGCCTCTATTTGACAGATCTGGCCGCGCCGACAAATGGGTCCCCTGCCCTATCGGTCTCCACCATTGACCGTCGCCTGTCTGGTCTCACGTGGAATTACGCGCAACGCGGGATCGCGCTCGATCGCAAGGACCGCCACATCGTCAGCGTCCTGGCCGGGATAAAACGCAAGCATGCGCGTCCGCCGGCGCAGAAAGAGGCCATCCTGCCCGAGGATATCCTTGCCATGGTCGCCACCCTGCCCTTCGATCTACGTGGGCTCAGGGACCGGGCCATTCTACTAATTGGATATGCGGGCGGTCTCAGGCGCTCTGAAATTGTCAGCCTGGATGTGGCCAAGGACGACACGCCCGACAGCGGTGGCTGGATCGACATTCAGGACGGCGGTGTGGTGCTGACCCTGAACGCCAAGACCGGCTGGCGCGAGGTCGAGATTGGTCGCGGATCGTCAGACCAGACCTGCCCCGTTCATGCATTGGAACAGTGGCTGCACTTTGCCAAGATCGACTTTGGCCCGGTGTTTGTGCGCAGCTCTCGCGACGGAAAGAAGGCCCTGGAAGCGCGCCTGAACGACAAACACGTGGCCCGCCTCATCAAATCCACCGTACTGAAATCCGGCATCCGGTCATATCTGCCTGAGAAGGATCGTCTCGCCCTATTCTCGGGCCATTCCCTGCGCGCCGGCCTTGCCAGTTCGGCCGAGGTGGATGAGCGCTACGTCCAGAAGCAACTTGGACATGCCTCGGCGGAGATGACCCGCCGGTATCAGCGTCGGCGCGATCGGTTCCGGGTAAACCTTACTAAGGCGGCAGGACTTTGAAAACAATCAAGCGTCGTTGCTTCTGAACGCTGTCAGCGCTGCGATATGGCGCGGCAAATCACTTCGGGAGTGCAGGATATCGACAATAGTGACCTCCTCAAGCCCGTCCAAAAACACCAGGAAGTGTTCCCCGGCTCTGAGATACCTCAGGTCGGCGGCATGATCGACCAGAACGGCGCAGCTTCTGCTGTGTGCCTGACCAGTTACGATCGCCTCGCACCGAGAAAGAAGCTCAGCTTCATAAATATCCGCCTGTTGATGCCCAAAATTCTCGATGGTCCAGCGCGCGATCTCGACCAAACTGTTTTCAGCGCGGCGCGTCAGCCGAAAAGATCGGCTCATGAGGATGTCTGCGCCCTCGCAAAGGCCCGCCGAACCGCATCCACCCCACTGCCCTCAGCCAAATCGCCGCGCTCTGCCTGCTGAAGACCTTCCAGCAAGCCATCCCGAAGCCCTGCGATCTGAGCTTCTTCCCGCTCAAGCAACCTCAACCCGGCCCGCATCGCCTCGCTCACGTTTTGATAGCGACCGGATGCGACCAATGCCTGAACCAGCTGATCCTGGGTTTCGGTAAGGACTACGTTGCGTGTAACCATGTGATCAATCTCCTGATTGGCAATATATGCCAATGCAGGTCCTCTATCAATGATCTCACGCTGTCTGCCCGCTGATCTCGCCCGCAGCGTCGAAGTAGTTGAACACTATCCGCAGAAGCATTTGGGCCATATAGCCGCTGAAATGGCCCTCCGGTATCAGCGTCGGGTCGCCAGTAACTGGCAAACTTGACTCAGTCCGCAGTGCTCCAGCGCAACAATAAAGGCCAGGGAAGTCCCCGGCCCTTTTTTGTGTGTGCCTTAGGTCAGCTCGCTGACGATGAACAGCGAATTTGGTTTCGCGGCGAAACCCTAGCCGAATTTTCTTTCGATTTCTTCAAGTATCCGTCGCGCCTCTTCAGGGTCAATTTCGCGACCCTTCATTTCTACCCGTAACACATCTCCGGAAATCTCTCCTCTTATCTCGCCGCCGTTCTTCAATACGATCGGGTCCAATCGAACAACCTGGGTCGGACGACCTCCACGACTACTGGATTTACGTCCGGGATTTGCGTCGAGAACCTCTTTGAGCAATCCCCACTCTTCGGCAGGATTTTGTGGCTCACCATTATCCAATGCAGTCCGTAACGTTTGTTGTAATCCCGCCGCCAGACCATCTGCGATCCGCAAACCTGATTTCTCGGTAAGCTTAGTAGGAAACTGCAAAAGGTCGCCAAGGCTTTCATGGACGGTCGCAAACTTTCGCACTTTCGCACGCTTAGCCTTAGACGCTGCGCTAAACAAAGCATCGACTGCTGCCTCCACTGTAGGAAAGACGCCTTGAGCTGAAGCCAACACCGAAATACGCCCGCGCTCGTAGGGAGTAAGGTTTGCACGCACCTCGTTCTCTTCAACCATCCGAATATAAGCGTGCTCGCTTTGTTGCGCCCGTCTAACAAATGCTGGAATCCGGGAAAAAGCTTGATCAGTAGACGCCAGTGTTCGAAAGGCGTTCAGTCGTCTGTGACCCGAAATAAGACCGTATCCATCATCGGTCTTCGCGACTTCGATCGGAGTCCGCAGTCCGTTCAGCCTTAGTGAGGTAACAAGCTCTTCTGCTGCTTCCTTATCATCTATGACCCGGTCGCGCCGGATGTAGTCTGAATCGATCTGATCAATTGGGATTGCCTCCGCCAAAAGACCTGCGGCATCTGCCTCGCGCAATCGCGTGGCGTCAGCTTTGTCTCTCGCCAGCTCCGCTCGATCCGCAACACCTGCCATTCCTGCCAACGACGCGGCTTCGCCAGCTACCTGGGCGATCGGTGGAGTTGCCGAACGGTTCGTCCGAGGTTTCGTCGCGAAACCGTCTTCAAGTTCACGCAGCGCATCCGCATCCGGTGCACTCAGTCTCCTGCGCTTAGCCATTATCCTGCTCCTCCATGTTCATGTCGCGCCACCAACAGCCGATCAAGACCTCCTTAAACTCGGCATAGGTCTGGTCGAATGTCTCCCGCCCACGGACGTAGGTCTCACGATTAAAATCTCGGTAGTCCGCTTCGTATATCCCGTTCACCTGCTCACCAGCTTGACCGACCAGCGCAGTAAATTCTTGACGATAGGCGTTCATGAAATCTCCGAAATAGGCCTGGATCACATTAGCCATGTCGGTCTGCTGAGAAGCGTCAAAACGAGTTACGATAGCGCGCACTACGTCCCACTCAAATTTCATCTCAGGCAATCCAGCAGCTCGAAGAGCAGCGTTCTCACCATCTTCGATAGAAGCAAAAGTCGTATAAAGCATGTCGAAGAAACGGCCTGTGGAATCGAATTCTAGAAACGACGCTCCAAGTGGGACCAGCAATATATCGGCTGCTGCCAGAGCATTGATAGTCAAATAGCCAAGGGCAGGGGGTGTATCCAAAATAACAAGATCATAGCGATCCAGAATGCCTTCGCTTTCCAAAAAGTTAGTCAGCCCGTCCCAAAGCGGCCAGCTTCGTAGACCCATACGCCACACAGGAATTTGAAACTCAGCCCAGTAGAGATTTAGTTGCGCGCCTATAAGGTCGATGTTGGGCCAGTGAGTGGGTTGGATTACATCCGAAGAAGTCACATTCAGTGACTCCTCTAGCGTCTCATCTAGTGAAACTTCTGGTTGCCCGCCAGCTCTACGTACCTCGTTCTCAGCTACAACTGCCTTGGCATAATCTTTTGCTATCAACGGAAAGACTGTGCTCCACTCGTCTGGGACGTTGCCCCCCATGATAGAGGTCATCGAGCCTTGGCTATCTAGATCGATTACAAGCACCTTGTAACCATCAAGAGCTGCAGACATTGCGAGGTGCGCGGCGGTAGAGGTTTTTCCAACGCCGCCTTTGAAATTGGCTACTGCCGTAATCTTGGCAGGGGCTCCTTCAGGCCGGTAGGGAAGGTATTCTTTAGTACTTACCCCTTCGCTAGCAAAAAATTTTCGTAGGGTCAGTATTTCTTCTAGCGAAAACCACTTAGAGCCACCGGAACCCTCTCCTTGCGGTAAATCGGGATGTGTCTTCAGAACTCGGCGTAGATGGGCCGGCGCGACCGGTATCAGGTATTTGGTAATCTCCCAAATCGAAAACTTCCGGAGTCTCTTCTCGCCGTCAGGTGCATAACCGCGTTTGGCAAGATCTTCGCGTCCTTTTGTGCAGAAGGCGGCGGCTTTTGCGAATCGGCTGGTATCGATAGGATCGGGTAACTTCGCCGCCGCTGCCTTAGGATCGAGATTAAGGTAGGGAGGCATGGAAGGGGAGGGTGTTCTGCTCATTTTCGACGCCTTATACTATGTGTCGTGAATGCCTAGATGTTCCCAAGAGTATGGCACATTGTTTTCGAACTCCAGAATATAGAGCCCATGATCTGGAATTTTCTGTAATCCGACTGAGGTTTCGTCGCGAAACCAGAAATAATAAAAGTAAAGCACACCCAGAAAACTGTTTTATTTATTTATTTATTTTAGAATCTTTGCGCCATAATAATATGTTTAAAACAACTAGTTATCACAGTTTGGGTGCCTAAATACAGGATGAATAGAACCCAATTGCAGTATGAATGGTACCTGTTTCCAGTTTCAAAGGTACCTACCTACGGGAACTTGGGAACCGATTCTCAGGACGGCGTTTTCTCCCCTCTGCAGAGTCAATTTGTGAAGAAAACAGCCGAATTTTCGCCCAACGAGCCCAGAAAATGCGCCGAAAGGTACCCATTAGCAGGATGAATTAGGTCCTTTAGCCCGTTGGGTACCCAAATACAGGATGTGTAAAAGAACCCCGAAAGTTCTTTTCGATGGGTACCTTTTGTGGCATCGTTTCTTTATAAGAAAAACGAGAGAGCAAATGTCCCAACCCGCGATCGACATGGATCAGCTAACAGGAGCCTTGCGCCGCGAAACAGTACGCAAGAACGTGGCCGCTATCCATATCAGCGGCAAACTGTCGTTGCTGCAGCGTAAGCTGTCAAATGTCCTATTGTTGAATGCATACGATGCTTTAATCAGCGCGCCTACGCATTCGATCGACGCGCGAACTTTGGCGATGATGGTGGGCTACAATTCTAATGACATGGACACTCTGAGAGCCAGCCTTCGAGCACTGGCTGAGACAGTGGCCGAATGGGATATGCTGGGTGAGGACGGCAAACAAGAATGGGGAGTGTCTTCACTACTTTCCTTCGCCAAATTGAAAGGTGGTGTGTGCGAGTATGCTTACTCTCCAGCTCTTGCACAGAAGCTGCACGACCCCAAAATTTACTCTCTAATAAATATCAATATTCAGCGTAATTTTACATCTGGGCATGGACTAGCACTATACGAAAACTGTTACCGCTTCGTACGCACCGGTTCGACCGGATGGTGGTCGCTGGATGTATTTCGAAAACTGATGGGGATCGATGGCAGCAGTTATTACGAAAGTTACAAGCACTTAAATGCCAAAATTATCAAGCCCGCAGTCGCCGAAGTAAATAACAGCTCGGACATCGTTGTGACGCCCGAGGTGCGTAAGAAGGGGAGGGCAGTGTCGGATATACGTTTCCTCATCTCAGAAAACCCTCAACTTGCCATGTTTGAGATTGATGACAGTGAAGGCATTCGCAACACCGACGTCTACCAATCGCTGCGGGGGCAGGGGGTTGCTGACCGTCTCGCTCGGCAGTGGATTGCCGAGCACGGTGAGGATTATGTCGCCGAGAAACTTGCTTACGTAGGGCAGCAAAAAGGTGTCAAGTCTGCGGCTAGCTATCTTTCAGCGGCGATTCGAGAAGATTTCAAACCTAAACCAGTGCCCCAACCGACCGCTGAAATGAAGGAAATGGCGGCGCAACGGCACGCTGCTCGTATTGAAGCCGACAAGGCCCAGGAGGCTCGCCTATCTGCGGCGCAGCGCCGCAAACGCAAATTCGAGATTGTGGCGGCTCTTGTTGCCAATCGAAACCCGACACAACGTGATGCCGACAAACGTCTGTTTCTCTCTAGTTTGACTGACGATCTAGAGCGCGAGGATTTTAGAACTAGGGGGTGGACTTCAGCACTCAATTCACGCGCAATTTTTGCCTTCTGGGAAGACATGTCACCTGGTGCGTTTAGCGAGGTGGAAGAAGGCATACCCAACGACAGTTAAAGCCCCCATGTTGTGCTCGGATTAGATGTAAACTGGTTTCTGCCCTAAACCTTCCCGAACCCATAACCCCGTTTGGTCTTCTGTTGGGTGATCTTCTGCAGCGAGGTGATCGCCTCTTGTTTGGTCGCTGCATAGTCGGTCATGCACTGGCCGCCGGCATTCCCAAGTCGGCCCCATTCGCGGATCAGGCACCATTCTCCGAACAGCGTCTTGCAGATACGCATTGAATAGAACCGGCGCTGATTGCGATCGGAATCTATCTTTTCAAGTCGGACATGCATGGTCCTCTCCCTGACGATGCATCGATTCTACTGCGTTAGAACAAAATGTGAATCCTCTTTTGGGTATTGAAGAGTCTCGGTGTTGTGGGGGGGAAGGATAGGGGTGGTTCCCTTTTCGTGTGTTGAGCGCGCAGAGCCGTTCATACCCCTGAGGTTTTTCTGGTGATGTCGGGTTTGGCGGACCAGAAAGTAAAAGGGTCCTTCGGGTTTCATGACTGATGAATGAGGGTGTTTGGGGCTGTCTCTGACGGGGCCGGAGGGTTCCGGACTGTCTGATCACGCAGACAATCCGCCGTGCACCCTGATCCCAGTTTCCATCAACCCTATTTGAGAAGGAGGCCAGCCATGGCCCAATCCCGCACGCCCAAATTCGACGCCTCAGAGGCCATCACAAACGAAATCATCCGCATCATCGAGCGCGGGGTTCTACCCTGGCGCAAGCCCTGGACAGCGGGCGGCAGTTCGCGGCCCCTGCGCCACAACGGGGAGGCCTATCAGGGCGTCAACAATTTCCTGCTCACGATGCGGACCGTGATGGCGGGCCACAGCTCGCCTTTCTGGCTGACCCTCCCGCAAGCCAATGCGCTCGGGGCGCGTGTCCGCAAAGGGGAGAAGTCATCCGTGGTGGTCTATTTTGGCCAGAGCAAAAAACAGGGTAATGGCGAAGACGGTGCTGATGACACCGATGGCGACGCCCCCCGCGTCTTTCGCTTCCAGAAGTCCTACCGCGTGTTCAACGCCTGCCAGATCGACGGCCTGCCCGAGACCTTCCACCCTGATCCGGATCCCGCGCCGGACCCTTCGGCGGCGCAGCCGATCCCGCATATTCAGGATTTCTTTGAAGCCATCGACATCTCCACGGTCTTTACCGGCAGCGAGGCCTATTACCTGCCCCCGGTCGACAAGGTTTATATGCCGCCCATCACGCGGTTCGAGGATCCGCGCTGTTTCTACGGGGTCTGGGCGCATGAGCTGGCCCATGCCACCAAGGCGCGGCATCGGTTGAACCGGGACTATGGGCTCTCGCGCTTTGGCAATACCGCCTATGCCCGCGAGGAGATCGTGGCCGAGCTGACCTCTTGTTTCCTCGGGCAGGAGCTTGGGTTCACGGCGCATACGCTGGAGATGAATGCGGCCTATCTCTACAACTGGCTGCGGGTCTTGCGCTCGGACAAGAACGCGATCTTCAAACATGCCGCAGATGCGCAGCGCGCCAGCGACTATCTGATTGCGCGGTCCGAGGCGGGCAGGGCAGGGGGCACGCCCCAAGCCGCATGACGAAGGCAGGCTGGTAAAGGGAAAGGGGGCTTTGGGAAGGGTGTTTCAAACCGATAAAAGGACAGACCTATGACCCTTTCCGCAATTCCTCAGACCGATCTTCCGGACCCTGTCATAATCGCCGCCCAGAATGACGCGTTCCGCAAACTGGCCTGTCTCGGGCTTTCGCCAGAACAGCCCCTGCCGGGTCGGATGCATGTGACACGGTCACTGATCGAGGCCGGAGACAGTTTCATGGCCGAGGCGGTGAAACTCACCGGCGAGTTCGACGATTTCGCCCCGGAGAACGACCCGAGCGGCTGGCATGATTTCGGGGCGATCGAGGTCCAGGGCGAGATCGTGTTCTGGAAGATCGATCTTTATGAGGCGGATTCCGACTTTTCTTACGGCGCCGAGACACCAGAGAACCCGGAAACCACTCTGCGCGTGCTCACCATCATGATGGCGCGCGACTGGTAAGGCAGGGCGCGTCCCAACATCCCACCGACCAAACTCAAGGCTCGCAGACTCACCAAAGGGAAAGATGCCGTAATGGGGCTGTCGGCGAATCGGACATGTTTCGCTTGTTTGTCAGCATGATGTGGAGTGCCGTTGCCCTTGATGCGCCTGCAGCGCGTCTACGAGGTCGTATGTTTCCATGCGCCTCAATTCCTAAGAATAGAAGGGCAACGACATGAATGTATTTATCGGATTGGATGTATCTCTGGCAAGCACGGCGATTTGTGTGCTGGGGCCACAGGGGAGGATTGTTGAAGAATTACAGGCGGAGAGCGAGCCTGAGGCATTGGTACGTGCAATAGCGTCATTGTCATATTCGATCGATGCGATCGGGCTCGAAGCCGGACCTTTGTCCCAATGGCTGAGCAAGGGAATGGAAGAAGCTGGCTTTGACGTGGTCATGATGGAAACACGATTGGTGAAGGCAGCCTTGAAAGCCATGCCGATCAAGACCGACAGGCGCGATGCCCAGGGCATTGCGCGCTTGCTTCAAATGGGAGGGTACAGGCCCGTGCACCGCAAATCTGTGTCCTCCCAGGAAATCCGCGCGCTGCTGACGGCGCGCAAGTCAGTTCAGCAGGCCATCATCAACCTTGAGCTTTCGATGCGGGGTGTTCTGCGAAACTTTGGCATGAAGCTGGGGCATGTCACCCGGATTAGGTACGAGGCCCGGGTGCGGGAACTGGTTGAGCAGAATGAGATCCTGTCCGCGTCGACTGAGGCTCTTCTGCGCGCGCGTTCCCAGTTGCGCGCCGAGTTGGCTGACTTGGATGCCAAAATCGCGGGTCTGGCAAAACACGACGATGTTTGCCGTTTGATGATGACGATGCCGGGTGTCGGTCCGATCGTCGCCCTGACAGTCAAATCTGCCATTGATGATCCGACCCGCTTTGCGCGGTCGAAGGATGTCGGACCGTGGGCGGGGCTTACGCCAAGGCGCACGCAATCCGGAGAGATGGACATCGTTGGACAAATCACGCGAGCCGGTGATCGCGGGCTTCGAACCGCGTTGTATCAGGCGGCGATGATCCTGATGCACCGCGGAGCACCAAACTGGCTTCAGGCCTGGGCACTCAGAGTGGCACATAGGCGTGGATCGAAACGGGCCTTGATAGCACTCGCTCGGCGCATTGGGGTTGTTTTGCACCGCATGTGGCGGGACGGCACACCGTTCCGCTATGCACAGAGCCCTACGGCAACGGCCTGAGCAAAATAATTCCAGACCTGGTTAGACGGAGGAACGCACTGCACCTGACGACAGGTACGACGAGGTCCCTTGCCGGGACGAGGTTCCTGGAGATGCCGGAGGCCCGCAAGTTATCAGCAACTGCTGAATACGCGGGAAAGATGGGCACCCAGGACCAGATTTGGACCAGGCATAGAGTGGCAGCTTTGAGGCTGACTACGGACGGAAGAACGAAGCCCGGGTAGGGGGTGTCCCTCAGTCCTGACGTGCGGATGCAGTGAAAAAGAAAAAGTAAGCTTTTGAATTTGTGTCTTAAACCTGGTGAGGAATGAGATCTTCGCCGGAATTTGTGACTTGCCCGAAACCCTTGACAGAGGCCCGCCCCATTACGGAAGCGGGCCTTTTGTCGTTGTGATCCCCGGAGCCGGGGATTGGTCGCGCGGCTGAATGCGTGGACCGCAACACATTCCCCAGAGAAGGAAATCCCATGACTGCCAGTTTCAAACCCGTTGCCGTTGCCATTGGCGATCTTGCCGCCCATCCCGCCAATGTTCGGAGCAATTCACCGGAAACCTATGATCCGGACAACATCGCCCATCTCAAGGCCAGCATCGCGGTGCTGGGCCTTCTACAGCCGCTGCTGGTTCAAAAGATCGAGGGCAAATACGCCGTTCTTGCCGGGGGCCGGCGCCGCGCTGCGCTGAGCGAGCTGGTGGCGGACAAGGCCGCCAAAGGGTTCACGACCAAGACCAAGGTGGAGTGCCGCCTCGTGCCCGAGAACTGCGATGTCACCACGGCCCTGTCGCTTGCAGAAAACATCACCCAGGCGCCGATGGGGCCCATCGACGAGTTCGAAGCTTTCGCCCGGATGATGGAGGTTGATGGCCAGACGCCTGAGACCATCGCCAAGACCTTCGGGACAACGATCGCCACGGTAAAAGGCCGGTTGCGTTACGGGCTCATCCATCCCGACATTCGCGCGGCGGCTCGGGCCAAGACACTCACGCTCGATACGATGAAGGCCTTCGCCGACCATCCGAGCCAGGAAGTTCAGAAGGACGTCTTCGAGGCGCTGACCCGGGAGGACAGCTACCTGCAGGCCTATACTGTCCGGCAGGCGCTTAAATCGCGTGGGGTGCAGGTCAGCGATGATATCGGCGCCTTCGTGCGCGAAGACTATGAGGCGCGCGGTGGAGCGATCGCGGCCGATCTTCTGGACGAGCATTCGGTGCTGGAAGATGCCGCACTTGTTGAGACGATCCTGATCGAAAAACTCAAGGAAGCGGCCGAGGAAGAGCGTGCAAAACTGGGCTTTGCCTGGGCCGAGGCGGTTCTGCGCTACGACTATGCGGTGATGGCGGACTACGGCCGTGTCTATCCCGGTCCGATCGAGCCGGACGCGACAGCCAAGGCGCGCCTTCAGGAGATCACAACCGAGTTGGAGACCTTGCAGGGCGAGATGGAGGACGAGGGTCTGACCAATGACGCCTATAACGCCCTTTACGAGCGCGTGGATGCTCTGGAGGATGAGGAGCGCGATCTGCAAGAAGCCTATAGCGCGGAAGATCTCGCCCGGGCGGGCGTGATTGCGTCCTGGTCCGCAGGGAAGGTGACGCTTCATGCCGGTCTGGTCCGCCCCGAAGACAAGCCCGAGGCACCCGGGACCTCTACTGGCAAGGCCGACGGCAACACAGAGGCAGATGCGGGCGCGATCACCTATCCCGCCTCGCTTTCCGAAGACCTGAAGACCGAACGGGCCATGGCCCTGGGCGCGGCCATGGCGATGCATCCCGAGGCCACGCTTGATCTGACGCTATTCAAGCTGGTCTGCGATGTTCTTTGCGGCGGCATGGGTGTGACCCATGCGATCAAGATCGACGCGCGCAAGGAATACCGCACCCACGCGAAGATGGACGAGATCGATGGCACCTCTCTCGAACAGGTGGCCGCGGCGCATGACGCGCTCGATCTGACCTGGGCCGATGAGAGCCGGTCGCCTGCCGATCAGTTCCGCGCGTTTCGCGCGCTTGATCCCGGAGAGAAGGCGAAGCTCGTCGCTTACGCCACGGCCAGCACCACGCAGCCCTGCTTTGCGCGGGACCTGCAGGGCGACAGCTTGATGCATGCCTTCGAGATCGAGGTGATGCCCGACATCCGCGCGCATTGGACGCCCAATGCCGCCCTCTTCAATCGCTTCAAGAAGGCCTGGCTCCTGAAGATCCTCGGCGAGGAACTGGGATTGGCCCAGGAGGCGGTCACACTGGCCTCGTCCAGCAAGAAAGAGATCGTCGCCTTCTGTGACAAGCTCTTCGCCGAGCCCTTCGCCACGCTGACGGAGGCACAGCACGCGGCGGTGTCCGCCTGGTGCCCGCCCCTGATGCAGACCGCCGGGGGGACCATGGAAGACGCGCTTGATTCAGAGACCCCTGAGGACATCGCGCAAGCCGCTTGAGCAATCCCGCGCGCGCCCCGCGTGTGGGTTTGCACCACGCGCGGGGCGTCTCTCTCCCGAATTCAACAGAAAGACCCAGATATGGCTATTCTCAAATTCTCCGCCTCCGCCCTTGTTAAGGAAATCGCCCATGCACGCGCCTGCGCCTGTTTTTTGCCCGACTGGAACGGGCCCGTAGACCGACCCGCCCTGATCCTGGTTGTTGGCAATGGCGTGTATCTGCGCTCCAATGGCATCGACAGTGCGAAGACGCATATCGTCACCACCGAGCAGACCGACCCAACACTTACCTTTGCCGATGGCATGAACCCGTTTCGGAACATCGATTGGATGGCCGCCCGCAAGGCTGCCTTCGGCGAGGTGACCGGCCAGTTCTACACCGATATCCTCGAGGATGTGCAATTGCTCATCGACCGGGGGCAGGGGGCGATCCGGCTGGCCACCGATGGCCGCACGATCCGCGTCTTTCCGCACCGCGCGTCTGATTATCGGATCGGCGGGACCTACGAAGTGCCCTCGGGGCTGGGCGGTACGTTCCGGGTCATCCTCAAAGATGCCAGTGACACCTTTGCGATCGTGCAGAATTGCGGCAATTGCGAGGACTTTGACGCCATGCAGCCCTATCGCGTGCCGCTCGATGCGCTCAAGGAGATCGACGCGCGGAGGGTGGCGTAACGCGCCCTTTCTCGCAATTGCATCGCCAATACCCTGACGGGCCTGCGGCCCTCTCGGGACATTGGCGACACGAAATTTTCCCCAATGAGAGAAAGGACTCTGAAATGGGCTGGCTCTTCTACACCGACCGCCGCGTCAAAACCTATGCAGATGAAAAGGCAGAGATCACCCGGCTCTGTAGTTTCGAGACAGAGGGGCGTCGAACGGACCTCCTCAAAGCGAGCAAGGTGGGTACCACCTGGTATGCGGCGGCGAAGGTCAAAAATCTCGATAGCACACCGGTCGAGGACGCAAGCTATGTGACCGATGCCGACGGGACCATCACCTTCGGCGCGGTCTTTCTGACCCGCTATGACGATGGTTGCTGGGGGTACAAGGACATGGAGGAAAGCGCGGGCCCGGTTGAAAGCCGGGCGCCGCTCAGCCTGCTGGCTTTATTGTCAGAGCTCAAGGATCCAGAAAGCTATGCCCACGCCTGGCGCCAGCGCTGCCGGGACTGGGCCGCGATCCCGGAGTACGAGGAAGGGGACAAGATCAAACTGGCGGCACCCGTGACATTGAGCGACGGCAGCTCCTGCCAGATCGTGACAGTGACCCACTACAGATGCGGGCGGCAAAAGCGCCGCTGTTATCGCATTGCGGAAACCGGGGACCTTGTCCGCCTGTCGAAAGCCTCGCTTGCCGGATCGGAACGTCTCAGCTCCGCAAAGGGCGCAGCAAGCCCGGTGCTGGCGGAGTTTTTGGCGGGACAGGGCTTTTAGGGGCGTACTGCCAGAAGGGCGTTTGGACGACGCCCACCCTGCTAGGGAACTTCTAGACAGGTCAAATCTGGTACCATCGTGAGGTTATCCAGTCGGCGAAGGCCTGTTCGTCCTCCTGGTCTGTCGCCAGGTCTTCCATCATCCGGACGCCCTCCACCGGATCAGGCCGAAAGCCATAGCCGTTCAGTCGCAAAAAGGTTGTGGCGGTCACGAAGGCTGTGCGTTTGTTGCCATCAACAAAGGCATGCGCCTTGGTGATCCCGAATGCATAGGCGGCGGCGATTTCCGCGAGACCGGCGTTCTCGTAGGCTGCCAGATTCATTGCTCTGGCGCAGCCCATCTCAAGGAGCGCGCTGTCGCGCATTCCCGGCGCGCCACCGTGACGGGCAATCTGGCGATCGTGGATAATGACAACGGCAGCAAGCGGAACCCAGACGGGCCCGCTCATGCCAATGCCTGGAGGAGATCACGGTTCTCGTCCATCACGATCTCTGCGGCCGCAAGGGCCTCGGCGACAGACGGATCATGGGCCATGACTTTCAGGGTTCCGTCATCACCGCGCACCACAAAGAGTGTATCACCTTCTTTTGCATCGAGGATTGTCAGCATCTCGGTGGTAAGGGTCATGACGGCCGAATTCCCGACCTTACGGATCTTGCTTTCGATCATGGGAAGCTCCTGTGTATATGAAAGTATATACAGATTAGGGGCTGCAAATCAAGCGTTGGCGCTCCCCCCGCCCCCTCTGCGCTCGCAAAGTGTAAAGGGGGCTTTCTGTCCTGTCAGATTTCAATCTCTGACCCAAAGGACAGACGCCATGGCCAACCGCCGCATATCACTCCCCGTTCAAACTATTTCTGATGCCAATCTCGGCAAGGCTCTTGCGCAGATCGGCGCAGAAATCGAGCACTACCCACTCCGCAGTTCGGGGCTGGCCCGGATCATGCGCGAGGGGTTTGGCGGCAGCGATGCCAGCGGCGCCTGGGACTGGCGCATGGCCTATGACATGATGCAGGCCGCCGCAGTGCGAAGGCTTCTGGAACATGAGGGCGCGGAGGATGATCTTACTGTTGCAGGCCTGTTGGCCGCGCGCCTCCTGACGGAAACGCGGCGCTCCGAGCAGCAAATCCGGCTCCAGCAGTTTTCCACGCCGCTCCCCTTTGCGGCCCTTGCTGTAAGCGCGGCCGCTATCCGCAAGGGGGAGACCGTGCTGGAACCCTCGGCCGGTACGGGCGCTTTGGCGGGCTTTGCGGTTCGGGCCGGGGCAAGGCTGATGCTCAACGAGATTGATCCTTTTCGCCAGCGGCTGTTACAGGCGCTCTTCGGGCTGGATGTGACCGGGCATGATGGCGAGCATATCGACGATCTCCTCCAGACGCCTGTTCTGCCCGACGTGGTCGTGATGAACCCGCCGTTCGCCTCTTCGATTGACCGAGCGAAGGACAGGCATATCGCGGCCAAGCACCTGATCTCCGCAGCGAAACGCCTGGCACCTGGCGGGCGGCTCGTGGCGATCCTGCCGCCGGGGTTCAGCCCCGAGCGCGACGGGGCCCATTGGGCGCGCGCCTGCGGGATCCTGAACCCGCGCCTGGCGCTCACCCTTCCGGGGCATGTCTACCGCAAGCTCGGTACCACGGTGGAGACCCAGCTCATGGTTTTCGACAAGGGGAAGGCGGAAGCAGATCTGATCCGTGCCAGCGTTTGCGATCTGGACGAGGCTCGGGCCTTCGTCGATGAAGTCGCTGCGACGCGCCAAAGGTCCCCGTTTACGGGAGGCGCTGTCGCGGCAAAGACGACCGCGGGCGTCGCTGCTCGACCTGTCCCAAGCAAGCGGTTGCACGCCATGGCCATGAGGCCAAGCCCGCAGGCCAATGCGGCCCGACCGCTCAGCTTCACGCGACTGGCAACGCCGCGCGAGAATGTACCTGTCTCCGAGATCTATGCGCGCTATCGTCCGCAGCGGATCGAGATCGACGGGGCGCAGGAACACCCGACACCTCTGGTCGAAAGCATTGCCATGGCCTCTGTCGCGCCTCCGTTACCGTCGCAGGGTGCAGAAGATCAGCTACAACTGCCGGCCCGGCTGACCCAAGAGGGGCATCTCTCGGAGGCCCAACTTGAAACCATCATCATGGCCAATGACGCCCATGAGCGCGACCTGCCGGGGCGCTTCATCCTTGAGCATGATCAGACGGGTCTCACCCGCGCGGATGATGACCCCGCGGCGCAGGCCTATCGTCTGGGCTATTTCCTGGGCGATGGCACCGGTTGCGGCAAGGGCCGGGAATGTGCTGGTCTGATCCTTGTGAACTGGCTTGCCGGGCGGCGGAAAGCGGTCTGGGTCTCGAAATCCGCAACGCTGATCGAAGATGCGATCCGCGACTGGACCGATCTCGGCGGCTCGCCTGCCGATATCCAGCCGCTCTCCAAATGGAAGCCCGACCAGCCGGTGCCGATGGGGGATGGCATTCTCTTCGTCACCTATGCCACGCTGCGCTCGGCCGGCAAATGCGGAACAACGCGGCTGAGCCAGATCCTCGACTGGATGGGCGCCGACTTCGATGGGGTGCTGGCCTTTGACGAGGCCCATGCCATGCAGAATGCGGCCGGATCAGCGGAGGGCAGGGGGGCAAAACCCTCCCAGCAAGGCCTGGCCGGGTTGCGATTGCAACGCGCCGTGCCACGCGCACGGGTCTTCTACATCTCGGCCACCGGGGCCACGAGCGTCCAGAACCTGGCTTATGCCGCGCGACTGGGGCTCTGGGGGCAGGGAGCGGACTACCCGTTTCCGAGCCGGGAGAGTTTTGTCTCGGCGATGGAGGCCGGCGGCGTTGCCGCCATGGAGGTGGTCGCGCGCGATCTCAAGACGCTCGGGCTCTATACCGCCCGTGCGCTCAGCTTTGATGGGGTCGAATATGACGTGCTCGAACATGCGTTGACCCCGGCCCAGACAGAGATCTACGACGCCTATGCGGCGGCGTTTCGGACGATCCACCACAATCTTGAAGCGGCCCTGACCGCGACCGGCGTCAATGATGCCTCGGGCGAGACCAATGCTTCCGCCGCGCGCGCCTCGGCCAAATCCCGGTTTGAGAGCACGAAACAGCGGTTCTTCAACCATCTCCTGTTGGGGATGAAAGCCTCAACGATCCTCTGCGCCATCGAAGCGGACCTGGCCGAGGGAAAGGCTTGCGTCGTTCAGGTGGTCTCCACCGGTGAAAGCCTGCTCAAGCGACGGCTCGAGACGATGGACCCGGGCGATGACTTGATCGAGGGGGCGCTGACCCCGCGGGAGTATGTGCTGGGCTATCTTGAACAGGCCTTCCCGATTCATGCCCAGAAGCTTGTCGAGATCGACGGCAATACGGTCGCCGAACCCTTGCGGGACGAGACCGGCGCCCTGGTGGTCTCGCGCGAGGCGCTGGCCTTGCGCGATGCGGCGATGATGGAGTTGATGTCGCTGGCGCCGATCCCGTCTGCGCTCGATCAGATTCTCTGGTCCTTCGGCGAAGAGGCCGTGGCGGAGGTGACCGGACGGTCGATCCGACCCTTGAAGTCGCAAGAGGGTACGCTCTTCATCGACAAGCGGGCCGCCAGCAGCAACTCCTCGGAGACCCAGGCCTTCATGAATGGCGAGAAGGATATCCTGATCTTCTCGGATGCGGGCGGCACGGGGCGGTCCTATCACGCCGCTCAAACGGCGAAGAACCAGAAACGACGTCGGCACTATTTGCTGGAACCGGGCTGGCGCGCAGATGCGGCGATCCAGGGGCTCGGGCGCACGCATCGCTCGGCGCAGGTCAGCGCGCCGTTCTTTCGGGTCTGCACCTCGGATGTGCATGGGGAGAAACGCTTTACCTCGACGATCAGCAAGCGCCTGGATCAATTGGGGGCGCTCACCAAGGGTCAGCGCGAGACCGGCTCGCAGGGCATGTTCCGCGAGGAGGACAACCTGGAAAGCTCGATCGCCCGGGCTGCCTTGCGCGGCTACTACGCCGATCTTGCGGCCGGGCGTGCCGAGGCGATGAGTTATGAGCACTTCACCGATTGGACCGCGCTCCGGCTGATCGACAAGGATGGGGTGCTCCTGGAAGAGCTTCCCCCGATCCAGCGCTTTCTCAACCGGGTACTGGCCCTGCCCATCCACTTGCAGAACGCGCTTTTTGTGGAGTTCATGGCCCGAATTGCCGATCAGACCGAACGGGCCCGGGCGGCGGGAACGCTTGATCTGGGGGTGGAAACGCTGCGCGGGGAGAGGATCCAACAGATCTCGACCGAGGATCTCTGGACCTGCCCAAAATCCGGGGCGGTGACGCGGATCATCGGGTTGGAGGTGACAGACCCGGTCCATGTGGCGACCGCCGAGGGTGTCTTGGAGCGATATCCGGGCATGGTCACGATGATCAACAGGGCCTCGGGGCGTGTGGCCCTCATCTCGGCGCGGCCCATGCAGGTCTATGACGAGGATATCGTGGCCCTGATGCGCAAGTCGGTCCGGCCCAACGGGTCAAGCTATCTTGACGAAGCCCGGTTCAAAAACTCTGCTTGGGAGCCAGTCAAGGAACCCACGTTCATTCGGCTCTGGACCGAAGAGGCGGAGGCCCTGCCGAAAGTGTCCACGACCAGGCTCTACCTGCTGACCGGGCTTTTGCTGCCGATCTGGAAGGACATCCCCACCTCGAACGAACGGATTTACCGGGTCACGCCCGAGGGGGGCACGAGCATGATCGGTCGCACGCTGAGCGAGGTCGGGGCGGCCGCGCTGCGGGCGCGGTTCCTGACGGCGAACCCGCAAACACCGCAGGAGATGCTGACCGCCGCCCAAGGGACCACCGCCCCGGTTGATCTGGGCCGCGGTCTGAACCTGACGCGCCGCCGCGTCGCAGGCGAAGCGCGCCTTGAGCTGGGTGGATTTGATCGGGGTATGATCGACGGGTTGAAGGCGATGGGGTGTTTCACCGAGATCATCGCCTTCCAGCTGCGTGTCTTCGTGCCGTACGGGGAGGGGGTCGATACAGAGAGCATCCTTGCTCGGATCGTCGGGAAGACCCCCTCGCCCACTCGGGACGCGGCTTGAGGCCCCCGGTTCAGAAGAGGAGAGGATCATGACACTTGAAGAGATCAAAGCCGCCATCGAGGCTGGCAAGACCGTGCATTGGGCCAATACCGGCTACCACGTGCATAAGGACAGGTTGGGCCAGTATCTGATCACCTACCTGCTGAACGGCAGCAGTATCGGGCTGACCGACAGGAGCGGGCAACGGTTGAACGGTGAGGAGGCAGCCTTCTTCATTGCACAGTCGGAGGTCTGCAACAGTGCGGACAATTTCGATCATCGGGCACCACCGGGGTAGGGGCGGGGTGTCGCGCTCGGCGGCAAGGTAGCGCGTGAACTCCTGCGGTAGTGCGAGCGGCAAGGTCCAGACAGAAAGGAAAGCAGGCTTTCTGGTTTGTGATCCCTCAAGGGGTCGAAAAGCAATCCCGGGAGCGCTGGCAGGAACGTCAGGCCCCGATCACATCCAAAGGAGACTTTCTCATGTTCGCAGGCACCCTGACCCAGACCACTGACACCGCCGCTGTCGCTCGCTATACCGGTTCGATTCACTCGACCCGTTTCGACATTGCCATCCACCTTGAAAGCCGCGCCAAAATGTCCGAGCGCAGCCCGGATTTTGACGTCACGGCCGTTAACAAGGCGGGTCGCAAGGTGCGTATCGGCACCGCCTGGAACGAGACCGGCAACACCAGCGGCAACCCTTATATCTCCATGCAGATCGATGTTGGCGATGGGCCGTTCCGCGTCAACGCCGTGCAGTCCCAGGAGGCGCGCAAATTCGAGAGCGGCGAATTTGAGATCATCCCGCTGGTTTCCAGCGGCGCCGTGAAATCCGGTTCGATCTCGGGTGAGCTTACCGCGATGGATGCCGACAATGCCTTCACGGGTTATATCGCCAACATGATGTTCGATCTCGACTTCATGCTCATCGAGAACGGCTACAAGTCCGAAGACAAACACCCTGACTACCGGATCGAGGTCAGCTCTCCCCGGGGCAAGCCAATCCGCGTAGGCTCGGCTTGGATGGCCCGGAGCAGCCGCACCGGCAATGACTACCTGTCGCTCCTGATCAACACACCCGACGGGGATCTGCGCGTCAATGCCGTGCAGAACGAGGATCAACGCGGTGGCGATACCTTCTCCATCATTCCCTTCATCGACAGTGGGGAGCAACCGAAGGAAGCAGGCGGGGGGCTGTCGCTCGTCGCCTGACGCGGGCACGCAGCTTTAACAGTGGATCAGAAAGGGGAGCCGTGGGACCACGGTTCCCCTTTTTCTGTGTTGGTGGGATTGTGGGGAGGTGGGACGAGATCCGTCAATGAGCCGTGCGTCTGGGTCCGGCCCAAACCGGACCTTCATCGTATAGTCTCAATGCCGCGACGCGGCTGTCAAAGCCGCCATTCAAGCCTCAAATCAGCTAATCGGCGCGGAATCCGTGAAATCGGGTGACATTTCCCCCATTCCGTCTATGATTCAGGATATCAGGAGCAGTTCAGCAGAAGTGAGCAGAAGTGGCACGCAGCGATCTAGTTGTCGATTTGGTTAAAGCCGGAGTAACCGGCGATCAAGCGTCCGTACGCATGACAGCAGAGGCGATTGCTGCCGACGAACGGTCTAAAAAACACACCGGGGTTGCTGACAGGATTGCGCGCGCATTGGCGGCTTCGCCCAGATCGGCAGCGAATGATCGCGTGGTTTCCAACGTAACGCGTATGCGAGACGGCAGCAGTGCAATACAACGTCGCGAGCCAAATCGTTCGCTAGACAGTTTGTTTCTGGAGAAGGCGACCCGAACCGCATGTCTAGAACTCGTTGAAGAGCAGCATCGGGCCGATGTTTTACGTGCGCACGGTTTAGAGCCTCGACATAGATTGCTGCTGACCGGACCTCCAGGAAACGGCAAGACATCTTTAGCAGAAGGCTTGGCTTATGAACTTGCACTACCATTGTTCGTAGTCAGATATGATGCGATTATCACTAGCTATCTCGGAGATACAGCGACCCGCCTCAGACGCATGTTTGATTTCGTAAGAACCGAACCTTGTGTACTTTTTTTCGATGAGTTTGACGCAATCGGGAAAGAACGGGGCGACACGCATGAAACCGGTGAAATCAAGCGCGTGGTTACAACGCTGCTGATGCAGCTTGATGACCTTCCAACCTATTGCGTGTTGGTTGGGGCAACAAATCATCCTGAGCTGCTTGATCGTGCATCATGGCGCCGGTTTGAAATCAAGCTTGAGCTTTCTCGGCCAAGCGACGAGCAGATGACCGAGTATTTTTCTGCACGCATGAAAGAATTCCCTGATAACTTTGGGTATACAGCGAAACGGTTGAGAAACGCCGTCACTCCGCTCAATTATTCAGAAGCAGAAGACTTTTTTATGGATATTCATCGTCGCCTCGCCCTCGCCCAGGGCACCGTTACCTTCCGTACACTTGTCAAAGATCGCGTCAACGCTTGGACGGCGCAACATGGAAGGATAATTGGTGATGACAGATCGGCCGATCCTTCGACTACCTGAGCCTCGCTCCGATGTTAGATTGCCAGGGTCCGCCGATCGGCGGCGACGCCCCCAAGGCTTGGGCCGACAAGGTCAGTCGGCCCGTTTTGGCGATGAGTTTTCTCGACTGGATGAGGCTTTTCGTGGTGAGAATGCAGAAGTCTTACTTCGCCAAGATCCTTCAGGGATTGCTCCAGAGCGAGCACTTGTCTTCGAAACTATCGTATCGATCACGCGTTTTCAGAATGCAGCGGCGAATGCAGGATTTGAGCTGCTGATCGAAGACCCTCTCGGCGATGACTATGACATTCCCGACGAGATGGTGGACGACTATGTAGAGGCAGCTTCCCCGACGCTTTACGCGACCATGCCCTCCACCGCCGATCTTCAACGCCTATTGACGTTGTGGAGGTCATATCAGGCTCAGGAAGAGGCCGAACGCGGCTTGGCACCTTGGTGGACGTAGTTCTCTATGCTGTCGGATATCCGCGTCTGGGGCCCTCAAGATAGATTAACCCCCGAAGTTCGTGCCGAACTCGAATATCGGTTGAATCAGGGCAATGACGAGCCTATGCGTCTCGAACTTGAGATTTGGCCAACTGCAAATGTAGGGTTGCGTCGCCGCTGGTTACGCGAAACCCGCGCCAAAATCGAAGCTTTAGACGGTCGCATCCTTGCGTCTTCCGAAATTGATGAAACCGACTTTGTCTATCAGGCGATTCTCGCGGAATTGCCACCTGACGCGGTGCGAGAAATGCTCTCGAATCCAATGGCCCCCGAAGGTGTCGCCAATCTCGATGGCTTGCAATTCATCTTGCCCCAGATGGTTGCCCAATCACTACCAGACAGTAGTGACGCTCTCGAACCTCTTGGTGACGCCTTGGCTCCAATCCAAGAGGACGCACCAATCCGAGCGGTTTTACTCGACGGAACCCCGATTGCAGCCCATCCCGCCTTGAACAATGGAGTCGTCATTGAAGATGTTCACGATCTGGTGCGACTGTCGCAAGTGGAACATCGACGTCATGCTACTGCAATGGCTTCGCTCATCTTGCGAGGGGATCTTCGGGCAGACGGCGCGCCGGTTCCGGATGCGCGCTTGTTGTCGATCCCCATACTGATCGACGACGTTCATGGCGCGTCCTCGCCCAACAATCGGCTCTTCGTTGATCTGGTTCATGTAGCCCTCGTCCGCGCTTTTCTTGGAGAGAACGCGTTGGCGCCAGACGCTCACTTAGTAAACTTTTCAATTGGAATTCGTCAGGGTCACTTCGCAGGGCGGATCGGTTCGCTGGCTCGGCTATTGGACTGGTGGTCCGAACGTCACGGCATTCTCTTTATGGTCGCGGCAGGCAATGTCAGCGATGATCTTACCGTGGCCGGCACCACCTACACGGCCTTCGAAGATGCTGAGCAAGCGGAGCAGCGATCTTTGGTCGATGTAGCCCAAAAAGCGTCACGCCAGTTTCGCACATTGCTTGCGCCCGCAGAAGCAATGAATGTGCTCACTGTTGGCGGGGCTTCCCAAGACCTAAGCCCTCCAATGGTGCCTCCTCAACCCGGCACCATTATTCTCAACGACGCCGATAACCCCTATCCAGCACTTTCTTCTGCTGTGGGACTGGGAGCATTCCGTTCCATCAAACCCGACTTCCTTGCAACCGCCGGTGAACATGAACTCCGCGCTTCTTCATCTGGCGATGGTGGCATCCGATTGCGAGTAGTGGATCGAACGCAGCGCTCAGGTCTGTACGCCGCAACAGTGCAACACGGCGCGGCGAATACATATCGAACGCGAGGAACTAGTTGTGCCAATGCTCTGGCATCTCGCGCGGCCCTTTTTTCGGCGGCCGCATTGACTGACGTCGACGGGCCATTCGAGGATCAAGAAATTTCACTCCGGGATAAGGCACTTCTCACTAAAGCCCTAAGCGTCAATGCCGCAACATGGCCTCCTGCAGCATTGGAAAAGTTTGCCTTCGAGTATGCATCCAACCCACGACGCCATGCACAGGCAAGAGAGGAAGTATGCCGCTACTACGGACATGGCCTCCTTGACGATGAAAAGATGAGAGAGGCACCGGTGAATGGGGCAACGCTCGTAGGGCTAGGCACTTTGCGCAAAGATCGCGCAGCGGTTTTCGATGTCCCACTTCCTCCATCTTTGAGTGGCGAACGCATCGGACGAACGATGAAAGTAACAGTTGCTTGGTTCACTCCAATCCGGGTGACCCGTGCACGCTACCGTCTGGCTTCGTTGGATGCTATCCCACATGGCTATGACCTTTTTGGGGAGCTAATTGACGACGAAGGATGGGCTCTTGCTATGAAAGGCGATCAACTTGACGCTAATCTTATCAAGCGCGGGACCGTCTGGTCGCGAAGGCTGACACACAGCAATCCTGTGATTCCAAACTTCCACACCAACATGCGACTTCCGATACGAGTTCAGTGTCGCGATAGTTCTGGAGGTGGATTGAGTCCCGACGACGACATTCGGTTTGCCCTTGCCATTTCTATGGAAATCGAAGCGGAAACCGCCTTTGACATTCACGCCGAACTTGAAGCCGCGTTGCGTGTTGGTATTCGGCCAGACGGCTAGTTTCTTGTCGCTTTAGACGGATGACTTCGCGCGCCTGAGAAAACAGCCGCTAAACCAAGCCCAATGAAAGTCTGCTTCGACGCAACCGGTCCGAATTCTCTGCGTCTGCAGCGAATTACCGCTTTCCGTCCGTTCCACGGTGTTTGCGGAGCCGGCTCACTCTTGACGGTAAAATACGTTCGCGCCAGACCACCTATGTCCCAGCCTTACGGCCTCCCCTGCTCGGCTGCGCGTGTCGCAGGTGAGAACAGGCCCTTGGCCTGTCGCGCATTCGGACATGCGTCCTCACCGCGGCGTTGCTCTGCGGCCTCCCGGCCTGCCCGCCTCGCGAGCACGTCGGGACCCGGCCACGCCTGTGGTCTGCGCTCTGGTCTGTTTTGCCGGGGGCAAAACGATCCCGCCGCTCCGCCCACCTGCGTGTCCCGCTCCCGCCGCTTGCCTGCTCCTGTCGGGCTGGCCTGCCGTAAAAACACACACACATGAGCGCGGAAGCATATCCTCCGGATGGCCCCCAAATCAGCCCGCGTCAAGGATCGCAAAACTTTTCGGCGAGGGCGGGGCCGGTGGCTTGGGGTGAACCCGTGCGTGAGCGCGCGCATGTGTCGGGTGTTGCGCGCGGAAAACTTTTGCGCCCGGCAAGCCGGCGGCTGCGCCGTCCCTGACCCGGGCAGATTCGGAAACCAGACATTCGGCCATGCCACCACATTCACGTGGTGGTCGAACCCAATATCTGGAGACAAGACCATGGCTTACGATCAAGCGAACACCTACGAGACCATCGAGCTTTTCGGACTGACC